>DATCPJ010000192.1:0-6359 GCA_036570145.1 Candidatus Dormiibacterota bacterium
TCGCGCTGTGCGGAACCGGGCTGGGGTAGACACCGCCGGCGGCGAGGCCGGCGAAGTGCGCCATGTCGGTGACCATGGTCGCTCCGACACTGTCCGCGATCTGCCGCATCCGGGCGAAGTCGATGATCCTCGGATAGGCGCTGTAGCCCACCATCAGCATCTTCGGGCGGACCTCTTCGGCCCGCTTCTGGACGACGTCATAATCGATCAGCTCGGTCTCCCGGTCGACGCCGTAGGAGTGGATCTCGTAGAGCTTGCCGCTGAAGTTCGCGGGGCTGCCGTGGGTCAGGTGACCGCCCTGGTCGAGGTCCATGCCCATGACCCGGTCGCCGGGCTGGCAGACGGCGAAGTAGACCGCCATGTTGGCCTGACTGCCGGCGTGCGGCTGGACGTTGACGTGCTCGGCGCCGAACAGCTGCTTGGCGCGCTCGATGGCGAGCAGCTCGATCTCGTCCATGACCTCGCAGCCGCCGTAATAACGCTTGCCGGGATAGCCCTCGGCGTACTTGTTGGTCAGCAGGGTGCCCAACGCCTCCAGGATCGGGGCGCTGGCGAGGTTCTCGCTCGGGATCAGCTCGAGGGTGTCGCTCTGGCGGCGATATTCCTTGTGGATGAGAGCGGCGACGGTGGGGTCGGCCTTCTCCAGGGCGCGGAGGTTGAGGGTCGTCTCGATCACACGACAAGCCTATCCCTCGTAGGCTGGCGACGGCATGGGTGCGGCGATCAGCGTTTGCCCGGCCGGGGTGGTAAACGCTCCGGTGGATCGAGTCTGGGCGGTGCTGCTGGACAGCGAGCACTACGGCGAGTGGGCGGACGCCCGGTTCACGCGCTTCGACCCGCCCGGACCCGCGCTGCCCGGCCAGGTGATGGAGGCGGACACGCGCGAGCTGGGTCTCACCTTCAAGGTCCGCCTGCGAATCGAAACTATCGACCCGGCCAGACGCGAGGTCGCCTTCGACGTGGCCCTGCCGTTCGGAGTCAAGGAGCGGACGACGATCACCTGTGCCCCCATCGACGAGCGGACGACGCGACTGCAGTTCGGTTGAGACTTCACCTTCCCGCCCGGGTGGCGGGGACGGTTGCTGACGATGCTGATCGGACCACGCCTGGAACCGGGAGTGGAGGACTCTCTTCGCCGACTTAAGTGGGCGTGCGAGGCAGCTGGCTCGGCCTGATCGTGCCCAACCGATTAGTCGGTTTGTCCCCCTCCCCGCGGGCGGGGAGGGCAGGGTGGAGCCACCCGACAGGCCTCATTGCAGCCCCGCTCGAGCCCATAGGCCACGGGGTGCGCCAACCCTTCCCTCACACACAGGGTGGGGAGGGGTCTGCCTAGAGATGTTCGTCGTCGCCCAGGAGGTGGGAGCTGATCGCCCCCTCCCGGATGACGGTCAGCTCCTGGCCCGGCAGCAGCGCGATCACGGTCGACGGTTCACCGCCCGGGGCCCGGCCGCCGTCCAGGACGCCCGCCAGGCCCGACAGCCGGGACGCTTCCTCCGCCGTCATCGCGGGCGCCTCACCATGCCGGTTCGCGCTCGTCGTGAAAAGCGGTCCGGCGACGCGCAGCAGCTCCAGGGCCAGCGGGTGGTCGGGGATCCGGACCCCGAGCGTCCCCTCCCCCGCCGGCAGTACCAGCGTCAGCGGCCCCGGCCACCAGCGCTCCATGTACCAGCGGGCGCGCCGGTCGACAGCGACGAAAGCCTCCGCCTGGGCCGGCTCGGCGACCATCAGGATCAGGGGAAGCTCTGCGGGACGGCCCTTCAGCGCATCGATCTTCGACTCGCCACCGGGCAGGACGGCGAGGCCGTAGACGGTGTCGGTTGGGAAAGCGATGACGCCCCCGGCCCTCAGGGCGGCAACAGCCGAAGCTAGATCCATGCTTCGAGCACCCGTTCATGGCCGCCGAGGTCCTTGAGCAGCTTCCAACCGGCAAAGCCCGCCACCTTCAGGTCGGCGGTGATGGCGGGGTCGATCTCGAGCAGTGCGATCCCTCCCGGAGCGAGCAACGTCGGAGCCGCCTCGAGCAGGCGGTTGACGAGCATCGAGCCGCCGAAGAGGGCGATCCCGGGCTGAGCTGTGACCGCGGCGGGCAGAGCGGTCCCCTCCACCACGTAGGGAAGGTTGGCCAGCAGTGCGTCATATGGCCCGGTCAGCGGCTCGGCGAGGTCGCCCGCCAGGAACCGGACCCGGTCCCCCACCCCCAGCCGATCAGCATTCTCGGCCGCGACCGCGAGCGCCGCCCCGCTGATATCCGTCGCGTCAACCGTGGCCTCGGGGAGGTAATGGGCGACCGCGACCGCGATGCAGCCGGAGCCCGTCCCGACGTCGGCGAAGCGAAGCCCGCCTCCCCCTCGGAGCCGCCCCCACTCCACGGCCCGCTGGACGAGCACCTCGGTGTCCGGGTTGGGCACCAGGACGTCGTGCGTCACCGTGAAGTCGAGGGCCATGAACTCCCGATGACCGGTCAGGTAGGCGACCGGCTCACCCTTTCCGCGGCGCCCGGTCAGCTCCCGGTAAGGCGCCAGCTGCGATTCCTCGAGCGGCCTGTCGAACTGCAGGTAGAGGTCGAGGCGGCGGATGCCGAGAACGTGGGCGAGGAGCACCTCCGCGTCAAGCCGGGGCGACTCGGAACCGTGCGACTCGAGGTACCCGGCGGCTCTCCGGAGGACCTCGAGGAGGGTCAAGCGGCCCCGCGGCCGTTGCTCTCGTCGCCGCTCAGCTGCGCGGCGCGCTCGGCGCTGATGAGGGCGTCGACGATCTCCTCCAGCTCGCCCTGCATGACGCGATCGAGCTTGTAGAGGTCGAGGTTGATCCGGTGGTCGGTGACCCGGTTCTCCTTGAAGTTGTAGGTGCGGATCTTCTCCGAGCGACTCCCGGTCCGGACCATGGTCCGCCGCTGCGCGTCCTGCTCGGCGTGCTGCTCGGCCAGCTTGCGCTCGTAGAGCCTTGCCCGGAGCACCTTCATCGCCTTGTCACGGTTCTTGAGCTGCGACTTCTCGTCCTGGATGGAGACGACCATCCCGGTCGGCAGGTGGGTGATCCGGATCGCCGAGTAGGTCGTGTTGACGCTCTGGCCTCCAGGGCCGGTCGAGGTGGACGTCTCGACCTTGATGTCCTTCTCGGGCAGCTCGACCTCGACCGCGTCCGCTTCCGGCATCACGGCGACCGTCGCGGCCGAGGTGTGCAGCCGCCCCTGCGATTCCGTCTTGGGCACCCGCTGGACGCGGTGGACGCCGCCCTCGAACTTCAGCTGGGAATAGGCGCCCTGGCCCTTTACCTCGAACTCGACCTTGCTGAAGCCGCCGATGCCCGACTCCTTGGCGTCGATGATGTCCACCTTCCAGCCCTTCCTGGCCGCGAACTTGGTGTACATCTCGAACAGGTCGCGCGCGAAGAGCTCGGCCTCGTCGCCGCCTTCGGCGCCCTGGATCTCGACGATCACGTCGCGGTCGTCGTTGGGGTCCTTGGGCAGGAGGAGGACCTTCAGCCGCTCGTTGAGCTCCTCGATCCGGGCCGCGGTGGTCGCCTCCTCGGCGCGCAGGTACTCCTGCATCTCGGGGTCCTTCTCGGCGTGGAGCAGCTCACGTGCCTCCTGGTGCGCCTTCTCGGCCTCGCGGTACTCGCGGTACGCCTCGACGATGTCGCGCATGCTCGCCAGCTCCCGCGCCAGCTTGGTGACCTGTTCGTGCTCGGCCACCACCTCGGGCCGCGCCAGCTCCGACTCGAGCTCGGCGTAGTGGCGGGAGATCGACTCCAGCCGGTCGATCAAGCCGCCGCGGCCTCCTCGCCCTCCCGGGCGGCGTTGAAGGCGGCCAGGGCGACCTCCAGCATGTCGTCGCTCGGCTCCCGCGTCGTGAACTTCTGGGTTGCCAGGACCGGCAGCAGGAGCACCCCGACGACCGGGTTGGAGCGGTGTCGCGCCATGTAGCGGATCGCCTCCACCGAGACGCCGGCGATGACCGGGATCCCGATCAGCCGGCTGAGAATCAGCACCGGCCAGTTGGGATGGAACAGCGCGACCAGGGAGAAGAGGATGACGCTCACCACCAGCACCACGAGCAGGAAGCCGGTCCCGCAGCGGGGATGGAGGAGCGACGCCCGCCGGATGTTGCTGACGTCGAGCGGCCACTCCGACTCGAACGCGTTGATCGTCTTGTGCTCCGCCCCGTGGTACTGGAAGACGCGGCGGACATCGGGGATCAGCCCGATCAGGATCAGGTAGCCGAGGATCAGGCCCACCCGGATCACGCCCTCGACCAGCGCGAAGAGGAGCGAGCCGCTCTTGTGGACCGCGAACCCGGTCGCCACCAGCGGCAGCACGATGAAGATCAGGAGCCCGAAGACGGCCGAGGTCGCGACCGAGATCGAGATCTCCCGCTTGCCGATCTTGACGTCGTTCGCGCCGGCGTTGACGTTCACCGACCAGATCAGGGACTTCATCCCGAGGTGGATCGTCTCGCCCATCAGCGCCAGGCCCCGGATGAAGGGAAGCTTCCAGAAGGGGCTGGTGTAGATCGCCGACTTCAACTCCCCGCGGTCGACGATGATCTCCTTCGACTGCGGGTCCCGAACGGCGACGGCGTAGTGATGCGGGCCGCGCATCATCACGCCTTCGATCACCGCCTGCCCTCCGTAGAAGAACTTCTCCTTCTTCCCCACGAAATCTGTCGATTTCGCGGGGGCCCCTGGAGTCTTCTCCCCACGGGCGGCAGGGGCCTCCTTGACCTCTGGTTCGTCGGCTAGAGGCACCAGGTGCTCTCTAGCGAGCGCCGGTGCTCGCCGCTACCTTTGCCGCCCGCTTGTTGAAGCGCTCGACCTGGCCGCCGGTGTCGACGATGCGCTGCTGGCCCGTGAAGAAGGGATGGCAGGCGGAGCAGATCTCGGTCTTGAGCTCCTTGCGCACCGACCCGGTCGTGAACGTGTTCCCGCACACGCAGGTGACGACCGCGTCCTCGTGGAAAGTGGGATGGATCTGGGTTCTCATTTCTTGGTTCTCCGAACGGTGGATTCTAGCTTAGTAGCCGTACTGCTGAAGGATGGGCGCCAGTTGCGCCTGCGACGTGACGAGCGCGAAACCGAGGTAGATGACAAGGGCCAGCCAGGCGGCGCCCATCGCCCAGCGGCCGGTTTGCGATATCGCCTTGAAGTAGGGATCGTCAGCGTTGCGGAAGCGAGCCAGGATCGTCGGCAGGCTGAAGAGCACGATGATGAAAAGGATGGGGCTGAACCCAAGGAAGAAAACCGTCGCAACCATCAGCGTCATTCCAACCACCTGGAACCACTTTGAGACGGGGGCGAGGATCCAGCCGCCGTCGAGCATTCCGATCGGAATGAGATTGAACAGGTTCAGGAAGAAGCCGAGCGTGGCGGCCAGTGCCAGGACGTCCCAGTGGGTGTAGCCGTATAAAACGTAGGCAAGGGTCGCTCCGGCGGTGCCTGCCAGCGGGCCGGCGATCCCTATCTGAGCCTGGCGGAGCGCATCCTGGGGATGCGACCGCTGGAAGATGGCAGCTCCCAGGAAGGGGATGAAGATCGGTGCCGTCGCCTTCATGCCCTGGCGCCGGATCTCGACGACATGGCCCATCTCGTGAACCAGGATCATGATCACCAGCGCCGCGCCAAACGCCGGTCCCCGGAACCAGGCGTAGAGCCCGAAGCTCAGGAAGAGAGAGCTGAGCGTGAGCAGCGCGGGGACACCCTTGATCAGCAGGAAGGCGTACTTCGCGTAGCCGAGGATGAACACGCCGAGAGCGGCGAGCCAACCGAGGAACCCGCGCCGGGCCTGAGGTTGCGGCCCGTGCTGCTGCGCCGGCTGTGCCGGTCCGTAGGCATACGACGGAGGCGGTGGGAGCTGGGAGGGCTGGTGCAGGTCGCCGTAGATGATGGGCGGCGACGGCAACTCGGGACCCCGCTCCTCGGGCCCGGGGTACTGGCCGGGAAGCTGACTCATGATTTCCGTCTTCCTATATACCCGGCGAGTTCAGCCGGTAATCCAGGTGATCCAGGTCGTGTCGGCCAGGCCGCCGCTCGTCGCGGTTACCGCACAGCCCACCTTCGCACAGCCGGCTGAAGGCTGGATTAGCACCTCTCCGACCTCCCCGGTCCCGGGTTGCCTCACGATCTCGACGCCGCTGCCGGCGGTGAGCTGCACGTCGCCCGTGAAGCCGGGGGAGCGGAAGACGGTCAGACAGACCGGCTGGCCGGGCGCCGGCCGGCCGCCGAACGGTACCAGCTTGAAGGTCCGGATGAAGACGTCGAGCCGGCCGGCCGCCGTCTCGCTGACGAGGACGTTGCCGGCGCTGTCAAAGCCGAGGCCCTGCGGCTCGAGCAGGTTGCCGGCGAGGTCGCGGGCTGTGCCACCT
>DATCPJ010000193.1:0-1678 GCA_036570145.1 Candidatus Dormiibacterota bacterium
GGCCCAAACAAATGACGGTAGCCCACGGGGCTGTCGCCAATCGTCCCGAGCAGAAGCCGGCAGAGGCTTGAGCGAAGGGCCGCCGACTGATGCTTTGTAGAGCAGAAGCGAGCGCTTGGAAGGCCCAGGCAACGACCGAACGATCCGGATCTCGGGCGTGGGCCTTGATTGGAGTCCGAGCCGGATCAGTAGCGCGCGAAGCGGTTTGTGTCTTCCTCGAAGCGGTCCACGAGCTCCCTCGACAGGGTGGGTCGCGTCTGGATGATCGCGGCAAGGAAGTCGTCGGTGGTGGCTCGATGGCTGCCCTCGCCGAAGTGCTCGCGCTCGAAAGCCGCCTGCGCCGCCTTGTGGGCAGCAAACTCGATGTCCGCGGGCGTGAAGAACTCGCTTGCCTTCACCAGCGCGGACAGATCGATGTCACGGTCGGTTATCTCCTCGCAGTAGCGACCCCAGATCGCCTGCCGCGCGGCAGGGTCCGGCGGGTCGACCGGGAGCACATAGTCGAACCGCCCCGGCCGCAGAAAGGCCGGGTCGAGGCGGCCGACCCAATTCGTGGCGCAGACCAGCAGGTGCTCCGGCGCCTCGCGGAGCCTCGGTATCTGCTTCAGGAATTCGTTGGTCACGCTCGGGCTGACCCGGCGCTCGGCGTGGCGGGTCGACGCCAGATCCTCGACCTCGTCGACGAACACGACGGCCGCACTCAGCTCGAGGATGCGGTCGAAAGCCGCGGCGAGCAGCGTCGCGGTGCGGTCGGCTCCTTCCTCGGCCACCTCACTGGGCTGGATTTCAACGAAGGGCCAGCCGAGCCGTGAGGCGATGCCTTTGGCGAACGTCGTCTTGCCGGTCCCAGGCGGACCGAAGAGGACGATCGCGCGCGGTGGGGCGACCGAGTGCCGGGCGGCGAGCGCCGGCTCCTCGAGCGGGAGAATGACCCGGCGCTCGATGATCTGCTTGGCGTCCTCCATGCCCTTCAGCTCACTCCAGAGGCCCGGGTTGATCCTCCGGCCCCAGACCGCCGCGAGGTCGGTGGGGACCGACGTGGTCGCGGCGACCGGGCGCTCCAGATAGCCGACGTCGGTAGGCCGGTAGTCCCAGCGCTCGAGGTGCTCGCGGCTTCGTTCGCCGTCGGTCACGAGCGCGCCCAAGCGTCGCACTCCCCGCCCGGCAAGCACCTGCTCGATCCGGGCGAGCAGCCCGTCTGCGAGCGCTGCCTCCTCGGAGAGGCCGGGCAGCAGGGTGAGGCGATGCACCCAGCCTATTGCCGCGGAGGAGCTCCCGATCACGCTGCCCACGATGTCCCCTTCGATTTCCGCCACGACGGTGGCGGCGGGACCCGAGGTCATCAGATCGACCGCCTGGTCGAGGGTCAGCCCACCGGCCTCCCCGGACTCGTCGGCTCGGCCCCACAGATCCAAGACCCGACCGAGGTCGCCCGGCTCGTAGTCCCTGATCGTTGCTTTCGTCACAAGCAGATGATTGCGCATGGCGACCGGGCGGATCGCGGGATAGAGTCGCGCGGAACCCATAACCAGGCGGAGCAATGAGCATGTTGGTCCGCTGGACCCCATCGGCCCTGACCGCTGAGCAGTACGACGAGGGCGTCGGCAAGCTCGAGGCCCAGGGCAACTGGCCGCCTGACGGCCTCGACTACCACGTCTGCTTCAGCGCGAACGGGACC
>DATCPJ010000194.1:0-4542 GCA_036570145.1 Candidatus Dormiibacterota bacterium
GCCCCGTCAGAAAGCAGCCGTTAGAACGCCGATTACGTGCAGATAACGAGCGGTTGCAGGTTGAGGACGTGATGGAGGCAATCTCGGGGGAGTGCCCGGCTCGGTGGCCCCACCCCCCCTCCCTGTGAGCGGGGAGGGTGATTCCCTTCAGAAGTGCCCGTAGATAGCCCCCAGGTTGGCCACCTCCACCAGGCCCACCGGGATCAGCACCGCCAGTAATGCGTAGGCCCCCGAGCGCGCCCAGGAGCGGGCGTCCGGCCGCACCATCACAACCAGCGCCGGGAGCACCGCGAGCAGCACGACGCC
The DNA here is from genome assembly GCA_036570145.1 of Candidatus Dormiibacterota bacterium. GTDB lineage: Bacteria > Chloroflexota > Dormibacteria > Dormibacterales > Dormibacteraceae > UBA6019. The sequence continues at coordinate 307 of DATCPJ010000194.1, forward strand.
GCCAAGCAGCGGCGCATCGAACTTGAGGTGCAGTGGCGCCGCCCAGTTGGCAGCGGTGGCGATGGCGAGCACCGCCGCGATGGCGAGCCTCGGCCAGGAGAGCTCTGAGGCGGCGAGCCAGAGGAAGCGGCCGGCGAACAGATAGACGATCGGGATGATCGTGATCCGGTACCACCCGTAGCCGCCGCTGTACCCGGCGGCGAGGCCCAGCATCAGCAGCAGGTAGACGATCGCCGGAAGGGTGAGCAGGTCCCACTCGCCGCGCCGCCTGCCGATGACCTCGGCGAGCCCGAGCCAACCCAGCAGCCACCACCCATCCAGGGCCTGCTGGCCGTCGAAACCGGTCGTGCTGGTGATGAACCGGTAGGCGGTCAGCCCGCTCAGCTGGCCGGCTCGGCTGCGGACCTCGGCGGCGTAGCTGTTCCAATCGAGGCTCGCCGTGTAGGCGAGCACGGCAAGCTCGCCGGCCAGGGCGATCCCGCCGGCCAGGGCCGCCAGCCGGAACTGCCGCCGGGCCGCGAAGAGGAGGGCCGCCGAAACGCCGATCACAAGCCCGGGCGTCTTGACGCCGGGAGCCAGCAGGCAGCAGGCCAGGAGCAGCGCGAGCCAGCGCCGGTCGCCGGGATCCCGCCGGAGGTGGAGGACGGCAAGGAGGGCGGCCAGGAGCAGGACGGCGAGCAGCTGCTCGGCGGCGACCAGCCGGTCGAGGAGAACCGGTATTGGCGCTGTGGCCATCAGCCAGAGGCCGACCAGCGCGGGCCAGATACCGATGACGAGCCGGCCGAGAAGGTAAGCCAGGAGCAGCGCGACGATGCTCAGTCCGATGCCCAGCAGCCGGGGTCCCGGGTCGTGGATGGCATCGGCCAGTGTCCGGTCCCCGTCCAGCCAGTCCACCGCGCCGACCAGCCAGCTGAAGAGCGGCGGTGCGTCGATGTAGGGATGGACGAGCGGCTCGTTGAACGGAGGTGGCGGCGCCGCCCGCACCGCCGCGGGGTAAGCCCGCCAGAAGAGAGACCACCCCGTGGAGGGCATCCCGAGCAGCTGGCTCAGTCCCGCCCAGGCCCAGTTCCACTCGTCCGGGTTGGGAGCCGTGTAGGGGACCGTGCGGTACTCGTGAAGGCGCAGCAGGAGACCGGTGATCCCGGCTGCCGTGGCGGCGGGGAGCTCCCACCAGCCGGCGGCTCTGCGGTGGATCAAGCGAGCTTCAGTCGAGGACTTCGTGGCGCGCCCGGAGCACCGCCATGGCATCCAGGCGGTCGGTCGGAAAGCCCGAACGGAGACTCTTCTTCAGGATCGCGGCGATCTCCTTGGCCGAATAGAGCCGGGGCATGTACACGAAGTCGGCTCCCTCCTCGTAGAGCTCCAAAGCCTGCTTCACGTGCTCCGTCGTCACGACCACCTTCGCATTCGGGTTGAGGCGCCGGATGTTGCGCATCAACCTTAGGTTGGTCGTCCCGCGGAGGATGTCGTCGGTGATGCTGGAGATGACCAGGTCCGCCTGCTCGACGCCGGCGTGGTGGAGGGTGTCGACGTGGGCGATGTCGCCGTAGGTGCAGGCGATGCCCCGCCGCCGAAGCTCCTGGATGACGCGTGGGTTGAAGTCGATGACCATGACCTCGGACAGGAAGTCCCTGCCCTTGCCCGTCGCCACGTCGGCGCCCCTCTCGAACTCGTAGAGGATCGAGCTGGCGTCGCGGAAGAAGCCGAGGAAGACAAGCGAGTGAGGCTTGTCATCCGCCTCCTCCACGGCCACGGTCGTGGCGTCGAGGTCGCGCAGCCCGATCCGCTTGAGGCCCCACGCCAACGTCTGTTGGACGGCGTGGTTCGAGTTGATCATGTAGGTCGAGACGACCGACGTGATGGCAAAGGTGAGGATCACGATCGTCACAAGGTCGGGACCGATCTGGTGGCGCACCAGGCCGAGTGAGGCGATCACGATCGAGAACTCGCTGATGTTGGCGAGGTTGATGGCCGGGATCAGGCTCGTCCGGTGGCCGAGCCGCAGCGCGTAGAGGATGGGCGGCACGACGACAAGCCGGCTCAGGATCAGGAAAGCGGAGGCGGCCAGGGCCAACAGGACGACACGGAGGGAAGGCACCGGGATCTGCATACCGAGCGCCACGAAGAAGAGGGTCACGAAGAAGTCGCGGATGCTGGTGGCCTTGGCGATCACGTCGAGGCTGTAGGGAAAGGTCGAGAGGCTGATCCCGGCGATCAGCGCGCCCATCTCACGGGAGAGGCCGATCAGGCTGGCGATCGCGGCCAGGAAGAAGCACCAGGCGAGTGCGCTGACGAGCACCAGCTCGGGCGCTTTGGCAACTGCCCGGAAGAGGTGCGGGAGCAGGTTCTTGGCAACCACCAGGCCGGTCAGGACGAGCGCCGCGCCCTTCAGGAGGCTCAGTGCTAGGGGCAGCAGCGTGGGGCTTTCCAGGTTTGGCTGGACGGCCAGCATGCCCACCGCCCAGAGGTCCTGGATAACGAGGACGCCGAGCGTGATCCGGCCCGGAAGCGTGTCGATCTCGAACTTGTCGTAGAGCAGCTTGACAACGACCAGCGTGCTGCTGAGGCTCATCGTCGCAGCCAGGTAGAGGAGCGCGTAGTCGCCCCTGTGGCTGCGGAACCCGAGGGCGTAGAAGAAGCCGAGGCCGAGCGCGATGCAGATGGGCACCTGCAGACCGCCGGTGAGCAGGACCGGCGCGCCCGCCGAAGCCAGCTTCTTGAGATCGATCTCGAGGCCGATGATGAAGAGGAGGAGGATCAGCCCGATCTCGGCCACCGTCGAGATGCTCGCCGGGTCGCCCACGAAATTCAGCAGGTGGGGGCCGATGATGACCCCGGTCAGGAGGTAGGCGAGGATCAGCGGCTGGCGGAGGCGCCAGCCGACGAGGGCGAGAAGGGCCGCCGCCGCGATGCAGATGCCGATCGTCGAGAGAAGGTCGACCGATGATCCTTGCAATACAAGCCGGAAGCCTATTACACCGACCCGACTTCAAACCCCACCGGGTGCTTGTAACGGCGGGCGCGACGGTCCGTAATAGGGATATGAAGTTACTGATCGAGATCCTGCTGGCGATCTTCCTGCACCCGATCGCCTGGGTGCTCTGCGTGATCAACATCGTCGGACGGACGAACCTGACCGGGGTGGAGAAGCTGGTCTGGATCCTGGTGACCTTCATCTGGGGTGTGGGCCCGATCATCTATGTCCTCGCCGGCGGCGGCGAAATGTGGTGAGAGCGAAATGGCCGCCCGACGTTTGCGGTTGCAATAAACGATGAAACCACTCGGCGGACTCCACCACGTGACCGCGATCACCGGCGACGCCCCCCTCAACCTGGCCTTCTACACGAAGACGCTCGGCATGCGGTTGGTCAAGAAGACGGTCAACCAGGACGACGTCTCCGCCTACCACCTCTTCTACGCCGACGCGAAAGGAAGCCCGGGGACCGACCTGACCTTCTTCGACTGGCCCAACACGCCGCCCAACGGACCCGGCGCGGGGAGCATCGCTCCGATCGCCCTCCGGGTCGGCGATAGGGCTGCACTCGATTGGTGGCAGACGCGGTTCGACGCCGAAGGCGTCACCCACGGCGAGATCGCGCAGAGAAATGACCGCGCCTACCTGCCATTCGCGGACCCCGAGGGCCAGCGGCTCGAGCTGGTGGCCGACGGCGGCGCGCCGGGCGGGCCGCCCTGGTCGGCCAGCCCGGTGCCGGCCGAGCACCAGGTCAAGGGCCTCCACGGCGTCACCCTGACCAGCCTTCGCCCCCAAGCCACGGTCGACGTGCTGGTCGGCGCGATGGGCTTTCGCGCAACCGGCGAGCGGGAGCTACCCGGTGGCGGAGTGGAGCACTTCTTCGAGGTCGGACCGGGCGGTCCGGGCGCCGAGGTCATCCTCTCCATCCCGACCCAGGTGGGTCCCGCCCAGCAGGGCCGCGGCGGCGTGCACCACGTCGCCTTCCGGGTGCCCGACGACCAGACGCACTCGAGCTGGCGCGAGCACATCGCGGGCGCCGGCCTCCGGCCCACCCCGGTGATCGATCGCTTCTATTTCAAGTCGATCTACTTCCGGGAGCCGGGTGGCGTGCTTTTCGAGATCGCCACCGACGGTCCAGGATTCGCTGCCGACGAGCCCGAGGAACACCTGGGCGAGCGCCTTGCGCTGCCGCCCTTCCTGGAGCCCGACCGGGAGCGGATCGAAGCCGGGCTGATACCGCTCGGCCTGCCCGTTCCGTGAGG
>DATCPJ010000195.1:0-4962 GCA_036570145.1 Candidatus Dormiibacterota bacterium
CCAGGTCTGGCTCCTGGTGGTCGTCGCGACGGGGTTCGAGATCTTCGGGTGGCTGATCTGGGGCCTTTACCGCTACCAGTTCCACAACATCCCCCTCTATGTGCCACCCGGTCACGGCCTCGTCTACCTCTTCGGCCTGACCGCGACCCGCACGCCGCTCTTCGTCCGCCACGGGCGGATGGTGACCCGCATCGCCCTCGCACTGGCCACGGTCTGGGCGATCTCCGGGCTCACCTGGCTGCCCTTGGTTACGGGGCGGGTCGATGTGCTCGGCGCGCTCTGTCTGCCGCTCTTCGCCTTGTTCATCCTCCGCTCGCCGCGCGCCGGCGTCTTCGCCGCGATCTTCTTCTGCACCTCGCTGCTGGAGATCTTCGGCACCGGCTTCGGCAACTGGCGCTGGGCTGCCACCGCGCCGTACCTGCTCTTCCCAGCCGGGAACCCGCCTTCCGTGATCGCCGGAGGTTACTGCGTGATCGACGGTACCGTGCTGCTGCTCGCCGCCTGGCTCGGCCGCCTTCCAGACCTCCGGAGGTTCTGGCCGCGGCTTCCCGCGCGAGAACCGATCCTAATTCCAGAAGAAGTCTAAAAGTTATAGCAACGCTGTAGCATAGTCATCGGAAAAGACAATGGCAGTCGCGATCTACCCGCGGGCGGCAGCGGCGGAACTGGATGACGAGGTCGAGGCGGCCCGTGCGGCCGGCCTCCGGTACGTCAGTGACAGTTCGCCCGGGATCCACCGCAAGCGAGCCGGGAAGGGCTTCAGCTACCAGGGCCCGGACGGCGGGGCCGTCGGCCAGATGGAGCGCCTCAACCGGATCCGCTCGCTCGCCATCCCGCCCGCCTGGACCGACGTCTGGATCTGCCCGAGCCCTCTCGGCCATATCCAGGCCACCGGCCGCGACGCGAAAGGCCGCAAGCAGTACCGCTATCACAGCCGCTGGCGGGAGGTTCGCGACGAGACCAAATACGGCCGGATGATCGAGTTCGGCAAAGCGCTTCCCCGGCTCCGCAGGCGGGTCGAGCGCGACCTCTCGCGGCCCGGGATGCCGAGGGAGAAGATCGTCGCCGTCGTCGTCCGGCTCCTCGACAGCAGCTCCATCCGGGTCGGCAACAGCGAGTACGCGCGCGACAACGAGAGCTTCGGGCTGACGACGATGCGGCGAAAGCATGTCGCCGTCCGGGGCGAGGTGGTGCGCTTCAAGTTCACCGGCAAGAGCGGCCGGGAACATGACGTGACGGTTACCGATCGGCGGCTGGCGGCGATCGTGCGGCGCTGCGCGGAGCTGCCCGGCCACGAGCTGTTCCGCTACCTCGACGAGGCGGGCGAGCCGTGCACGGTCGAGTCAGCCGACGTCAACGAATATTTGCGCGAGACAACCGGCGACGACTTCAGCGCGAAGGATTTCCGGACCTGGGCGGGCACCGTCCTCGCCGCCTGCGAGCTGGCGCGCCTCGGCCTCGCGGAGTCGGAGGCGGATGCCGACAGCAACCTCGTCGAGGCGGTGAAGTCGGTGGCAGCCAAGCTCGGCAACACCCAGTCGGTCTGCCGCAAGTGCTACGTCCACCCCGCCGTCATCGAGAGCTACCGGTCGGGCCGGATGATCGACGCCTGCCGGCAGCCGGACCACGGGTGCGAGCGAGCGGTGCTCGAGCTGCTCGTCGAGCAGGCGAAAGCCGCATAGCAGACTGCTGAAAAGGGGCACCCGAGCGTAGGGCTGCGCCGCTTCGCGCCGGGCTTGCCTCCGGTCTCTCGCCGACCTTTTTCAGGCCCTCGGTAGTTCCAGGACACTAGCCCGGGGAAGCGGCCAGCGAGCGCCTGAGCTCGGCCAGGTGGTCGCGCTGGTGGTCGATCATGCTTCCCAGCGCCGAAGCGGCCGTCTCGCCCGCGTAGGGGCCGCTGCCGATGAGCTCGTCCAGCGGCAGCTCCGCCAGCACCCCATCCAGCTCGACTGCCGCGGCCCTCAGCTCGGCGATCAGGTCCTCCGGGGGGAGATCCTTGCGCCGCCGGACCTGGGACGCGTTCCACCGGTCGGAGTCGAACTTCTCGGCTGCCGTCGCACCCTCGTTTCCCCGGGAACGGGCCACCGCGGGCAGTGCCGCCTGGGTGCTGGAAAGGTGCGCGAGCAGGTCCTTGGCCGTCCAGTCCCGATAACCGGTCGGCACCTCCCAGGCGCCTTCACTGGCTCCGATGTCGGCGGTCACGTCGGCGACCGCGGCACGGAGGCAGAGGCGCTCCAGGTCGGCAGCCAGCTCGACCGGCCGCTCGATCGGGACGTCGTGCCCGGACCGATACCAGTGCACGACCGTCCCTGGGACCTGCTCGGCGATAAGCGCCGAGGAGTTCTTCTTGAAGTCGGCGAACATGCTTTCCTCGCCCCCGGTGGCGAGTGCGAGGAGGACCGGGCAGCGAACCTGGGGCCAGAGGATGCCGTAGGGCTGGAAGTACATCGCGCGGAGGATCTGGAGGCGGATGGCGGCCGTCAGGGGAAGCCGCAGGCCGCCCGGGTCCTCGACAAGCCCGGCGCGGACGAAGTCGACGAGGTCGTCGCCCCAGGCGGCCTTGAGCACGGCGCGCCTTTCGCCGACCGCCTGCTCCAGGTCGCGGTAGAGCGGCAGTGGCGGCTGCATGAACTTCTCCGCCTGCTCCCAGCTGAGGCCGGTCTCGCTCCATGGCCTGACCGGCCCGTCGACGACCGCCAGCCCGGAGACCAGGTCGGGGCGGTCGGCCGCCAGCTGGAGGGCGATCGTGGCTCCCCAGGAATGCCCGGCGACGACGACCCGGCCGAGCCCCAGCTCCTCGACCAGGGTGGCGGCGTCGGCCGCAAGGGTGGCGGGCTCGTAGCCGGTCTCGGGCGCTGCCGAAGCGCCGTGCGCCCGCTGGTCCAGGGCGATCAGCCGACGCCCCGGCAGCTGCGCCGCGAGGCGACCCCAGAAGGCGGCGTTGGAGCTGAGCCCGTGGAGCAGGAGGATCGGCGGCGTGGCGCTCAACTCGGTGTTCCACCGAAGGTAGTGGAGGCCCACGCTGTTTTTATCGAAGCGGTCGTGTAGGACCACGGTTGGGGGAGTTTAACCAACCTTCCCGCAAGCTCGCGGCGTCGGGCAAGCTCGACCCCGTCACATCCAGCGTCCTCTCCAGGACCGCCTGGCGATGCAGCTGCTGGCCGGCGAGCTCCGGAAGGTCGTCGAGCCCGAGTCCGAGCCCGAGCCCGCCCAGCTCTGGCCAGGTATTCCGCCGGCCCCTTCTCCCGAGATAAAGCGGCGGAGGGGCCGGTAACCTAAGGCCTCGCCATGGAATTGAGGCCCCGCGCGCCGGTTTTGAGAAGGGCATGATCGCCCGCGCCACGAGCAGCCGCCTCCACTACGCCTGGATTGTGGCGGCCGTCACCTTCGTGACCCTGCTCGCGTCGGCCGGCACCCGGGCCACGCCCGGGATCCTGATCGTCCCGCTTCAGCACGAGTTCGGCTGGAACCGGGCGGAGATCTCCGCCGCGGTTTCCATCAACCTCGTCCTCTTCGGCCTCATCGGACCGTTCGCGGCCGCCTTCATGGCCCGGTTCGGCATCCGGCGCGTCGTCATGGGTGCCCTGCTCACCATCGCGACGGGCGTCGCGCTGACGTCCGTGATGACGAGCCTGTTGCAGCTCTACCTGCTCTGGGGGATCGTCGTCGGCGTCGGCACCGGCTGCATGGCTAGCGTGCTCGCCGCCGTCGTGGCCAACCGCTGGTTCGTCGCCCGCCGCGGATTGGTCGTGGGCGTCCTGACCGCGGCCGGCGCCACCGGGCAGCTGATCTTTCTCCCGGTGCTCGCCTCGGAAGCGGTGAGCGTGGGCTGGCGGTGGGCTTCGCTGACGGTCGCCGGGGCGATCCTCGTCGTCATCCCGCTGGTCGCGATTCTGCTTCGCGACAAGCCGGCCGACGTCGGGCTCCGGGCACTCGGCGCCACCGAGGCCGACGCGCCGGCGGCGACCGGCAACCCGGTCAGGACCGCGCTGGACGGGCTCGCGCTCGGCGCGCGCTCCTCGGCCTTCTGGCTGCTGGCGGGCAGCTTCTTCATCTGCGGCGCGAGCACCAACGGCCTCATCGGCACTCACCTGATCCCGGCCTCGATCGACCATGGCATCGCCGAGGTGACCGCCGCCAGCCTGCTCGCGGTGATCGGGATCTTCGACATCGTCGGCACCGTCTGCTCGGGCTGGCTGACCGACCGTTTCGACAGCCGCTGGCTCCTCTTCTGGTACTACGGGCTGCGCGGGCTCTCTCTCCTGATCCTTCCCTTCGTCCTGGGCAGCAGCTTTTTCGGGCTGATCGTCTTCATCGTCTTCTACGGCCTCGACTGGGTCGCGACCGTGCCGCCGACGGTCGCGCTGGCGACTGCCGTCTTCGGAAAGCAGAGGGGCACCGTCGTCTTCGGCTGGATCTTCGCCGCCCACCAGTTCGGAGCCGCCATGGCGGCCTTCGCCGCGGGTGCTCTGCGGACCTGGCTGGGCGACTACCAGGTCACCTTCATCAGCGCCGGGCTGCTCTGCCTGATCGCCTGCGGCCTGGTCATCCGGATCAATCGGGCGCCGGCCGAGGTCCAGCGCCCGCCGGCCCTGGCGGACGCTCCCGCCGCCTACTGAATCAAAAGTTGCGCCGGTTTCGCCCGGCGCTCATGGGTGCGCTGGCGGCGGTGCTGCTGCTTCCTGCCACGGCTTCGGCTCATGCCCAGGTCGTGCGATTTGATCCAGGACCTGGGCTGCTGAGCGCCGTGCCCGGCTTCGTCAGCATCAACTTCTCGGAGCCGGTGACGCCGTTTGGCCGGGGGATCGACGTTTTCTCGCCGGACGGAAATCGGGTGTCGGGGACGGCGACCCGAAAGGGCCTGGACAGCACGACCCTGGTCGCGCCGCTCATCGACTACCAGCGGCTGCCGGAGGGCACCTACCTGGTCGAATGGCGGGTGGTCGCCCAGGATACCCACTG
>DATCPJ010000196.1:0-1766 GCA_036570145.1 Candidatus Dormiibacterota bacterium
CGCTAGAGGAGGTCCCCGCCCACCCGCACCCGCCTCGCCTCGGGGTCGAAGAGCGGCTCCTCCGCCACAGCGCCCGCGACCCAGGTGCCGAAGATGTCGATCTCCACCCTGGTCCCGGGGGCGCTGGCGGCCGGGACGTAGGCGTAGGCGATCGAGCGCCCGACCGTGTAGCCGAAGCCGCCGCTGGTCACCCGGCCCGCGATCTCGCCCCCGATCCGGACCGGCTCCGCCCCCAGCGCCACCGAGCGAGGATCGTCGAGCACCAGGCAGGCCAGCCGGGTCGAGGCGGGCTTCTCGCGCAGCGCCAGCAGCGCCTCTCGACCGATGAAGTCGCCCTTCTCGACCTTGATGCAGAAGCCCAGCCCGCTCGCGTAAGGGTCCGACTCGGGACCGATGTCGGACCCCCAGACCCGGTATCCCTTCTCCAGGCGGAGCGAGTCGACGGCCTTGTAGCCCCCCGCGACGATGCCATGCGCCTCGCCCGACTCCCAGATCGTGTCCCACAGCCGCAGGCCGAACTCGGAGGGGCAGTAGAGCTCCCAGCCCAGCTCACCCACATAGGTGACGCGCAGCGCCAGGCAGGGGACGGCGCCGACGACCAGCTCGCGGGCGTTCATGTAGGGAAAGGCCTGGTTGCCCAGGTCCGCCGGGGTCAGCGGCTGGAGCACCTGGCGGGCGAGCGGCCCCCAGAGGCCGACGCAGGCGTGGGCCGAGGTGACGTCCTCGACGACGACCGAGCCGTTGCCCGGGGCGTGGTCGCGGATCCAGGCCAGGTCGTGGCGTCCGAAGGCGGTGCCGGTCACGATCCGGAAGCGGTCGCCGGCAAGCCGCGTGACCGTGAAATCGCACTCGATGCCGCCGTCCTCGTTGAGCATCTGGGTGTAGGTGATCGCCCCGTTTCCACGGGCGACCCGGTTGTCGGTGAGCCGCTCGAGGAATTCGGCCGACCCCGATCCGCGGACCTCGATCTTTGCGAAGGAGGTGAAGTCGAAGAGCGCGGCAGCCTCCCGGCAGGCGCGGTGCTCCTCCTGGATCGCCGGCGACCAGAGGCGTCCCGCCCAGCCGCGGGGCCGGAGCGATTCGTCACCGCGGGCAGCGTTCGGCTCGAACCAGTTGGCGCGCTCCCAGCCCGACTTCTCGCCGAACGCGGCGCCGAGCTCGGCCAGCCTGCCGTAGATGGGGGAGACGCGGAGCGGCCTCCCGGCGCTCCGCTCATGGCCGGGGTACTTGACGTCGTAGTAGGTCGAGTAGACCTCGTAGGTGCGAGCCAGGGCGTACTCGCGGCTCGCGTAGTGGCGGCCGAAGCGGCGTGAGTCCATCTCCCAGGCATCGAGGTCGGGCCGCCCTTCAACGATCCATTCGGCGACGAGCCGGCCCATGCCGCCGGCGCCCGCGATGCCGTGGGCGTTGAAGCCGGCCGCGACCCAGAGCCCGGGGACCTCGCTGGGGCCGAGGATGAACTCGCCGTCGGGCGTGAAAGCCTCCGGCCCGTTGATCAGCTTGACGACCTCCGCCTCCCGGATCGACGGAGTGCGGACGATCGCGTTCTCCATCAGTGGCGCGAAGCGGTCCCAGTCCTCCGCCAGCAGCCGGCCGTTGAAGTCGGCCTCGATCCCGTCCAGGCCCCAGGGCTGAGGGTTGCGCTCGTAGCCGCCCATGACCAGCCCGCCCGACTCCGGTCGGTAGTAGACGAGCAGGGAGGGGTCGCGCATGGTCGGCATCTCGCGCGGCAGGCCGGCGGGCTTGGTGATGAGGTACTGGTGGGC
>DATCPJ010000197.1:0-3967 GCA_036570145.1 Candidatus Dormiibacterota bacterium
CCAGCCGTCGAGATACTGCCGCCGGGCCGCGTAGCCGAGGACGAAGCGCCGGAGCTCGGGGTCGAGCTGGCGCAGCAGCGCCGCCTCCCCCGGCGCTGGGCGAGGCCCCGCCGCGCTCGCGAGGTCGGGGCCCGGCCCGGCACGGAGCTGGCTCAGGCGGACGGGCGCGCGCTCGCGCACCACGACCGTCCCCGCGGCGAGGTCGCCGAGCCGCTTGCCGCGCCCGTTCCAGAAAAGCGCGATGATGCCGATCCCGTAGAAGAAGGGCAGGAAGTCCACGATCCGGACCAGGTTCCGGATCACCGCCTGGCTGACCTGGATCGGCTCGCCCTGGTCACCGACGACGCGTAGCCCGAAGGCGAACTTGCCGATCGTCTTGCCCGACCAGACGGCCTCCGAGACCGGGTAATAGCCCCAGATCACGATGAAGCCGAGGATCACCGCGGCCGCGATGGCGATGCCGCCGTTGTCGCCCGCCAGCGCTCCCAAGGAGACGCCTGCGAAGACGGCGAGCAGGAGCACGGCGACCTGGATCGGAAAGTCGATCAGCTGGGCGAGGAAGCGGCTGCCGGGGCCGGCGAGCTGGTAGCCGAAGGTCACCAGCTCAGGGGTGGCGACCACCAGCTCATCGCCGAGCGCGTCCGCAAATGGGTCAACCGCCACCGGAGACGGCAGTTTACCGTTACCGACGCGATGCCGAGATGACAGCCCAGGAATTCGTGACCCGCCGGAGCCCCGACTGGGCGCGCCTGGAGGCACTGTTGAAGCGCGGCCGGCGGGGCCGGCTGGGGGGCCTCGAGCCAGATGACGTGCTCAGCCTGGCCGGCCTCTACCGGCAGGCCACGGCGGACCTCGCCCGCGCCCGAAGGGACTGGCCGGCCGAGCCGGTCACGGCCTACCTGAACCGCCTCGTCGCCCTCGGCTACTCGGTGGTCTACCGGCGCAGCGGCAACGTCGGGCGCCGGGTCGCCGACTTCTACCTGCGCACGCTCCCCCAGACCTACCGCGCCAGCTGGCCTTTTGTGGTCGCCGCCGCGCTGCTCCTTTTCGGCCCCGCCCTGCTCGCCTTCCTGCTCATCTACGTCGACCCCCAGCTGGCCTACCGGATCGCGCCTCCCGAGATCATCAACCTGGTCCAGCAGCACAAGACCTGGACCAACATCCCGGGCCCGGCCCGGCCCGCGACGGGCGTCCTGATAATGACCAACAACCTCCTGGTGTCCTTCTTTGCCGTGGCCTTCGGCATCGCGGCCGGGCTTCCGACCATCTTCATCCTGATCAACAACGGCGTCAGCCTGGGAGGCATCTTCGGCCTCACCGCCGCCTACGGCGTCCAGGGCCTGCTGGGCGATTTCGTGATCGGCCACGGGTTCCTCGAGCTCTCGGTCGTCGTCGTCGCGGGGGCCTGCGGGCTGATGCTGGGCTGGGCCGTTATCGCGCCCGGCGCCTATCGCCGCTCGGATGCGCTGGCGCGTGCCGGCTGGCGGGTCTTCGTCCTCCTGGCGGGCCTGGCGCCGCTGTTGGTGATCGCGGGCACCATCGAGGGCAACCTCAGCCCCTCGGCCGCACCCACCGTGGTCAAGGCGGCGGTCGGCATCTCCAGCGGGCTGCTCCTCTACGGCTACCTGCTGCTGGTCGGCCGCCGGCCCGCTACAGGAGCGCCCGTTCCTTCAACTCCAGGTAGCGCTCGACGAGCGCCGGGCTGAGCGTCCCGGCGGGCACGTCGAGGCCGAGCACGCCGCCCCGGCGGAGGGCCTCGAAGCTCTGCCGCCGCGACGAGAGCAGCTCTTCCGCCGCCGCCCACTCGTAGGCCCGCGGCGAGCGGTCGATCGGCGCGTCCCGGGCCTCGATCAGCGCCGGGTCTTCCATTGCCACGACCAGGACGAGGTGGCGCCGCGAGAGCCAGAGGGCCTGGGCCACCAGCTCGCGGGACGCTCCCGGGTCGAGCACGTCGGTCAGCACCACCACCAGGGACCGCCGGCTGACCCGTCGCGCGAGGTGCGCGAAGGCCTCTCCGAAGTCGGGCTCGACGAACTGGGCCCGGACGCCGTAGAGAGCCTCGCTCAGGCGGTTGACCTGGGTGGGGCCGCGCTGCGGGGCGAGGAAGGAGTCGACCTGGTCGGTGAAGGCGACCAGCCCGACCCGGTCCCCCTGCTGCTGGGCCAGCCAGCCGAGCAGCAGGGCGGCGTTGACGGCGTGGTCGAGCTTGCTCATCGCCCCCGCTCGAGCGGTCATCAGGCGGCCGCAGTCGAGCAGGATCATGACCTGCTGGCCCCGTTCCGCCTCCAGCTCCACCGTCACCGGCTGGTCGCGGCGGGCTGTCGCCTTCCAGTTGATCCGTCGCGGATCGTCGCCCGGGACGTAGTCGCGCAGCCCCGCGAAGGCGGTCGCCGCACCGGGTGGGCGCGACCGGCGCTGGCCGGGCCGGTAGGGCATCCCCCGGCGCAACGTGAGCTGGTACTGGCGGATCGCCAGGACGTTGGGGTAGACGGCCGCCGCCTGGGGGGTCGGGAGCCGGACCTGGCGCATCCACCAGCCATTTCGCCGCCACACCCGGATGTCCACCGGGCCGAACTCGAACGCACCGCGCTGGGCAGGGCTGACCTGGTAGACGGCGATCCATTCGCCCCGCCCGTCGAAGGTCCCCCGGACCTCCCGCCGGTCGGGATGGAGGGGCGGGGGCACGTGGTCGGCGAGCGCCGCCTCGAGACCGGCGGCGCGCCGGTTCCGGGTGCCCACGAGCACCTCCTGGTGGGCTCCCAGCGAGAGCGGGGCGGGCAGGTCCCGGGTGGCCTCCCAGCCACGCCGGGTGGGGAGGCTCGCGGCGTCGCGAACGGCCAGCAGGACGAGGACGGCGTGGTAGGCGATCGCGGGCAGCCAGAACCAGGGGCCGAGCTGGGCGAGCGCGATGAGGAGGGCGCCGGCGGCGACGGCCAGCAGGAGCCGAGGCCGGGGCAGCAGCCCGCGGAACCCGTCGAGGGCTCTCAGCGTGGCGGAGTCACCTGCGCGACGACCCCTTCGAGCACGCTGTCCGAGGTGTTGCCGGCGACCTCGGCCTCCGGGTGGAGCAGGAGCCGGTGCCGGAAGGTGGGACGAAGCACCCCCTTGACGTCGTCGGGCGTCGCGAAGTCGCGGCCGTCGAAGGCGGCCGCCGCCTTTGCGGCGAGAAGCAGCAGGACCTCTCCCCGCGGGCTGGCGCCCAGCGTCAGCTCGGGCGCGTTCCGGGTGGCGACCGCGAGGTCGACCACGTAGCGCATCAGCTCCTCGGAGAAGGTGACCTTGACGACCTCCTCCCGGACGGCCTTCAGCTGGGCGGCGTCGAGCACCGGCCGCACGCCGGCCTGGACTGGGTCGCGGAGCTCGATGCCCGAGTTCCAGCGGCGGAGCACCTCGACCTCTTCCTCGGGGCCGGGGTAGTCGAGCACCGCCTTGAACAGGAAGCGGTCCTGCTGCGCCTCCGGCAGGGGATAGGTGCCTTCGTACTCGATCGGGTTCTGGGTGGCGAGGACCAGGAAGGGGTCGGGAAGCATCGTCTGCTTGCCCTCCATCGTCACGCCGCGCTCCTCCATCGCCTCGAGCAATGCCGACTGGACCTTCGCCGGCGCCCGGTTGATCTCGTCGGCCAGCAACACGTTGGTGAAGACGGGTCCCTTCCGCATCCGGAACTCGCGGGTCTGGAGGTCGTAGATCGCCGTGCCGATGATGTCGGAGGGGAGCAGGTCGGGGGTGAACTGGACCCGTCCGAACTCGAGGTGGAGCGCCTGCGCGAGAGACTTCGCGAGGAGCGTCTTGGCGACCCCGGGGACGCCCTCGAGGAGGACGTGGCCGCCGACGGCGAGGGCGAGCCCGCAGAGCCGGATCGCCTCCTCCTGGCCGACGACGGCCTTGGCGACCTCGGAGCGGAGCGTTTCGTAGAAGTCGCCTGCTGTCATCTGCGCGCCATAGGGTAGGCGAGGTCGTGCAGGCG
>DATCPJ010000198.1:0-2284 GCA_036570145.1 Candidatus Dormiibacterota bacterium
CCGCTGTAGCGCGCCGCGAGGCGCTCGGCGACGCCCGGCTCGATCGAGCGGGAGCCGCAGCCGGCCCGGTACTCGGGCAGCCCATTCCCCAGCGGTGTCACCCCTGTCAGCTCCTCCCAGCGGGGGCGGAGCCAGCCCTGCAGCTCGTCCACGACAGCGCCGTTCTCGACCCGGAGCAGGGTCGGCACGGTCTCGATGCCCTGCCGGTAGGAATGCTCCAGCTCGGTGTCGTCGATGGCGTCGACGCCGGCCGGGAAGGTCGGGTCGTCCTGGCTGAAGACGGTGAGGGGCCTCGAGTCCTTCAGCGCGGCGAGGACCGGCGCGACCATGACACAGGTCGGACAGTCGCGCTTGACGAAGGCCACCAGCCCGTCGGGGAGGGAGGAGACGCCCACGGCCCGAGATTAACCCTCCGGTTCGATGCCGCGCGTGCGCACGTTCACGCTCATGGTCCCCGTCGCGATGCCGACATAGACGCCCCGCGTCGGTGCGGCGTCGCGGTAGTCGCGCCCGACGGCCACCCGGACATGGTTCTCGCCCGCCCGGACAGGGTGGGTCGCGTCGAAGCCGGCCCAGCCGGCGCCGGGGATCCAGGCCTCGGCCCAGGCGTGGGAGGCGCCTTCCATGACACCGCCCGGGCCGGGGACGTGGATGTAGCCACTGACATAGCGCGCCGGCACCCCCATCGCACGGGCGGCCGCGATGAAGAGGTGGGCGAAGTCCTGGCAGACGCCGGCGCGGAGCTCGAGCACCTCGGCCACCTCGGTGTAGACGTTGGTGACCGCGGGGTCGTAGGCGAAGTCACGGCTGATCCCGATCGTGAGGCTCTCGAGGGCCTTCTCGACGGCCGGTCCGGACGTCGGGTCGGCGGGCAGGTGGCGAGCCGCGAGGGCGCGGACGCCGGGCTCGTCGGTCACCGGCGAGCGGAAGCGGAGGAAGTCCCAGACCAGCTCGTCATCGGGATCGACAGTGGCGGGCTCACCGTCCATCTCGACCAGCGAGCGGCTGGTGATCCGGAGCTTCGGATGGGCGCGGAGCAGGTTGAAGTAGTGGACGAGGTTGCCGTAGCCGTCGTTGTAGGTCGCGACTTTGACCCGGGGGTTGATGTCCAGCTTGAACTCGAGCAGCCGCTGGCCACGGCTGTCGAGTGGTGTCAGGCGGAGCTCCATCATCGTCTCCGTGATCGGCCCGGAGTAGGCAAAGCGCGTCGTGTGCTCGATCTCGAAGCGCTTCACTACTGCTGCTGAGGCACCCGCGCGGTCGGATCGCCGGGAACGGTCGCGGTCACCTTGCTGGGCTGGAAGTAGGTGGCGCGCAGAGCCTGGGTCAATTCCACGCCCAGGCGCTTGAACTCGCGGTCGAACTCGTCGGGATTCTTTGCCACTCCCGCCGGGCCAGAATCGTCGAAGAGGCCCGCCATCCGGGCGAGGACCTTCTCCGGCCGCGACGGCCGGCGCTGCCCGTCGATCCGGTGAACGGAATCCAGCGCCTCGCCGAGGCAGTAGCGGGCCGAGCGCGGGAGGTCCGGGTCGAAAAGCAGGAAGCCGACGACCTGGCGGCCGGTCACCTCGGCCGAGAAGCGGAGGCGGTAGGACTCGAAGGCGAAGCAGGACTTGAGCGCCGCCGTCCATTCCAGCGCATCCTCGCTCGCCGCCCCCAGCTCGGCCGTCTTGCGGATGACGACGGTGACCGCGTTCTGCATCCGCTCCATGTACTTGCCGAGCCGCACGAACTCGCGGGCCTCGTCATGGAACATCGTGTTCTCGATCAGGCCCTCGATCAGGTGGACGCCGAGCTCGACGCTCGACAGAAAGCTGTGGAGGTCGTGCTGCCAGCCCCCCTCCTCTACCCGCCAGTAGAGGGAGTTGACCTGCTCATAGAGCTCGCTCGGCAGCGACGGCCGGACCGCCTGGGCCGCCGAGCGTGCGGCCGCGATGCTGCCGCGGATCGAGGGGCCGGCCGCGCCGGCCACCAGCAGCTCGACCGCCTCATCGCGCCGGTCGACGTCGCCGCCCGACCAGCCGGCCAGCTGCATCAGGCCGGTCCAGTAGCCGGGGCCCGGGTCGTCGGCCCGGTCGAGCGAATGGTCGAGGTGGATGCGGAGGGCCCTCGCCAGGAAGTCGGCGCGCTCCAGCTGCCTGCCGAAAAGCGCCAGCGAGGTGGCGGCCGAGCTAAGCAGGGTCAGCCTCCTCCAAATCGGAGGGGGGGAATCCCCCCTCTTGGTCGTGCTCGGCCAGGCCTCCGCGCGCCGCACCCCCCTTTGTACCGCCCAGCACCCAGGCTG
>DATCPJ010000199.1:0-1541 GCA_036570145.1 Candidatus Dormiibacterota bacterium
CTCGCCGGCGGGGATCTCGAATCCCTCGGTCGCGAGGTACGGCAAGATCCGCTTGAGGAGCTCGAGCTCGCCTGCGCCTTCGACCTTCACGCTTCCAGCATGGCACGCAGCCCGCGAGCGGCTGCCTCCGGGTCGGGTGCGGCTCCCACGGCTCGGACGACACAGGCGCGGCGCACTCTGGCGGCCGTGAGCTGCGCGATGTTCGACGCGTCGATGCCGCCGATCGCGAAGACCGGGACGGAAGGGCCGACAGCCTTCGTCACCGCGGCCACTCCGCTCGGGCCGATCACGACCTTCTGCGGTTTTAGCGGTGTCGCGAAGGCGGGGCCGCAGCCGATGTAATCGGCGCCTGCCTTGATCGCGGCGAGGGCGGCGTCAGGGGTCGAGGCGGAGGCGCCGATCAGCAGGCGGTCGCCGGCGATGTGGCGAGCCCCCCCGACGCTGAGGTCGTCCGCGCCCAGGTGCACGCCGTCGGCTTCGCTTAGGAGGGCCAGGTCGACGTGGTCATTGACGACGAACAGCGCGCCTGAGTCTCGGGTCAGCTCACGTAGGCGCCGCGCCACTGCGAGGAGGTCGCCCCGGCCGAGCTGCTTTTGGCGGAGCTGGAGGACCTCCGCCCCACCGCGCAGGGCGGCGGCGGCAAGGCTGACCAGGCGGTCGGGGTCCTGGTCGGGGGTGATGACGTAGAGGTGGGCGGCGAGGAGGCGGTCCTGGAGTGGGTGTGGCGTGGCCCGGTAAATCTACCGAACGGCAGTGCTTGGCTGGACGTCCCCTCCGGCCCTTCGGGGCACCTCCCCGGCAAGCGAGGAGGACGACTGCTAGGCGCTTTCCTGCACGTCTTCGGGGTCGGTGATGCGGATCGGGTTCCGCAGGCGCAGGACCCGGTCCTGGACCTCGAACAGCACGGCCATCATCGGGACCACCCGGTAACGGATCCTGAACGGGTCTGTGCGGACCTCTGCGGGCGCCGGCCGGGCCAGGACCAGCTCGATGAGCGCTCCTGCACGATCCCGAAGGCGGGCCGGAACTCTGTCGATCCCCTGCAGGTTGAGCTCCTCCAGGGAGAACATGAGCTCGTCGATCGCCCTGATGATCGCCGTGAGCCTCTCGGTCTCGCTGCGCAGGCTGCGCCGCGCCTGGTCGGCTCCCTCGATTTCGCGGTTGACATCGGCGATTTGAGCCATTTGAGATCGGATGTTGGCGACATCCGCTTGCAGAACGCTTTCAGCGAGCCCCGGCCTGCTTGAAACAAGTGGACAAACCTGTGGAGAAACCTTTACAGCAGGATCTGGCGGAGCTTCTCTCGGAAGGCGGCGGGGGCGGTGTCCGTGTCGCAGCCCACC
This sequence comes from Candidatus Dormiibacterota bacterium, assembly GCA_036570145.1. Classification (GTDB taxonomy): domain Bacteria; phylum Chloroflexota; class Dormibacteria; order Dormibacterales; family Dormibacteraceae; genus UBA6019. The sequence continues at coordinate 1,344 of DATCPJ010000199.1, forward strand.
TTGACCAGCCGCTTCAGACTGGCCTGGAACTCGTACTGGTCTGCGCAAGGGGGACAGCCCTCGAGGTGGAGCTCCAGCTCCAGGACCTCGGTGTTGTTCAACTCACGGTCAACGAACCGGTCGAGCTTCTCCACACAGTCGTTGCAGTTCATGGTTGGGGCACCTGCCCGGTGCCGTTGCGGTGGACAATACCGGATT
>DATCPJ010000200.1:0-24876 GCA_036570145.1 Candidatus Dormiibacterota bacterium
CCACCGAGCCCTAACCGCGGCTCCCAACGCCGTTCGCTTCTCGGCGGTCGGATTGCTGGGCGGGCTCCTCGGCGGGCTGCTCGGCGTCGGCGGGGGGTTCGTCATGATCCCCCTTCTCGTCCTCTGGGCCAAGGTGCCCCAGCACAAGGCGAACGGAACCTCGCTGCTGGCCATCGTCCCGATCGCGATCGTGGGCGCACTCGTCTATTACTTCCAGGGCAGCCGGCCCCAGGTCGATCTTCACTTCGCCCTGCTGGTCATCGTGGGCAGTGTCATCGGCGCCTACCTGGGCGCTCGGGCGATGAACCGCATTCCTGAGGCGCAGCTCAAGGTGGCGGTCGTGGTCCTGATGGTCGCCGTCGGCCTCAAGGAGCTGATCTTCACGTGACCCTGGTCATCCACGATGCGCTCGCCATCCTGACCGGCCTCCTGGTCGGGGTCCTGGCAGGCGTGATGGGGATCGGGGGCGGGATCCTGCTGGTGCCGATCATGGTGCTCGGCTTCGGCTTCGGGCAGCAGGTCGCCCAGGGAACCTCGCTCGCGGCGATCGTGCCGACAGCCATCGTCGGCGCCTTCACCCACGACCGCGCCCACAACGTCGACCGAACCGCGGCGGCCTGGCTGTCGGTCGGCGGGGTCGCGGGGGCGCTGCTCGGCGCGCTGGTCGCGGTCCGGATGCCGCGCGAGCTGCTGGTCCGCCTCTTCGGCGTGCTCCTCCTCTACAGCGCCTACCGGATCTGGGTCTCTCGCCGGCCGAAAGTACACTGACTCACAGTTGATGGTCGGCAACACGCTGTTCAGCGTCCTCGAGCACGGGGCCGCGTCCGACCCCGCGCTGGTCGTGCCGGGCGGTCCCCGGCTCACCTACGGCCAGCTCCGTGAGCAGGTCTCGCTCGCCGCCGACCGGCTGGCCCAGCATGGGCTCGGCCGCGAGGATCGGATCGCGATCGTCTTTCCGAACGGCGCCGAGTCGATCGTCCTCTTCCTCGCCGCCGCCATGGTGGGGACGGCGGCACCGCTCAACGCCGCCTATAAGGAGGACGAGTTCCGCTTCTACCTCGAGGACACCGGCGCCCGCGCGCTGATCGTGCCGCCGGGCGAGGCGGAGGCGGCGCGCCGGGCGCTGCCCGAGGGTGTCGCCCTGATCGAGGCGCACCTCGACCACCACGGCCAGCTCGTCCTCGAGAGCGACACGCCCGCCGATCCCTCCCGGTCGGCTGGAGCGGCCGGCGGCGATGACGTGGCACTCGTCCTTCACACCAGCGGCACCACCAGCCGGCCGAAGCTGGTGCCGCTCAGGCATCGCAACCTGGCGGCATCGATCGACAACATCGCCAACACCTACCGCCTGGGCGCTGATGACGTGGCGATGTGCGTCATGCCGCTCTTCCACATCCACGGCCTGATGGCGTCGACGATGGCGACGCTCCGGACCGGCGGGGCGGTCGTTGTCCCGCCACGCTTCGACCCCCTGACCTTCTGGCCCGCCGCGGCCGAGCACGGCGCGACCTGGTACTCGGCGGTGCCGACCATCCACCAGATGCTGCTGCTCCGCAACCGGGGCGAACGGCCGCCCGGCTCGGAGAAGCTGCGCTTCATCCGCTCCAGCTCGTCCGCGCTCGCGCCGGAGACGATGGGCGAGCTCGAGGCCCGCTTCGGCGCCCCGGTGCTGGAGGCGTACGGCATGACCGAGGCATCCCACCAGATGGCATCGAACCCGCTCCCGCCGGCCGATCGCCGGCCGGGCTCGGTCGGGATCGGCACCGGGGTGCGGATCGGGATCATGGACGAGGCGGGCAAGCTGCTCGCCCAGGGTGAGCGGGGGGAGGTCGTGATCCAGGGCCCGAACGTGATCGACGGCTACGTCAACAACCCGGAAGCCAATGCGAGCTCCTTCACGGGCGGCTGGTTCCGGACCGGTGACCAGGGCGTTCTCGACCCCGACGGCTACCTCTCGCTGGTCGGGCGGCTGAAGGAGATGATCAACCGGGGCGGGGAGAAGATTGCCCCCCGGGAGATCGACGAGGTGCTCCTCCAGCACCCCGCGGTCAGCGAGGCGGTCGCCTTCGGGACCCCGCATACGGCCTGGGGGGAGGAGGTCGCCGCCGCGGTCGTACTGAAGGAACCGGTTGCCGAGAAGGAGCTGCTCGCCTTCGCCCGCGAGCGGCTGGCCGACTACAAAGTGCCGAAGAAGCTCTTCATCGTGGATGAGATCCCGCGCACGGCGACCGGCAAGATCCAGCGCCGCTCGGTCGCCGCCTCGTTTGAAAAAAAGTGAAGTTCGCCATCGTCGGGGCCGGAGCGACCGGCGGCTTCCTCGGCGCCCACCTGGCCCGTGCCGGCGTGGAGGTGACCCTGATCGCGCGGGGCGGCCACCTGGCGGCGATGCGCGAGCGGGGCGTCACCGTGCGGAGTGGGGGGGAGGAGTTCACCGCCCACCCCGAGTGCACCGACGACCTCGCTGCGATCGGCGGCGCCGAGGTCGTCTTCCTCACCCTCAAGACCCATAGCCTCCCGGCCCTGGCCCCGGCGATCGGGGCTGCCCTCGCGCCCGGCGCCTGCGTGGTCGGCGCCCAGAACGGGATCCCCTGGTGGTACTTTCCCGACCGCCACCTGGAGTCGGTCGACCCCGGCGGCGTGATCGCGAGCAGCATCCCCTACCCCGCGGTCCTCGGCTGCATCGTCTACCCGGCGACGCGGATCGTGGAGCCGGGTCTGATCGAGCACGTCGAGGGCAACCGCTTCACGCTCGGGGAGCCGGACGGCTCGCGCAGCGAGCGGGTGCAGGCCATCGCCGCGGTCCTGATCGGGGCGGGCTTGAAGGCTCCCGTCCAGCCCCGGATCCGGAACGAGATCTGGCTCAAGCTGCTCGGCAACGCCACCCTCAACCCGGTCAGCGCCCTGACCCGGGCGACGCTCGAGCAGATCATCACCTCCGCCGCCACCCACGACCTCGTGCGGACGCTGATGGAGGAGGTGGACGCGGTCGCCCGCGCCCTCGGGATCGAGGTCCCGCTGAGCGTCGACAAGCGGATGGAGGGCGCCGCCGCCACCGGCGGCCATAAGACCTCGATGCTCCAGGACCTCGAGGCCGGGCGGCCCCTCGAGGTGGAGGCCCTGCTCGGCGCGGTGGTCGAGCTGGCGGACGGGGCAGGCGTCGCCGTGCCCTCCTTGCGCACGGTCTACGGGCTCGCGAAGCTGCTCGACGAGGTCAACCGTGGCCGCTGAGGCGGAGGCGATGTCGGCGGAACGTCGCAAGGCTTGGCTAGGGTCGCGTCGGCGTGCCCTCCCGCCCCTCGATTCTCTACGTCGAAGATGACGCTTCGATTGCCGAGATGTATTCGCTCGGCCTCGGTCGCGCCGGCTTCGACCTGACCGTCGCCGGCGACTGGCCGTCCGGCCGCCGGCTCCTGCGCAAACGCAGCTTCGACGTCGTCCTCCTCGACGTGATGCTGCCCGGGCCCTCCGGGATGAGGGCACTGGAGGAGATTCGGGCCGATCCCGCCCTTCGCCACAACCTGGTCGGGATCCTCTCCAACTCGGACCTCACGCCCGTTGTTCACGAGCGCGCGGTCAGCCTCGGCATCCTCGGCTGGCTCACCAAGAGCCGCTGCCCGCCACCGTTGGTCGCCCGCACGATCCGGCGCTGGCTCGAGACGAAGGGTTGACGCCAGGTTCGGGAAAGGCGTACGTTCAGTAGAACAGTACGTACGCGTACCGTTTTCAACCGAACCAATACGCAGCTAGGAGCCGAAATTGCTTTCCTTTGAGCTCAGCGACGAGCAGAAAGAGATCCGCGACTGGGTCCATGACTTCGCGGAGCGCGAGATCCGGCCGGTCGCGCACCAGTACGACGAGTCGGAGGAGTTTCCCTGGGACGTGGTCAAGAAGGCAGCCAAGGTGGGGCTGTACTCGGTTGACTTCATCCAGCAGACCTACGCCGACGAGACTGGCCTCCTGCCGGCGCTGGTGGCCGAGGAGCTCACCTGGGGCTGCGCCGGCATCGCGCTGGCCATCACCGGGACCCAGCTGCCGGTTGCGGCGATCTTCGGCCAGGGCACCCCGGAGCAGATCGCCACCTGGATCCCGGCCTGCTACGGCACGGCGGACAACCCGGTCCTGGGCGCCTTCGCGGTGACCGAGGCCAACGCCGGCTCGGACGTCTCCTCGATGAAGACGCGGGCCGTCAAGAAGAACGGCGACTGGCACCTCAGCGGCCAGAAGGTCTTCATCACCAACGGGGGCATCGCCGACGTGCATGTCGTGGTGGCGGCCGTGGACCCCGAGCTCGGGACGCGCGGCCAGGCCTCCTTCGTGATCGGCAAGGGCACCAAGGGCCTGACCCAGGGCAAGAAGGAAAAGAAGATGGGCATCCGCGCCTCGCACACCGCCGAGATCATCCTCGACGACGTGGTGGTGCCCTCCGACCAGCTGCTGGGCGGCGAGGAGAAGCTGGAGGCCAAGCTGGCCCGCGCTCGAAGCGGTGAGCACGGCCGGTCCTCGGTGGCGCTCAAGACCTTCGAGACGACTCGCCCGGTGGTCGGCGCGCAGGCGCTCGGCATCGCCCGGGCCGCCTTCGAGTTCGCTCGCGACTATGCCAAGGAGCGGATCGCGTTCGGCAAGCCGATCATCGAGAACCAGGCGATCGCCTTCAAGCTGGCCGACATGGCGACCGAGATCGAGGCGGCCCGGATGCTGGTCTGGCGCGCTCTCTGGATGGGCCGCCACGGCGGCGAGTTCAAGATGGCGGAGGGCTCGATGGCCAAGCTCAAGTGCGGCGAGGTCGCCGTCAAGGTGACCGAGGAGGCGATCCAGATCCTGGGTGGCTACGGCTACATCCGCGACTTCCCGGTCGAGAAGTGGCACCGCGACGCCAAGATCTACACCCTTTTCGAGGGGACCTCCGAGATCCAGCGCCTGGTCATCTCCCGGGCCATCGCGGCAAACAGCTAGACCGGCTCTTGGCCGTCCCGCTCGCGACCCGCCAGGAACGCAAGGAAGCGCGGCGCCGGCGCCTGCTGGCGGCCGCCCTCCTGATCCTTTCCGAACGGGGCTACAACGAGACCTCGGTGGACCAGGTGGTCGCCCAGGCCCGGACCTCGAAGTCCACCTTCTACGAGTTCTTCGACTCCAAAGAGGACTGCCTCCGCGACCTCCTCGCGCGGGAGGGCGGAACGCTGATCCACACGGTGACCTCGGCCGCGGCCCAGGGCGCCGGCCACCGGGACCGGATGCGGCGGGGGATCAGCGCCTTTGTGCGGGCCTGCGCGGCCCAGCGCGAGCTGGCGCAGGTGCTGCTGGTCGAGTCGGTGGGGATCTCGGAGCGGATCGAGGCCGTCCGCCACGAGCTGCAGGGCCGCTTCGCGGCAGTCGTCGAGGAGGAGGTCCGGCGCGCCGCCGCCGACCAGGACGCCTTCTACGCCGCCGTCGACCCGGTCGTCTTCGGCCGTGCCGTGGTGGGGGCCGTCAACGAGGCGACCGGACACTTCCTCGACCGCCCCGGCGCCGATCCCGAAGCCCTGGCCGATGGGCTCTGCCGTATCTTCGCCCCATAGCCGCAAAGGACGACAGGCTCGACAAGATCCGGCAGGTCTACGACTCCGACCCCGACGCCTACGACCGCGCCATGGCCGGCGGTGTCTCAAGTTGGGTCTTCCGGCGCGGCCGGACCGAGGTGGGGGAGGCCGCCGGCGCCGGCCGGGTGCTCGAGGTGGGCATCGGCACCGGCGCGACGATGGGTTTCTACCGACCCGGCGTCGAGCTGACGGGGATCGACCTCAGCCCGAGGATGCTCGAGGTCGCCCGCCGCAATGCCGCCCGGCTCGGCATCGCGGCGGACCTGCGCGAGATGGACGCTCAGCACCTCGAATTTCCCGACCGGAGCTTCGACGCCGTCGTCTTCACCCTCTGCCTGTGCACCATCCCCGACCCCGAGCTGGCGATCAGGGAGGGCCTCCGGGTGGCCAGGCCGGGCGCGCCGCTCATCTTCCTCGAGCACGTCCGCAGCAACCTGCCGCCGGTGGTGGTGCTCCAGTGGCTGCTCAACCTGTTCACGGTGCCCACCCAGAACGACCACTGGGACCGCCGCACGCCCGACCTGGTGCGGGCCTGCGGCATCACCGTCCGCTCCGAGCGGCGCTGGCTGCTCGGCGTGTTCGACCTGCTGATCGGGGAGGCGCCACCGGTCGGCTGAGCCTTCGGTTTAGAATTCGCGCCGATGGCTGACCTGAAGTCCGCGAAGTTGTTCAAGGGACTCCCTCCCAAAGAGCTCAAGTCGATCGAGAAGGAGCTCAAGGTGATCACCCATCCGGCCGGCCACGACATCGTCGTGAAGGGCGGCAGCGGGGTCGGCTTCATGATCATCACCGACGGCACGGTGACCGTCACCACGGACCAGGGCAAGAAGCGCAAGCTCGGCCCCGGCGACTCCTTTGGCGAGATGGCGCTGCTCGATCACCTCGGCCGCAGCGCCACCATCAAGGCCGACACCGACGTCACCCTGGCCACCATCCCGGAGTGGAACTTCAAGTCCTTCCTGGGCCAGCACCCGGAGGTCGCCTATAGACTGCTCCAGGGGCTGAGCCAGAGGGTTCGCCAGGCCGAATCGGGAAGCTGATTCCGGGCTCCGCCCGACGGAGCGGATCTTGACATGTGAGTCTTTGGTCACCTATTATTAGGCGGTGACCGACGACGACCGCATCTTCAAGGCACTGGCCGACCCGACGCGGCGAATGTTGCTGGACCGGCTCTTCGAGCGTGACGGCCGCACGCTCACCGAGCTCGAGTCAGCCTTCGAGATGACGCGGTTCGGCGTGATGAAGCACCTGAAGCAGCTCGCGGAGGCAGGCCTGGTGGTCACCCGGCGGCGCGGCCGCGAGAAGCTCCATTACCTGAACCCGGTTCCGATCCGGCTTGTCCACGACCGGTGGGTGAGCAAGTACGCCGAACCCTGGGCCGCATCGCTCAGCGGCCTCAAAAACCGAATGGAGGAAAACATGGAAAAGGTCTTCGAGATCTACATCAAGACCACCCCGGAGCGCCTCTGGGAGGCGATCACCGACACCGAGCTGAGGAGCAAGTACAACTTCGGAACCCGGGTCAATTCGGACTACACGCCGGGCTCGCGGATCGAGACGAGCCACCAGGGCGCGCCCGGGCTCCTGGCGGAGGGGGAGAACCTCGAGGTCGACCCGCCGCGCCGGCTGGTCCAGAGCATGGTCGCGCTGTGGGATGACGACGTGAAGAAAGAGGGCACCTCGAGGGTGACCTGGGAGATCGAACCGATCGGGGACTCCTGTCGCCTGACGGTCACCCACGACCAGCTTCGCGAGGGAGCGAACAGCCAGCTCTACGGCGGCTGGCCGATGATCCTCTCCGGCCTGAAGACGCTGCTCGAGACGGGCGAGCTGCTGACCACGCCGGGATCCCTGATGTACGCCAACCCGGGCCGCTGAACCGGTAGCCGCGGAGGCCCTGCACCGGTGGGGCCTCCGCCCGGTAGGCGGGACCGGGGGGTTGACACCCGAACGTCTGTTCGGTTAGGATGGCTGCTGAACATGCGTTCCCTTCAGACGCAGGTCCGTTTGAGACGGCTGCTGCGCGTCTACAACGAGTACTCCGAGCGCCTGGCGGACTCGCCCGGCGACTCAGGGCTTGCCTCGGCGGCGCGCTCCAAGCTCCTCCAGCTGGCGAGCCAGCTTCACGAGGCCTGGACCGAGGACTCGGCCACCGTCGCCGTCCCGGCCATCCGCCGCCATGTCACCCGGACCCTGGCCGCGGTCGACCAGGCGATCGCCAGCCTGGGGCGCCCGAGCTCGAACCCGCGAAGCCTGGCCGAGGATCTCCAGGAGGCGGCGCTGCCGCTGCTCCTGATGCTCCGCGGCATGGAGGACGTGGCCGACCGCCAGGTCCTCGACTGGCTCGGAGCCGGCGCGCTGGCGAAGACCGCCTGAGCGGCGGCAGCTCAATGGGCCGGATTACGTTCATTATCGTGACCATAATCTCTCGCCTCGGGTCCCGTCCTCAGCCGGTCGCCGGGCCGCCTCCCCACGGGCCTCCCGTCCAAATTGCGAGAATGGCCAGGTGGCTGACCCGATCATGATCGTTGGACTCGACGTCGACGACCGGCGCCGGCTGGTGCTCAAGTTCAGTCGCGAGCCCTCGGCGACCTGGAAGGGATTCTTCGCCGAGCACTGGAAGGGCCTCTCCAACCCCGGCGGCGCCGTCCGCAACTCCACCTACATCAATTGGGAGGCGAACTCGGTCCACCTGGCCGGCATGACGGTCACCGACTTCGACGAGCGCCACAAGGCGGTCACCATGGATTCGGTCCGGATCGCCAACGAGCGCTCGGAGAAGATCGAGGAACGAAACCGTGCCCAGGCCGAGGCGGCCGCGGAGAACAAGCTGAAGCAGGACCAGGAGTTGGAAGCCGAGAAGGAGCGGGCCCGGAACGTCAAGTTCGAATAAGGGCTGGGGCGAGCTCAGCGCAGACGGCTGAGCACGCTCGCGTCGATCCGGCCTTCCGCCACGACCCTGCCACCGAGCAGGACGACGGGCACCCGGAAGTCGTAGAGGCGGAACAGCTCCGGATCGGCGTCCACGTCGCGAAGCGTGACCTCCACCCCACCTCGGCGGAGCAGCTCCGCGGCTTGCTGGCAGAGGTGACATCCCTCGCGGGTGACCAGGTCGACCTTCACTGAGGGCGAAGGCTAGCGGCTCGGTACCTGGAGTGTCTCCCCGGGCTGGAGCGTCTCGCCCGAGAGGTGGTTGACCTGCTCGATCTGCCACACCTTGGCGCGCACGTCGGACCCTGGGTAGCGGTCGGAGGCGATTGCCCAGAGCGTGTCGCCCGGCTCTACTGTCACCGTCGCGTAGCCCCCCTGTGCCCCGCCCTCGGCCACCTTGGCGAGGCCCAATGACAACGCCAGGACGGCGCCGGCGAGCACCGCCGAGTTGCGCAGGCGGGCAGGCCACGGGCTGCGCTGCCGGCGGGCGCGCCGGCGGGGTCGGATTGGCGTCGCGATCGCGTACATCTGTTCGATCGAGACCGTAACCGAACGCGTGTTCGCATGTCAAGCGGAGCGAACAAAAGTTTGCACAGGACGGCACAAGCTGCTAGGATTGGCGCCGGGAACCCTTGCCACCCCGCCCCAGCAATCTCTCCCCAAAGGAGTCCAGATGACCGACGAGCTAAGTGATCGCCAGGCCAAGATCCTCGACTACATCCGCTACGTGACGCGGGTCCGCAACTACCCACCCAGCGTCCGCGAGATCGGCGAGGCCGTCGGCCTTTCGTCGAGCTCGACCGTCCACAACCACCTCAACCAGCTGGAGAGGCGCGGCCTCATCAAGCGTGACGCCAGCAAGTCGCGGACCGTTCAGCTGGTGCAGGAGAAGGAGATCGACGACAAGCGCCGCAACGCGATCGCGGTGCCGATCGTCGGTAACGTGGCGTCCGGCGTGCCGATCCTCGCCGAGCAGAACATCGAAGATCACCTGATGCTCTCCCCCGACATCGCCCAGGAGGGTTGGTTCCTCCTCAAGGTGCGTGGCGACTCGATGATCAACGCCGCCATCCTCGATGGCGACCTGGTGCTGGTCCGGCCCAAGCAGGAGGCGAGCAACGGCCAGATCGTTGTCGCGCTGGTCGAGGACGAGGCGACCGTCAAGCGCTTCCACCGCGAGAACGGCCGAGTTGAGCTGATCGCCGAGAACCCGAACTACGCCCCGATCGTTCCCGACAGCCTCAGCATCGTGGGTGACGTCCGGGCCGTGATCCGGGTCCTGAACTAGGCCTCCACGGCGTAGGCCTGGAAGCGGTGCAGCGCGCGTCGGGGCACCCAGCCCCAGGCCCGGGTGCCGGCGTCGACGTATTCGGTCCGGTCCACCCCGCCGACCTGGCGCAGGTCGTGGAGCACCTGCTCGCGGCCGTAGGGAACGAGCAGGTCGAGGCTGACCACGTCGTCGCGGGAGGCGGCCTCCAGCGCTGACAGCAGCGGCTCGAAGCCGATCCGGTTGACCGCCGAGACCGCCACCGCGTCGGGATAGCGGTGGTGGAGGGCCTGGACCGCCCTCCGCCGGGCTGCCGGTCCCAGCCGGTCGACCTTGTTGAGGGCCACCACGCGGGGCTTGTCGGCCGCCTCCAGCTCGCCGAGCTCGTCCTCCACGGTGACCGCCTGGTCGAGGGCGGCGGGATCGGAGACGTCGACGACCTGGAGCACCAGGTCGGCATAGGTGACCTCCTCCAGGGTGGCGCGGAAGGCTGCGACCACGTCGGTCGGCAGCTTCTGGATGAAGCCGACGGTGTCGGTCAGCAGGATCTCGTGTCCCGACGGCAGATGGAGGCGGCGGGTGGTCGGGTCGAGGGTCGCGAAGAGGCGGTCCTCAGCCCGCACGCCGGCGCCCGTCAGGGCGTTGAGCAGCGTCGACTTGCCGGCGTTCGTGTAGCCGACGATGGCGACCGTCTGCAGCTCGGAGCGGCGGCGGCCCGCCCTCTGCTGGTCGCGCTGGCGCTGAACCTCGGTGATCTCCTTCTCGAGGTCTTTCAGCCGCCGCCGGATGCGCCGCCGCTCGACCTCGATCTGCTGCTCGCCCGGCCCGCCTCGAGTGCCGATGCCGCCACCCTGGCGGTGGTAGTCCCAGGCCCCGATCAGGCGCGGCAGCAGGTGGTGGAGCTGCGCCGTCTCGACCTGCAGGCGGCCCTCGTGGGTCCGCGCGTGCTGGGCGAAGATGTCGAGGATCAGCTCGGTCCGGTCGACCACCCTGGTCTTGAGCTCCTTCTCCAGGTTGCGCTGCTGGCGGGGGCTCAGGTCCTCGTTGCAGATCAGCAGGTCGTAGGCGTTTGCCTCCCGGAGCGCCTTCAGCTCCTCGACCTTGCCCTTCCCGATGAAGAGCGCCGGGTCGACCTCGGAGCGCCGCTGGACCTCTTTCCCGACCACCTCGCCGCCGGCGGTTCGGGTCAGGTCGGCGAGCTCCGACAGCTGCTCGCTCAACGCCTCGAGGGAGACTCCGGGCAGCTGGACCCCCACCAGGTAGGCCCGCTCGACGCGGGTTTCGGTCGAGATCAGACCTGCAAGCCCTTCAGGCGCTCGAGAGCCTCGTCCAGCCGCCTGTCCGGCGCTGTCACCGAGAGGCGGAAGTAACCCTCGCCGTGGGGTCCGAAGCCGACGCCCGGGGTGATATTCACGCCCACCTGGTCGAGGACGTGGCCTGCGAAGGAGATCGAGTCATAACCGTTCGGAACCGGTGCCCAGACATAGAAGGTTGCCCTGGGTGGTGTCACGTTCCAGCCGAGGCTGTTGAAGACGGCGGCGACCCGCAGGTGGCGCCGGTAGTAGATCTCGTTCGCGGCGAGGGTATCCCCCTCCCCGCCTCGGAGCGCCTCGATCGCCGCCCACTGGACCGCCTGGAAGATCCCCGAGTCGATGTTCGTCTTGAGCTGGCCGAGGGTCTTGATGAGGCTCGCGTTGCCGGCGATCCAGCCGATCCGCCAGCCCGTCATGTTGTAGGTCTTCGACGCCGAGTGGAACTCGAGGCCGACCTCCTTCCCGCCCGGGAACTGGAGCAATGAGGGCGGTCGGTAGCCGCCGAAGGCGATCTCGGTGTAGGGCGCGTCATGGCAGAGGATGACGCCGTTCGCATGGCAGAACTCGATCGCCTGCTTGAAGAACTCGTCCGGCGCGACCGCCGCGGTCGGGTTGTTGGGGTAGTTGAGCCAGAGCAACTTCGCCCGCTGCCGGACGTCTTCGGGGATGGCGGCGAGGTCGGGCAGCCAGCCGTTGGCCGCGGTGAGCGGGAGCATGTAGGGGTCGCCGTCGGCCATGATCGCGCCCGTCGCGTAGGGCGTGTAACCGGGGTCGGGCGCGAGCACGACATCGCCGGGGTCGACGAAGGCGAAGGGGGCGTGGCTGATGCCGTCCTTGGAGCCGAGCGTCGGCAGGATCTCCGTCTCGGGATCGAGCTGGGCGCCGAAGCGCCCGCGGTACCAGTCGGCGATCGCGCTCCGCAGCTCGGCGAGACCGAAGTAGGACGGGTACTGGTGGTTGGCGGGATCGGCGGCGGCCTCCTGGAGGGCGTTCACGATCCGCGGCGGCGTGGGCAGGTCCGGATCGCCGATCCCGAGGCTGATCACGTCGACGCCGGCCGCCTTTTTGGCCTTCACCTTGCGGTCGATCTCTGCGAACAGGTAGGGCGGGATGAGACTCATCCGACGGGCCGTGGGGACTGTTTTCTCGCTCATGCCAGGTGTTCCTTGAGGTAGTTCAGGATAGCCGGGACCGGATCGCCGGCCCCCTCGAACCAGCGGATCCGCTGGTCCCTCCGCAGCCACGTCAGCTGCCGCTTGGCCAGTCGCCGGTTGTTGCGCGCCATCAGCTCGGGAAGCTCCGCGAGCGTGACCCGGCCCTCCAGGTAGGCAACCGTCTCCGCATAGCCGGTGCCGCTGAAGGCCTGCGACCGAGCCGGCACGCCGGCGGCCAGGGCAGCGCGAGTCTCCTCGACCAGGCCTCGCTCCAGCTGCCGGGCGCAGCGCTCGGCGATCCTCGCGTGGAGGAGCTCGAGCGGCATCTGGATGCCTATTCGCACCCCTTCCCAGGGTGGCTTGACGCGGGTCCGCAGGCGGCTCAGGGGCGGGCCGGCGATCTCCAGCACCTCGATCGCACGGACGAGCCGGACGCGGTTGGCGAAGTCGAGCTCGACCGCTCGATCAAGGCTGCGGACGAGGGTTGCCAGCTCGCCGACGGGTAGCTTCTCGAGCTCGGCGCGGCGCTCCGGCCGCGGGGGGACGCCGGCGAGCGTCAGCCCGTCGAGGAGGGCGTCGACGTAGAGGTTGCTGCCTCCCTCGACGATCGGCGCCGGCAGCGACCGAAGGACCGGACCGGTGGCTGCCACGTACTGGTGGACATTGAAGGTCTGCTCCGGGTCGACGAGGTCAAGACCGTGGTAGCGGACCTTCTCCCGGTCCTCGGGCAACGGCTTGTTGGTGGCGATCTCGAGCCGCCGGTAGACCTGCCGCGAGTCGGCGACGAGCACCTCGCCACCCAGCGCGAGGGCAAGCTCGAGGGCGACCCTCGACTTGCCGGCTGCGGTCGGCCCGAGGATCGCCGGAACCTTCTTCACGAGGCAATCACTCTAGATACGAGCTGCTCGCCTGAGCGACTGGCTCCAGGATCACCAGGGGAATCCTCCTCCGGGTCTGGGACTGGTAGCGCTCATAGCCGGGCCAGAGGCGCGTCAGCTTCGGCCAGAGGCCACGGTGCTCGGCAGGCGTCGCCCTGCGTGCCAAGGCGGGAAACCGCCGGGTGCCCACCTGGACCTCAACAGCGGGATCCGCCTCCAGGTTGAGGAGCCAGGCCGGCGGTGTGTCGCTGCCTCCTTTGGAGCCGACCACGACGTAGCGTTGGCCGTCATCGAGGTAGAGCAGGGCGGCCGTCCGCCGCTCGCCGCTCTTCCTCCCGGTGGTCCGCAGCAGGAGCATCTTCAAGCTGCCGAGGCGGTGACCGATGAGGCCGCCGGAGCGGTCGTAGACAAGCTGGTGCAGCCCGAGCAGACGAAGGCCGAGCTGGCGGTCGAACGGCGTCATCGGCATCGCTTCAATAGTTGCGCCGGAAGTGGCGCTTGAGGTCCTGCCAGTCGAGGACCAACCGCGTCGGCCTCCCGTGGGGGCAGGTCGCATCCGGGGTCGTCGACTCCAGCTCCTCGATCAGCCGGCGCTGCTCGGCCGGCTCGAGCGGGTCGCCGAAGCGGACCGCCGAATGGCAGGAGAGGGACGCCAACGCATCGTCGATGGAGTGGTTGCGGAGCCCTTCCAGCACCTCCAGGAACGCTGCCTCGATCCGCGCTGGGGGTGTCTCGGCCGGTGCCGCCATGACCCGGGCGGCGCGCGGACCAAAAGCCTCGACCTCGAACCCGAGTGAGCGGAGCGCCTGCTCGGCGCCGGCCAAAGCGGCCATCCGGGCCGGGTCGAGCTCGATGACGACCGGGAGGAGCAGCGCCTGGCTCTGAGTGCCGCCGCCCTCGAGGCGGGCGCGGAACCGGTTGAAGAGGACCCGTTCGTGCGCCGCGTGCTGGTCGATCAGGACCACGCCGTCGGGCCCCTCGGCGACCAGGTAGCCGTCCAGCACCTGGCCGAGAGGGCGGAGCATCGCACCGGTCGCTCGTGGCACCGGGTCCGCCCGGAGCTCGGCCTCCGGCTCGTGCAGCGTCAGCTGCCGGATCGAAGCGGCCGCGGGCAGGGCGGCGGCGACGGGCACCGCCAGGCGGGGCGCCTCGCTTCCCGCCAGCGCGGCCCGGACCGCCTTCTGGAGGGACGCGAAGACGGCGCCCTCCTCGCGGAACTTCACCTCTCGCTTGGCCGGGTGGACGTTCACGTCGAGCGCGCCCGGATCGACCGCGAGGTCGATGACGGCGACCGGGTGGCGTCCCCGCTCGAGGCTCCCCCGGTAGCACTCGTCGAGAGCGAAGCCGAGCGCCCGGGAGGCGATCGGACGGCCGTTGACGGCGAGCAGGATCCCGTCCCGCGTCCCGCGGCTCAGCTTCGGCTGGGACACGGCCCCTGCCACCTCGGGCCAATCGAGAGTCAGCATCTCCCGCGCCGAGGCGCCGCCGTGGACGGCGCCGAGGGCGTCGGCCAGGCCGGTGCCCGGCGTCTGCAGGGCGGTCTTGCCCTCGACGACGGCGCGGAAGCGCAGCTCGGGGTGGAGCAGCGCATATTGCTGGACCACGTGGAGGCAGGCCGCCGTCTCGGTGGCCTCGCTCTTGAGGAACTTGAGACGGGCCGGCGTGTTCGCGAAGAGGTCGCGCACCTCCATCACGGTTCCCGGGGCGGGACCAGCTGGGCCCTCCTCGATCACTCTCCCGGCCCGCAGGTGGATGCGACGGCCGGACGTCGTGCACTCGACGTCGGCCACCGCCGCGATGCTGGCCAGCGCCTCGCCCCGGAAGCCGAGCGTGCCGATCGCCTCCAGGTCGGCAAGGGTCCGGACCTTGCTCGTCGCGTGCCGCTGGAAGGCCAGGGCGAGCTCCTCGCCGGGGATCCCGGCTCCGTCGTCGACGACCCGGACCAGGTTGCGGCCGGCGCCCCGGATCTCGATCGTGAGCCGCCGGGCGCCCGCGTCGAGTGCGTTCTCGACCAGCTCCTTGACGACCGAGGCGGGCCGCTCGACAACCTCGCCGGCGGCGATCGCGTCGGCGACCTCGGGTGCCAGCGCCCGGATCGTCACGGGAGCCGCGATTTCAGCTCGTAGAGCTTCTGGAGCGCCTCGAGCGGGCTCAAGCGGTCCAGCTGCAGGTCCTCGAGCTCGGCCAGCACCGGGTCGGCGGGCACCTGCAGGGGGAGGCCCAGCTGCTGTGCGGCCGGTTCCAGCGGGCGCTGCCGCTCCAATTCGCCCAGCACTCCCCGAGCCCGTGCGATCACCGCCGCCGGCAGCCCGGCGAGCGCCGCGACGTGGATGCCGTAGGAGCGGTCGGCGCCGCCCGGCACCACCCGGTGCAGGAAGCGCACGGAGTCCCCCTCCTCGAGCACCTCGACGCGCTCGTTGCGGACTCGTGGAAGCCGGTCGGCGAGCGCCGTGAGCTCGTGGTAGTGGGTGGCGAACAGCGTCCGGCAGCCGAGCCGCGGCGACTCGTGGATGTACTCCACCACCGCCTGGGCGATCGACATCCCGTCGTAGGTCGAGGTCCCCCTCCCCACCTCGTCGAAGACGACCAGCGAGGACCGGGTGGCGTGGTTCAGGATGTTCGCTGTCTCCGTCATCTCGACCATGAAGGTGGACATCCCCCGGGCGAGGTCGTCGTGAGCGCCCACCCGCGTGAAGATCCGGTCGCAGAGGCCGATCGAGGCGGACTCAGCGGGCACGAAGGAGCCGGCCTGGGCCAGCAGCGTGATCAGCGCGGCCTGCCGGAGGTAGGTCGACTTGCCGGCCATGTTCGGCCCAGTGAGGATCACGACCTGCTCGGCGTCGGGGTCGAGGAGCAGGTCGTTGGGGACGAACACGCCCTCCGGCAGGGCGGCCTCGACCAGCGGATGGCGGCCCGCCCGGATCTCGGTCCGGACGCCGTCGTTCACGACAGGTCGGGTCCAGCCATGCTCAGCGGCCGTCGCGGCGAGGCTCTGGAGGGCGTCGATCTCGCCGGCCGCCTGGGCGCTGGCGAGGACCGGCCCGGCGGCGGTGGCAACCCTTGCGCAGAGGTCCTTGAGCAGCTCCGCCTCGCGCGCCACGACATGCTGCTGGGCGTTGAGGACGATCGCCTCCCGCTCCTTGAGCTCGGGCGTCAGGTAGCGCTCGGCGCCGGTCAGGGTCTGCTTGCGGATGTACTCGGGCGGCACCTGCGCGGCGCTGCCGGCGCTCACCTCGAGGTAGTACCCGAAGACCCGGTTGTAGCCGACCTTGAGGGTCCTGATGCCGGTGCGGGCGCGCTCGCCCGCCTCCAGCGCGGCGATCCACTCGCGCGCCGACCGCGACGCTTCGTGGACCGCGTCCAGCTGGGAGTCGAAGCCAGGGCGGATGGCGCCGCCGTCGCGGTTATGGGGTGGCGGGTCCTCGACCAGGGCTCCGGCGAGGAGCTCCGCAAGGTCAGGCGCGGGGGCGACCCGGCCGGCCAGGTCGCGGAGGGCGAGTGACTCTGCTCCGGCCAGCGCCTCGACGACCTGAGGCAGCGATTCGAGGGCTCTCCGGAGGGCGACCAGCTCGCGCGCCGACGCGAATCCCTGCGCCGACCGCGCAGTGAGCCGTTCGAGGTCCCCCACTCCCCGCAGCGCGGTGGCGGCGGCCGCACGGAGGGCGGTGGCACGCTCCAGCTCGGCGACCGCGCCGAGCCGCAGCTCGATCTTCTCGACGTCGCGCAGCGGCGCCCAGACCCAGGACCGGAGCCGGCGGGCGCCGACCGGTGTCGCCGTGCGGTCGAGGAGGTGGAAGAGCTCCGGAAGCTCGAGGTTGCGGACGGTGGCCGCGTCGAGCGGCATCGCCGCCTCCGGGGAGTAGGTCATGACCCGGAAGAGCCCTGGCTGGAGCTTGACCTGGTTTGCGCGCAGGTAGTCCAGCACCACTCCCGCCGCGCCGACGGCGAGCGGGGCCTGCTCGGCGCCGATGGCGGCCTCGAAGAGGATCCCGAGCAGCTCGCGGAGGCGCTCGGCGCCGCGGATCGGATCGAACTTGTACGCCTCGACCTCGGGCGGCTGGAGCAGCTCGGCCGGGTTCAAGCGCTCGAGCTCGGCCGGCAGCCGCTCGGCGGGAAGCTGGCAGAGCTGGAGCTCGCAGGTCGAGATGTCGCAGGCGGCCAGCCCCGCCTCGGATCCCTTCACCCAGGCGGCCACCAGGAAATTCGGCGCGGAGGGTTCGAGGTAGGCGTCCTCGACGACCGTCCCCGGCGTCAGCACGCGGGTGATCTCGCGCTTGACCAATCCCTTGACGGGGGTGGCTTCGACCTGGTCGCAGATGACGACCTTCCGGCCCGCCCGCAGCAGCCGGCCGGCGTAGGTCTGCCAGGCGTGGAAGGGAACGCCGGCCATCGGGTGGCGGCCCGCCTTGCCGAGCGGCCGCGAGGTGAGCGTGATGCCCATCAGCGGAGCGGCGACGACCGCGTCCTCGTTGAAGAGCTCGTAGAAATCGCCCATCCGGAAGAGGAGGATCGCGTCCGGGAAGCGCTCCTTGGCCTCCCGGTACTGGCGCATGACCGGGGTTTCGCTGGGAGCAGCCATGGCGGCTAGGCGGCCAGGGGGCCGGCCAGCTGGCCGGGGAACGCCTCCTCGACCAGAACCCGAACCAGCTGGCCGGGCTTCGCCAGCGAACGCTTGACGATGACCCGCTTACCCTGCCGGCTCCGGCCGAAGGGCCGGCCCAGCTCGTCGGCGCCCTCGACGAGCACCTCGATCTCGCGGCCGACCCAGCGGGCGGTCTTTCGGCCGGCGATCTCCTTCTGGACGGCCAGGAGGTCGTTGATCCGGCGTTTCTTCTCCTCCTGGGGGACGTCGTCCGCCATCTTGTCGCCGGCGTAGGTGCCCGGCCGCGGCGAGTACATCGCGATGTGGACGACGTCGAACCCGACCTCCTCCACCAGCCGCCGGGTGCTGAAGTACATCTCCTCGGTCTCGCCGGGGAAGCCGACGATGACGTCGGTGGCGATCCCGAGGTCGGGCATCAGCGACCGCGCCCGCTCGATGATCGTCCGGTAGTCGCGCGTCAGATAGCCGCGTGCCATCCGCTTCAGGACCCGATCGTCGCCGGACTGGATGGGCAGCTGGAGCTCGCGGCAGACGACGTCGCTGGCCGCCATCACCTCGAGCAGCTCCGGCTCGAGGTCGCGCGGGTGGGAGGTCATGAAGCGGGCACGCCGGAGCCCGTCGATGCGCTCGACCTGGCGCAGCAGGGCCGCCAGGCCGCCGCGTCCAGCGGGATCCCGGTAGGCATCCACGTTCTGCCCGAGCAGCACGACCTCGCGGGCTCCTTCGGCCACCGCCACGCGGCAGCGCTCGACCAGGTCGGCGATGGCGAAGCTGCGCTCGCGGCCGCGGACGCGGGGCACGATACAGAAGGTGCAGTTGTGGTTGCAGCCCTCGATGACGTTCACGTAATGGCTGATGCCGGTGCGGCCGGCGGCCGGAAGCGGTTCGCCCTGGGAGAAGTCGTAGCGGGCCTCGAGGTCGCCGATGAATCCGTCGTACTCGCCGATCGGGAGCACCGCGTCGAGCTGCGGGAAGCGCTGTGTCAGCCGGTCTCCCTCCTTGCTGCCGAGGCAGCCGGTGAGGGCGATGACGCGCTCGGGCGTCTTCCACCCGCGCAGCTCGTGGAGCTTGGAGTAGACCTTGTCCTCCGACGCCTGGCGGACGCAGCAGGTGTTGAGCACGGCGACGTCGGCGTGGTCCAGGTCGGTCTCCTGGAAGCCGGCGGCGAGCAGCTTGCGGGAGAGGTTCTCGGAGTCGGCGACATTCATCTGGCAACCGATGGTCCAGACGTGGAAGGTGCGCGCCGCGGGTCTTTGCGCTTTCAGCGGACCTCTACTAGGAGCCTGATCCCAGTGCGCTCCTCACCGTCGATGGAGATGTCGATGAAGGACGGTATGCAGACGATGTCGAGGCCGCCCGGCGCGACGTAGCCGCGGCTGATGGCGATCGCCTTGACGGCCTGGTTGATAGCGCCGGCTCCAATCGCCTGCACCTCGACCCGGCTCTGGCTGCGGATGACGCCCGCTATCGCTCCTGCCACGGCGACGGGCTTGGACGTCGCCGAGACCTTGAGCACCTCGACGGGCGCTCGGCCCTCCCCGGTCATTGCTGAAACTCCTGTCACGTGTGTACTTGATCGATGCGCTGGATTGACGTGGCCCGGCCGCTGAGCCGATCAATGTTAATCAATACCGAATTGAATGTCACTGCTCCGTCGGCGATCCGCCATTTCTGGGGCACGCCGGTCAGGAAGCGCTTGAGGACGTTCTCCCGGTCCATGCCGATGACACCGTCGCGGGGGCCGACCATGCCGACGTCCGTGCAGTACGCCGTGCCGCCCGGGAGAACCCGGTTGTCGGCGGTCGGGACGTGGGTGTGGGTGCCGACCACCGCGCTCGCCCGGCCGTCGAGGTACCAGCCCATGGCGATCTTCTCCGAGGTCGCCTCGGCGTGGAAATCGCAGAAGACGATCCGCCGGCCGGGCTCGGCGGCGAGGATCGCGTCGGCCGCGCGGAAGGGGTCGTCGATGTCGTTCATGAAGAGCCGGCCCATCAGGTTCATCACCAGGACCTCCTCCCCACCCGCCGCGACGACGCAGTACCCGGTCCCGGGTGCTCCCGGCGGGTAGTTGTGGGGGCGGAGCACGTTCTCCTGGGCGGCCAGCTCGGGAACGAACTCGCGCTGGTCGTAGACGTGGTTACCGGTCGTGATGACATCAGCGCCCGCCGCCTTGAGCTCTCTGATCGTCTTCACGGTCAGGCCGAAGCCGCCGGCGGAATTCTCGCCGTTGACGACGATCAGGTCCGGCCGCTGCTCCTGCCTGAGCCTGGGAAGGATCTCCGCCACCGCCTTGCGACCCGGCTCGCCGACGACATCGGCGACGAAGAGGATCTTGAAGGGCTCCGTCATCTGCTCCGCCAGTAAAGCAAAGAGGGGACCCCGTCCTCGGGATCCCCTCCTTCGATTGAGCTATTTGGCGTATTCGACGGCGCGCGTCTCGCGGACCACTGTCACCCGGATCTGGCCCGGGTAGCTGAGCTCGCTCTCGATCCGCTTTGCGATGTCCCGCGCCATCAGCTGGGCGGAGGCATCGTCGATCTGGGTCGGCCTGACGACGATCCGGACCTCGCGCCCGGCCTGGATTGCGAAGGACTGCTCGACCCCCTCGAACGAGTTGGCGATCTCCTCCAGCTTCTCCAGCCGCTTGATGTAGGCCTCGAGTGTCTCCCTCCGAGCGCCGGGCCGTGCGGCCGAGATCGCGTCCGCTGCGATCAGGAGGAGGGCTTCGACGGTCTGCGGCTCCTCGTCGTAGTGGTGGGCGCGGACCGCGTGGACGACCGGCGCGGGAAGCCCGTGCCGCTGGATGAGATCCGCTCCGATGACCGCATGCGACCCCTCGACCTCGTGGTCGATAGCCTTGCCGATGTCGTGGAGGAGGCCCGCCATCTTGGCGATCCGGATGTCGGCCCCGACCTCGGCCGCCATCATGGCTGCCAGGTGGGCGACCTCCTTCGAGTGGTTGAGGACCTGCTGTCCGTACGAGGTGCGGAAGCGGAGGATCCCGAGGTGGCGGACCACCTCCGGATGGAGTCCCTGGAGGCCGACGTCGAGGACGGCGGCCTCCCCCTCTTCCTTGACCCGCTGGGAGACCTCCAGCCGGGCCTTGGCGACGGTCTCCTCGATCCTTGCCGGATGGATCCGGCCGTCGACGATGAGCTTGTTCAGGGTGACCCGCGCCACCTCGCGGCGGACTGGGTCGAAGCCGCTGATGATGACTGCCTCCGGTGTGTCGTCGACGATGATGTCGATGCCGGTGGCCTGCTGGAGGGCACGGATGTTGCGGCCCTCGCGACCGATGATCCTGCCCTTCATGTCCTCTGAGGGGAGGGGTAGGACCGATACCGAGGTCTCGGCGGTCTGGTCGGCTGCGATCCGCTGGATCGCCTCGGTGACGATTGCTCGCGCTCGCTTCTCGCTCTCATCCCGTGAGGCCAGCTCGGCCTCGCGGATCTTCCGCGCGGACTCGTTGCGGAGCTCCTGTTCGAGCTCGCTCATGAGGATGGCGGCAGCCTCCGTGCGCGTCATGTTGGCGACACGCTCCAGTTCCACGAGACGCTGCTTCAGGGCCTCGTCGAGCTGCGTTCGGAGGTCGTCGAGATGCTTCTCACGCTCTCCCAGGCCCTCTTCACGGCGGCCGAGGTCATCGGCCCTACGGTCGAGGTTCTCCTCTTTCTGGAGAAGCCGCTTCTCCATCTGGAGCGCCTGGGACTTGGTTTCCCGCGCCTCTTTCTCCGCTTCGGTCCTGATCTGGACGGCTTCCTCTTTCGCCTCGAGGAGACGCTCTTTCAGGGAAGCCTCGACGTCGGACTGGATCTGCGCGCGCAGGGCGGCCTCGTCGATCGTTGGGGCGGCGGGCTGGCTGTTCCTGGTCAGTAGGTAGACGATTCCCGCTCCCAGGGCGGCCGCCAGGACCGCGCTGAGAACAATGGGAAGGACGAAATCCATGTTGTTGTTTCACCTCTGATATTTCAGTTGTAAAGGTGCTTGGCTACCCCACGTCCAGCCGGACGCCGGGTTGGCAGAACACTTGGGATACGGCTCGGCACGGCCGGACCGCAAGAAGCGAATTCTAGTCCGCGGGCGGTTCTTCCGGTCAGAGACGGGCTCCGGCTACCGGCCGTAGCCTACCGACGGGGAGTCGCCTGGCTCACTTAACAGTTGGCCGAGCCCAGAGCCCGCCGGCAAGCCTCTCTAACGATGGTCGGCGCGTAGCCCCGGCGTGCCAGGCGGGGGCCGGCGATGTCGAGCAGTGAACGCATCGAGCCTGGCTCGGCCCGCGCCAGCCAGCGCCGGGCGAATGCCGCCGCCGACTCGATCTCGACCTCGGGGTCGATCTCCGCCACGGCAGCCTGCGCCACCGATCGAGCCACGCCCTTGCTGGCGAGCTCGGCAGCGATCGCCGCTCCGCCCCGTCCACCGCTGCGGTGGCTGACCAGCTGGCGAGCGAACTCCGAGTCATCGAGGTAGCCCTGCTCGGCAAGCCGCGCCAGCACCGAGGCGACGGTGCCACCGTCGAACCCGCGCCGCCCGAGCTTGCGTCCCAGCTCGACGGCCGAGTGGGAACGCAGGCCGAGCAGCCGGACCGCCGCGTCATAGGCCTGGCCGGGGTCGGGTGGCTCCTTACGCTTCGACGGGCGCGTCCTCCGCCTCCGCTTGCGCCGGCGCAGGTGCCGCACCGTTTGAAGAGCCTGCCACGCCACGCGGCTTCGGCATCGCGTCGGCCGCCTTGATCGCCGCCTTGGCACGGACCGACTTCTCGATCTCGACGCAGAGGGTGGGGTTCTCGCGGAGGAAGTTGCGGACGTGCTCACGGCCCTGGCCGAGGCGCATCTCGCCATAGGACATCCAGGTGCCGCTCTTCTCGATGATCCCGTACTCGATCGCGCCGTCGATGAGGGCGCCCTCGCGGGAGATGCCGTCGGCCAGGATGTCGAACTCGGCCGACCGGAAGGGCGGCGCCACCTTGTTCTTGACGACCTTCACCTTGACCCGGGCTCCGATCGAGTCGAGCCCGCTCTTGATGACCTCGACCTTGCGGATGTCGAGCCGGATCGACGCGTAGAACTTGAGCGCCCGGCCTCCGGGCTGCGTCTCCGGGTTGCCGAACATGATCCCGACCTTCTCGCGCAGCTGGTTCAGGAAGATGACGGCGCAGTTCGACTTGGAGATGGCGGCGGTGAGCTTGCGCATCGCTTGCGACATCAGGCGGGCCTGCAGGCCGACGTGGGAGTCGCCCATCTCGCCTTCGATCTCGGCCTTCGGCACCAGTGCCGCGACCGAGTCGATGACGATGACGTCGACCGCGCCCGAGCGGACCAGCACTTCGACGATCTCGAGCGCCTGCTCCCCGGTGTCGGGCTGGCTGACCAGGAGGTCGTCGATCTTCACCCCGATCCGGGAGGCGTAGATGGGGTCGAGGGCGTGCTCGGCGTCGACGAAGGCGGCGATGCCGCCCTGCTTTTGCGACTCGGCGATGATGTGCAGCGCCAGCGTCGTCTTTCCCGCCGACTCGGGGCCGTAGATCTCGATGATCCGGCCCTTCGGGATCCCCCCCACCCCGAGCGCGAGGTCGAGTGGCAGCGCTCCGGTCGGTATGGACTGGATCTCACGCTGTGGTCCCGCTTCACCAAGTCGCATGATGGCCCCCTCGCCGTAGCTGCGCTTGATGGTGGCGAGCGCGGTATCGAGTGCTTTGTCTTTGCTTTCCAATCGAATCCCTCCTAACAGGTTGGGGCCAGTCTTCTACGTTGCGGCGACGTGGGGCAAGGTGCGTGGTAAAGAAACCGCGGCCGGTCAGAAGGGCCGGGGTCAATTGTACGAACAAGTGTTCGCGCTGTCAAGACGTGGTTTCCACCTCGGCGAGTGACTCGAGGATCAGCTTGAGCGCCGCCTCCACGCTGAGCCGCCGGTTCTCCCAGCGATCGCCTTTCCAATTGAACTGCCTCACCAATACCAGGTCCGGGCCGGCAAGCCCGATGAAGGTGAGTCCGACCGGCTTTGCCGTCCCGTCTGCGTCCGGTCCGGCGATGCCGGTTATGGACAGCGCCAGGTCGGTGCCGAGCCTCTCTCGCGCGCCCTGGGCCATCGCGATCGCCACCTCGGAGCTGACGGCGCCCCTGGCCGCCAGCAGGTCCTCGGGGACTCCCAGCAGCTCGTGCTTCATCGCGTTCGTGTAGGGGATGACGCCGCCGCTGTAGAAGGCGGAGCTGCCGGGCAGGTCGGTAAGGGCGGCGCCCAGCAGCCCCCCGGTGCAGGACTCGGCCGTCGCAAGCGTCTGAGTGGTCGCCACCAGCCGCGCCGCCAGCCGGCGCACGAGCGGGTCGACTCCCTCCCCACCGGGGGCTCCGCCGCGCAGTGGCAGCGGGCGGATCGCTGGCCGGCGGGGTGGCAGGGCGAGCACGTAGCGGAACTTCCAGAGGTAGTCGAGGCCGCTGTAGATGGTGACGACCAGCGCCGCCCCGACGAGGAAGAGGGCGTAGGGCTCCAGCCAGCCATAGGGCCGGGCGAGGATGACCAGCGTCACCGCCGCCACCTGGGTGACCGTCTTGCTCTTGCCCCACCAGCTGGCCGCGATGACCCGGCCCTGGCCCAGGCCGACCGACCGGAGCAGCGTTATCAGCAGCTCCCGGCTGAAGATCACGACCACGACCCAGGCCGGCAGCATCCCCTCCTGGACGAGGGTCACCAGCACGGCGAGGATGAAGAGCTTGTCGGCGAGCGGGTCGAGGAACTTGCCCAGCTCGGTCACGCTGCCGAAGCGCCGGGCGATCAGGCCGTCGACGGTGTCGGTCGCCGAGAAGGCGAGGAAGAGCGCCGCCGCCCACTGGTCGTGGCCGGGAAAGTGGACGACCAGCAGCACGACCAGGACCGGGATCCCGATCAGCCTGCTCAGTGTCAGCAGATTGGGTAGGTTCAGGGGCTCGTGTACTCGTGGGTGATGACGCCGTTTCCCATCGGGCCGAGGTCGCGCCCGTTCAGGTTGATCAGCGTAGCAACGCCCTTGCCGGTGCTCACCTTCACCTTGAACCCGTGGAAGGTGAGGCTGGTCCCCGCTTCCAGGATCCTGCCGGCGTCGGCGAACTGCGGCTTGCCGTCGACCTGGACGTCGATCCAGACGGTGTCGGTGGCGCTGACGACCAGCGTCACGACAGCGG
>DATCPJ010000201.1:0-3285 GCA_036570145.1 Candidatus Dormiibacterota bacterium
GTCGGAGGCCGCCGGCGCCGAGTCCGTCTGGCTCGCCGACGTCCGCCGCGAGCCCTACCTGCTCAGCGCCGCCGCCCTCTCCACCACCTCCCGCGTTGACGTCGGCACCAACGTGGCGGTCGCCTTCTCGCGCTCTCCGGCGGCCACCGCCCAGGCCGCCTGGGACCTCTCCGGCTGGAGCGGGGGCCGCTTCGTGCTCGGTCTCGGCAGCCAGGTCAAGGGCACCCTCGAGAACCGCTTCGGCGTCTCCGCCGAGCATCCCGGGCCGATGCTGCGCGACTACGTCAACGCGGTCAGGGCCTGCTTCAAGGCCTACCGGGAGGGCCACGGCCGGTACGAGGGCGAGCACTACCGGATCCGCCAGCCCGTCTTCATGCCGGGCGCCGACGCCGACTGGCCCGAGCCGCCGATCTACGTCGCCGGCGTCAACCCGATCATGACCGCCATCGCCGGAGAGTGCGCCGACGGCTTCGCGGCCCACATGTTCTCGACCGAGGCCTACCTCGACGAGGTGATCCGCCCGGCGCTGGCCGCCGGCGCGGCCCGCAGCGGCCGGCCGGCGCCGCTCGTCCTGCTCTCGATCGTCGTCGCACCAAGCCGCGAGATGCTCGCGCGCCAGATGACCACCTACACCGTCCCCGGCTACCGCCGGGTCTTGGACCATTCCGGGCTCAACGCCGAGGCCGACGCCATCCTCGGCGCCATCGCGGATCGGCGCCGCAGCGACGCCCAGCGGCTGATCGACGAAAAAGTCCTCGACCTCCTGGCGGTCGTAGCGCTCGACGACCTCGCCGCGGGCGTGAGCCGGTGGGCGGCCCACGCCGACCGGCTGGCGCTCAGCGTCCCCTGGTATGGCATACCGGACAACGAGCAGGTGGACATCTTCCGCCGGCTGCTGGGCGAGCTGGAGCGGCTCTAGCCGAAGGCCTTCGGGGAGGCGAACTTGATAGTCTTGCCATCAGTTCATATACTGGTAGCAATAACAAGTAGGATCCGGCTGAGGCGGCGCGCCTCGGTCCGCCTCCGAAGCCGCCGGACCAACGGGAGATAAATCCAGATGCCGACGATCCACAACTTCACCGAGGCGGTGCTTGTCTCCGTCACCGGGTTCTTCCTGCTCCTGCCCGCCATCCTGGGGGCGATCATCCTGCTCGTCGTCGGCTGGATCCTCTCCAGCCTCGTCGCGCGCGTCGTCGGCACCCTCCTCCGCCGGATCGGCTTCGAGACGATGGCCCAGCGGACCGGGGTGACCGGGTTCATCACGATGACCGGCGCCCGCGACGCCAGCGCGTCGAGGATCATCGCCGAGCTGGTCAAGTGGCTGATCCGGCTGATCTTCATCGAGATGGCCGCCGAGGCGCTTCACATCAGCGCGGTGACCACGCTGATCAACTCGATCGTCCTCTTCATCCCGAGCCTGATCGTCGCGCTGGTGGTCGTCATGGTCGGCTTCCTGATCGCCTCCTTCGTGGGCAACGTCGTCCGCGGCGGCGCCGCCGAGATGGGCTTCCGCAACCCGAACCTTCTGGCGGGCGCCGCCCGCATGACGATCATCGGACTGGCCGTCCTCATGGCCCTCAGCCAGATCGGGATCGCCGCGACCCTCGTCAACTCTCTCTTCATCGCCTTCGTCGGGGCCATCGCACTCGCGCTCGGGCTGGCCTTCGGCCTGGGCGGTCGGGAGGTGGCCGGCCAGATGTGGGAGCAGTGGTACGCGACCGGTCGGGGCGCCGCCACGCGGCTGGAGAAGAAGGCCGCCGAGGATGTCCGCCAGGAAGCCGAAGCGCAGCCTGCGGAGCCGCAGACCAGCTACGAGTCCCTCCCGCCGGCGACGCCCTACCAGCCGCACCACGAGCAGCGCGCCGGGTAGAGAAAGAAGACCTCCCTTTCACCGCGCAGGACCGCCCCCGGCAGAGCAGGGGGCGGTTCTCATTTCAAGTGAGGCCGAGGTAGCTGGGGAGGGAGGGTTCGAACCTCCGATACCGGTTCCAAAGACCGGTGCCTTACCACTTGGCCACTCCCCAATCTCGTATTCAGATCAGGATCGGTCCCAGTCAGTCGCCACATTACCAGCGGCGCTTGTTTCGACACCCGAGGCCAACCTCGCCGGCCGCTGCAGCTGAAGCTCTGACGCGTCACCTGCCACGAGCAGGTGACCGCAAGCGCCTTGCGGGGTCGTCGCGATCAAGCGCGCCAGGTATGCGTGCTGTACGCTCCGGCCCGCGTGAAGCCTTCGGGTCGACTGCTGGAAAGCGCCCTCCTGAGCATCCTCGCCGTATCTCTCTCAGGGTGTGGGGGCGGCGTGTCAACTGCTTCGACCCCCAGTCCGCCAGCGGCTGCGACGTCACAGCCGCCGGCGACGTCGGAACCGATCAAGATGCTTTCGGCCGTGCTCAGCCCGCAGAACGGCGGCACCGTGCAGGCGACCCTGACGGTGGCGGTCCGGGCCGCCGGCTACACGCTCCAGGTCGAGGGTCACTCGCTCCATCCCGGCGGCACCTACCCGGTGAAGACGATTGGCGGCGGACCCTGCGGGACGCCCTTCCTTCCTCCCATCCAGGCCGTCGGCGATCTCATCGGCGACGAATACGGCAACGGCCAGGTGGAGAAGAGCTATCCCCGCCCTTACGTGGGCGGCGGGATCATCGGGATCGGCGACTACATCGCACAGGTCGGAGAATTTGAGAGAAAGCTCGTCGCCTGCGCGGATCTTCCCGCCGCCTGACCTCTGACCCGTCGCCTTTCGCGGGCGGGTGACCACGGTTCGCGGTCGGAGCGTTGGGATTGTTCGGCGGCCTGCGGCGAGAGAGCGGAGGGAAAAGTGTCTGCGGGCCGCCACCTTCTCCCTTTTTGCCGTGCTTATTACGGCGAATTTTACGAAGTCGGGGTTTTCCTATTGGCAGGTCGGGGACCGGTCCGGAAAAGACAGGAATTTATCCCTCTCCCCCATTCCGTGTCTATGCGCAGCTGGGCCGGTTCCCGCCTGTCCCAGGCGATCCCCTGCGGCCCTTAACCGGGCTCCTTCACCCAGCGCCGTCACCGCGCCCAGAATTCGCCTCCCATGCTCCATCTCGTCCCCGGCTGGCCACGCCTGGTGCTCCTGCTCCTGCCGGTCCTGCTCGGCGCGGCGGCCCTCACCGCGGTCCTCACCCTGGCTCCGCCGGCAGCAACACCGGCGGTGGCACCGGCAGCGGCGGCGCTTCCCGCCCTGCCTCCCCCGGCCGGCCTGCTCGTCCACGTCAGCGGCGCGGTTCTGAAGCCGGGACTCTATCGCCTGCAGCGAGG
>DATCPJ010000202.1:0-1584 GCA_036570145.1 Candidatus Dormiibacterota bacterium
GCCTTCCAGGCGCTGGTCAACATGGGGACGGTGACCGACACCCTTCCCATCACCGGGGTCCCGCTGCCCCTTATCAGCTACGGTGGCTCTTCGGTGGCCACGACGCTGGCCGCCATCGGCGTGCTTCTCAACGTCGCCTCCCAGGGGACGCGGCGCCAACTCCAGGACACTCAACGGGGGGTAGATGCGCCTTCTCATCTCGGGCGGGGGGACGGGTGGGCACGTGATGCCGGCCCTGGCCGTCGCGCGCGCTTTCCGCGCTGAAGAGACCGACGGGGAGCTGCTCCTGGTCGGCCGATCGGGCGGTCCCGAGGAGCGCCTCGTTCCGGAGGCCGGCTTCCCGCTCCGGACGGTCAGCATCCGTGGCCTCAACCGCGACTCGCTCTTGAAGAACCTCGCCCTGCCGATCGTGCTGCCCGCCGCCTTCCGCGAGGGTGGCCGGATCGTCGCCGATTTCCGGCCCGACGTCGTGCTCGGTGTCGGCGGTTACGCGATGGTCCCCGCGCTCTGGGCGGCCCGGCGCCGCGGCATCCCCTATGTGCTGGCCGTCTTCGAGTCGGGCGGCCTGGCCAACCAGCTCTTCCGCGGCGGGGCGGCCGCCGCCTGCGTCAGCTTCGCCGAGGATGTCGACCGGTTTCCGACGAAGCGCACGCTGCTGACGGGCTACCCGCTCCGGCCCGGCTTCGCGCCCGGCAACCCCCGGGTCCCCGCCCGCCGGCTGCTGGTGATGGGCGGCAGTCAGGGCGCCCAGCGGATCAACGAGACGATCTGGTCGGCGGTGGACGGGCTGCTCGAGCGTTTTGCCGTCGTCGTCCACCTGACCGGCGAGCAGGGCAGGGTTCGCTCCGCCGATTACGCCCGCTCCGGCTACCAGCCGCTCGCCTTCACGCCCGATGTCGCCGCCCTGATGGCCGACGCCGACCTCGTCCTCTGCCGGGCCGGCGTCGGCACCCTGGCCGAGGTCACCGCCGTCGGGCTGCCGGCGATCGTCGTTCCCGGCACCTTCGGCGGAGCCCATCAGCTGGGCAACGCGGAACGCCTGGTCAGGACGGGGGCGGCGGTCATGATCGGTGACGACGAGCTCGCGTCGGACAGCCTGCTGGAGGCGATCGACGGGCTCAACCCCGACCGGCTTCGCTCGATGGCCGCCGCCTCGCGGGCGCTCGGCCGTCCCGGCGCGGCAGGGGACATCCTGGCCGTCCTCCGCGAGGTAACCGCGTGAGGGTCCACCTGATGGGCATCGGAGGCACCGGCGTCTCCTCCCTGGCGATGGTGCTGGCCGCCCGCGGCGACCAGGTCAGCGGCTGCGACGCGCGTCTCTCGCTGACCACCGAGCACCTCGCCGAGGCGGGGATCACCGTCTACGAGGGCCATGACCCGGCCCACGCCCTGGACATCGACCTGCTTGTTCACTCGACCGCGATCGGCCCCTTTTCGCCCGAGCCTGCCGCCGCGCGCGCCGGCGGCGTCCGCGTCCTGACGCGGGCGGAGCTACTTGCGGAGCTGATCGACGGCGGCGACTCGATCGCGGTCTCCGGCACCCACGGCAAGACGACGACGACGCTGATGCTCGGCCAGGTGCTC
>DATCPJ010000203.1:0-7788 GCA_036570145.1 Candidatus Dormiibacterota bacterium
GTCTACGAGTGGCAGGCCGGCGTCAGCGTCAACCGGGGCATCGTCAGCAACGAGCTCAAGCCACCCGATGAACCCGTCTTCACCGACAACCAGACGCCCAAGACGCCACAGTTCTGGAACGGCAACGGCGCCACCTGCGCCGGCTCATTCGCCCTGAGCTCGGGCAGCTTCGCGGGCAAGGGCATCGTCAACGGCAACTGGTCGGTCGTCGTCACCGCGCTGCGCACGGGTGCCTACAACGGGTCCACCTACCTGCGCGAGAGCGCGCCTTCGATGTGCCGCCAGGTCAACGTGTTGGGCCCCGACAAGACGCTTGTTGTGACCATCAACAACGTCCCCGGCGCGACGGCCTACAACGTCTACGCACAGCCGCCGGGGGGAACCGCCTGCGCGGGCCCCTTCGGCCTGGCCAGGGTCAGCAGCATCCCCAACCCCAACTGGGCGACCGAGACCCAGGCGAGCCTGGGCACCGCCGGCCCCGCCACCTTCAACAGCGACGACCTGCCGAGCAGCTGGGCGCCGGACGCGACCGCCGCGCCGGACGTCCTCCGGTCGTATCCGCCGTCCGGGGAGACGGCGCCCTTCAACGGCAGCGCCGCCCTCCCCAACGGCAACCCGGCACGCGCCGCCAGCCCCGTCGGGGATCGGGCCAATGAGAACTTTTGCGCGAGCGCCGCGGGCGCGACGGCGACCTGTCCGGCGGCCTTGACCCCCGGCGCCGTAGCCATGTACCTGACCAACGGCAGCTGCTTCAACGTCACCTCGACCGGAGACGCCCACCTCTTCAGCGGCTACCAGTACAACTGGCTGCTCAACTACGAGCCGCTTGCGACGACCTGCTCCAACACCTGGTCGGGAAGCTTCAACAGCGCCCCCATCGGTATGAGCTACACGCCCGGGGCGTCCTTCCGCTTCACGGGCAGCAACGGCTCTCAGACGGCCTCCTTCGGGGGAGTGGTGGCGGCGTCGATCCTCGTCCAGGGATCCGGCACGCTCGCCCTCAACTTCAACAAGGCCTACACGCCGCGCCCACCGGGGAGCCGGCTTACCGGTTAGCGAGTCACCCGCATGCTGGCGACGACCTTGCCGACGATGCTATCGGCATTGAGGGCCTCGGCGTCGCCGAAGTTCAAGCCGAGGCCGTAGGCGACCGCCTGCATGAGGAAGGAGCCCGCCCGGTAGGTCACCCCGAGCTGGGGGTGCTTCTGGGCGACCAGCAGGCCCGCGATGGCGGCCCGCTGAAGGTCGCGGCTGGCGGTGGTGCTGCTGATCTTGGCTTCCCGCGCGTAGTCGCCGATCTTGACCTCCCTGCCGTTGAAGGCGGCGTTGATCGTCTCCGCGAGCCTCCGGTTGAGACCGAGGTAGGACACCAGCGTCTCGATGACCCGCTTGATGCTCCGCTTCGCGTTGCCGGCGGTGGCCTTCGCGCCCCGGCCCGGGCGCGGTGCGTCCCATTGCGGCACGAAGACGGGCTCCGAGGTCGCCGGCGCGACGCCCGCAGCACCTCCTCCGCCGGGCTGCGGCGGCGCAGCCAGGGCCGGTCCGCCGACCGCCTCGCGAGCGGCGGTGATGAGGTCGCGGACCTCCTCGCTGAGAGCATCCGAAGTCGGCATCACCGAATGCGATTGAGCGATCCGGGCCATCCCCATCGGATCCACGGCCTGGGAGGTCATCGCGTAGCGGCTGTCGCGGCGTGCCTCGCGCTCGTCTTCGGCGGTCTGCGCCGCGGTCGCGTAGGTGGTCTGGGTCGAGCTGAAGGGGACGACGACGACCTCGCGGACCACGTCGCCGCCGCCGGAGCGGCGGCGGGTTTCCGCCTCCAGGACGGGGTCTTTGATGACCGGCATCATGCTGTCCGCGCCGGCGGGTATGTAGCGGGCGAACTCGGGGTCGAAGAGGCGGTCGGGGACCTGGACGCCGTAGAAGGCGGCCTTGTCGAGCAGCTTCGGGATGTAGCCGGTGGCGTTGAACTCGAGGTGCAGGTCGGCGCCCATCCCGAGCACGTAGATGTCGCGGAGGACCGGGCCGTCTGCGTTGTAGCCGAGCACCTCGGCGACCTGGACGATCTTGCGGCGGCCGTCCGGCATCCGGGCCTGGTGGACGAGCATGTTGACAGCCGAACCGATCTGCGCCCGCACCGCTTCGTAGGGAAGGTCGATGGACGCCATCATCACCATCGTCTCGAGGCGGCTCAGTGCGTCGCGGGCCGAGTTGGAGTGGATGGTGGACATCGAGCCGTCGTGGCCGGTGTTCATGGCCTGGAGCATGTCCAGCGCTTCGCCACCGCGTACCTCGCCGACCAGGATCCGGTCGGGGCGCATCCGGAGCGAGTTGCGGACCAGCTGCCGGATGGTCAGCTCACCCTTGCCCTCCACGTTGGGCGGGCGGTGCTCGAGCGAGACGACGTGGGGATGCTGGATCTGGAGCTCCGCCGCGTCCTCGATCGTCACCACGCGCTGGTTCTCCGGGATGTAGGAGGCCATCACGTTCAGCGAGGTGGTCTTCCCCGAGCCGGTGCCGCCGGAGACCAGGATGTTCATCCGGCCCAGCACGCAGGCCCGCAGGAAGTCGGCCATCGCCGGGCTCAGCGAGCCTTCGCGGAGGAGGTCGTCGATGTCCATCACGAAGTCGCGGAACTTGCGGATCGTCAGCGACGGGCCGCGCAGCGCGGCCGGCCGGATGATCGCGTTGACGCGGCTCCCGTCCGGGAGCCGGGCATCGACCATCGGGCTCAGCTCGTCGATGTGCCGGCCGGTGACGGCGATCATGCGGCGGATCGTCTCCAGCAGCTGGCCCTCGTCCTGGAAGCGGGCTTCCGCCTTCATCAGCATGCCATCGCGCTCGACGTAGACGTCGTCGGCGCCGTTGACCATGATCTCGGAGACGGCCGGGTCGTGGAGGAGGTGGTCGAGCGGGCCGTAGCCGACGGCCTGGAGCAGGATCTGGTCGATCAGCTCGGTGCGCTCCGACATCGTCAGCGTCAGCTGGTCGTCGTCCAGCATGTTGTCGATGTGGAGCCGGACCGAGCGGGTGAAGGACTCCTGGTCGCCGCTGGAGAGGTCCGAGTCGCGGATCAGCGAGAGCCGGTCGCGGTAGTGCGCCGCCAGCTGGGTGACCCGCGAGCCGCCCTGGCGGTCGTCCTTGGCCCCGCCGCCGAGGATCGGCGTGCGGTCGGTGCGCCGCCGCTTGGGCGCCGCCGTCCACTGCGTGAGCCCGACGCCCCAGCGGTCGACGAAGCGGATCTCGAGGAGCGACTGGGAGCAGCAGAGGACGACTGACACGAACTCGGTGTCGGGCACCCGCATGCGGACCGGGAAGCCCTCCTGGGTCGAGCCGGGCATGCCGGCCAGGTAGGCCTGGATGGTGTCGCCGTCGCGGAAGCTGAGGAGCGCCTTGCGCTCCGTCTCAGATTCTCCCGGGTCCGGCTCGAGCGCCCCGCCGAGAACGATGTACTTGAGGTTGGCGAGCGGTACCCAGGTCTCGTCGGATTCGGGCCCGCCGGTCTGGATCGGGTATCCCCGGCGAGAGATCGCGGCGACACCCGAGCTACCCTCGATGACCTGGCCGCCGAGCAGGTGGATGGTCACCACCGAGGGCCCGACCGAAAGAGCCTGCAACTCCTGCGTTATGAGATGGCCCTCTCTCGTCGTTTGCGCCATCAGAGGACCTTAGACTTCCCCACGGCGCGGGGAATCCTACCACCAAGGCTGGCGGTTTTAGCCCCTTTACGGATACCTAAGCGGCGGAAGGGCGGCCTCGCCCCCGGGAACGGCGCCTGCGGCGCGGCGCGGATGCCGCTGCACCGGCCCCCGGCGCCGCCGGTTTGTCGGCGCCGGCGGCGTGCCCGTTGCGCCCGATGTACCGCCAGCCGCCCTCGCTGAGCAGGTGCTCGGAGTCGAGCTCAGGCAGCTCGGGGGCGCCCTGCCGGCGGAGCTTGCTCCAGTTCGGCATGTCCTCCGGGGTGACCATGGTGAGGGCGCGGCCCTCGTTGCCCATCCGAGCGGTGCGGCCGATCCGGTGGGTCATCCACTGCGCCGTGTCGGGCAGCTCGAAGTTGATCACCAGCCCGACGTGGCTGATGTCGAGGCCGCGGGCGGCGACGTTGGTCGCCACCAGGATGTCGGCTCTCTGGTCGCGGAACGATTCCATCGTCTTGTCACGGGCCCCCTGGGAGAGGTTGCCCTGCAGCTCGACGCTGTCGTGGCCGAGCGCCTTGAGGTCGCGGTTGAGCTTCTTGACGCCGTGCTTGGTGCGCCCGAAGACGATCGCGGATCCCTTGTGGCGGCGGAGCAGGCGGTTGAGGACCTGCAGCTTGTCGCCGCGGTCGACCCGCAGCAGACCGTGCTCGAGAAGCGCCACGGCTTCGCCTGCGACCTTGATCCGGACCGGCTTCTGGAGATGCTTGTCGATCATCCGGCTGACCCACTCCGGCATCGTCGCCGAGGCCAGCACGGTCTGCGGCTGGTAGGTCATCGCCATGATCTTCTCGACGTCCGGCGCGAAGCCCGCGTCGAGCATCTCGTCGGCCTCGTCGAGGACCAGGTACTCGACCCGGCTCAGCGTCACCAGGCGCTTGCCGACCATGTCGAGGATGCGCCCGGGGGTCCCGATGATGATGTCCGGGTGCTTTTTGAGGTCGTTGGTCTGGGTCGCGTACCCGACGCCGCCGTAGAGCAGCGCCGAGCGGAGCCCGGTCTCGAGGCCCTTCCAGACCGCGTCGATCTGGATCGCGAGCTCGCGGGTCGGCGTCACGACGAGGACCCGGGGGCCCTGGCCGGTCGAGGTGAGCAGGCCCTGCGCGGCGGGGATGAGGAAGGCGTGGGTCTTGCCCGACCCGGTCGGGGCCTCGATGACGACGTCGTCGCCGTCGAGGAGGGGTGGTATCGCTTCGGCCTGGACGAGGACGGGCGATTCGATCTTGGTGCGCGTAAGGGCGTCGAGGATGCGGGGCTCAAGGCCCAGCTCGGCAAAGCTAATCAACGGGGAGTACTCCTAGTTCCTCCCCTTGTTCTGGATTTACTGCCTCGTCGTACTCAGGACTCTCGTTGCTATGACGGAGTGGGAAGGACCCCGAGCGGGCTCGACAGAACTATACCCGCCCGGGGTCGATTTAATTCCTGATCCGGATCAGGAGACGACGGAGAGCGGCTCTTCGGCGACTGCCACCCGGGGCTCGAGGGCTATCTCGAGCACCTCTTTGACGTCGCTCGCGAGGTGGAACACCATCTCCTTCCGAACCGATTCCGGCAGGTCGTCGAGGTCGGCTTCGTTGCGCTTGGGCAGGATCACCTCCTTGAGGCCCGCGCGGTGCGCGGCCAGGACCTTCTGCTTGACGCCGCCGATCGGCAGCACCTTGCCCTGGAGGGTCACCTCACCCGTCATGCCGACGGTGTTCCGGACCGGCCGGCCGGTGAGCAGGCTGGTGATGGCGGTGACCATGGTGACGCCCGCCGAGGGCCCGTCCTTGGGGATCGCCCCCGCCGGGACGTGGACGTGGATCCGCTTGTCGGACAGCTCCTTGTCGACGCCCAGCAGGTCGCGCCGCGAGCGCACGTAGCTGAGCGCGATCTGGGCCGACTCCTTCATGACGTCGCCGAGCTGGCCGGTGAGGGTGAGCGCGCCCACCTCGCCGTCGATCGCGCTCGCCTCGATGAAGAGGACGTCGCCACCGGTCCCGGTGACGGCGAGGCCGGTCGCCACGCCCGGCACCGAGGTGCGCTCGGCGACCTCGTTCTGGAACTTGGGCCGGCCCAGGTATTCCTTGATGTCGCCCGTGTCGACGGTCAACGGCTCGTCCGGTTTTCGTGCATCGAGCTTGGTGGTGACCTTGCGGAGCACCTTGCCGATCTCACGCTCGAGGTTGCGGACGCCCGCCTCACGGGTGTAGCCGGAGATGATCAGGCTGATCGCGGCGTCGGTCATCTCGACCTCCACCGCGTCGAGCCCGTTCCGCTCCAGCTGGCGGGGCAGCAGGTGGGTCCGCCCGATGGCGAGCTTCTCCTGCTCGGTGTAGCCGTCCAGCCGGACCAGCTCCATCCGGTCCAGCAGCGGGCCCGGGATCGTGTCGGCCACGTTCGCGGTCGGTATGAAGAGCACCTCCGAGAGGTCGAGGTCGACCTCCAGGTAGTGGTCCCGGAAGCTGTGGTTCTGGGCGGGGTCGAGCACCTCGAGCAGCGCCGAGGAGGGATCGCCGCGCCAGTCGGCGCCGACCTTGTCGATCTCGTCCAGCATGATCACCGGGTTCTTGGTGCCCGCCTCCTTGAGGGCGCGGACGATCCGGCCCGGCAGGGCCCCGATGTAGGTGCGGCGGTGGCCGCGGATCTCGGCCTCGTCATGGATGCCGCCGAGCGACACCCGGGCGAACTTGCGGCCGAGCGCGCGGGCGACCGACTCGCCGAGCGAGGTCTTGCCCACGCCGGGGGGTCCGACGAGCGTGATGATGGCACCCGAGCCACGTCCCCCAACCGCCTGCAGGCCCCGCTCCGAGCGGCGCTTGCGGACCGCGAGGAACTCGATGATCCGGTCCTTGACGTCGTCGAGGCCGGTGTGGTCCTCGTCCAGGATCCGGCGCGCCTCGACCAGGTCGAAGTTGTCCTCGGAACGCTTGTCCCAGGGCAGCTCCAGCATCCAGTCCAGGTAGTTGCGGATCCAGCCGTACTCGGGGCTCTGCTCGCTCGTCCGCTCCAGGCGGTCGAGCTCGCGGATGACCTCCTTGAGGACGGCCTCCGGCATCCCGGCCTTCTCGACCCGGTCCCGGTACTCGGAGGCGGTGTCGCCCTCCTCGCCCAGCTGCTTCTTGATGGCGGACATCTGCTGGCGGAGCAGGAACTCGCGCTGCTGCTTCTCCATCCCGTCCCGGACGTCGTTCCGGATCGACTCCTTGAGGGTCATCTCGGAGAGCGTGTCCTTGGTCCAGGGAACCAGCTTCTCGAGCCGCTTCTCGACGTCGAGCTCCTCCAGGAGCTCGACCTTCTGCTCGATCGAGAGGTCGGGCGAATAGCCCGCCATGTCGGCGAGGTGGCCCGGGTTCTCGATGCCGCGCAGCATCTGCGCGATCGGCCGCGCGTCGCGCAGCTCGAGGATGTTCTCGATGATCGCGCGGTACTCGCGCATCAGCTCCCGCGCCCGCTCGCTCGGTGCGGTGGGATCGAAGACGGGCCGGAACTCGGCGAAGAGCGCGCCGCTGATGTCGGCCTCGACCTTGCCGATGACCGCGCGGTGGCGACCCTGGACGACGACGATCTCCTCGCCGCCAGGCAGGCTGCCGGTGTCCTCCAGCTTCGCCACGGTACCGACCGCGGCGTAGCGGCCGCCCACCTTGGGCAGCAGGACGACCTGGCGCGTCTCGGCCAGGTTGGCAGCGGACACCGCGGCCTTGGCCTCCGCCGAGTCGAGCTGGATGGTGACGTTCATGTGTGGCAGCACCACTCCAGCGGAGAGGGGCAGCACGGGCAGTCGTTCGGTTACTTCGGACATGTCTGGTTTCTCTTTCTGTTCAGTCTCTGGGGATATTTCGGTCGGTTTTCGCCGTAGCGCCATCTTTCCTCTCCGGCCCGACCATGAAACCTGGTTCGGGAGGGCGGCTATTTCGGTTGCCGCATTCTTTTCCGCAGCAGCATGACCTCACGCGCCTACGTCCCCCTCGCGATCCTCTTCTCCCTGCTCTGGGCCTCGGCCTTCCTGGCGGTGAAGGTGGCCCTGGCGAGCAGCCCGCCGCTCTTCCTGATGGGCTCCCGTTTCATGGCGGCCGCGGCCATCCTCCTCGGCTTCGCGGCGCTGCGCCGCCGG
>DATCPJ010000204.1:0-6570 GCA_036570145.1 Candidatus Dormiibacterota bacterium
GGTAGGTGACGCGGACATTGACTTCCCGGGTGGGTTCCGGCAGCCCGACCTCGGCCAGGAACTCGAAGAGGTCGCGCGTCTTCGGCCCGAGCTCGGCGTAGAAGTCCTTGAGGTGTGACGCGCAGCCCGCCGAGTTGACGACCAGCAGGTCGAATCGGGAGAGGTCGAAGGCGGCCTCGTTGTCGTCCCGCAGTTTCCGGGCCGAGGCGAGGTCCCCGTTGTGGGCGAAGAGCGCCCCACAGCATTTCTCGCGAGGCGGGAACCAGACCTCGCAGCCGGCCAGCTGGAGCAGCTTCACCGAGGCGGCATGGGACTCCGGGAACATGATCGGCATCACGCAGCCGGTCAGGAAGGCCACCCGCATGCGGCGGCGGCCGATCGCCGGCGCCACGCGTGCGGCGGGCGGCCGGTACTGGGCCCGGAGCTTCGGCAGCTGCCGGCCCTGCGGCACGATCGAGGTGAGCCCGACGATCTGCGCGGCCCGGGTGAGGCCGCCAAAGGCTCGCAACCGGCGGGGATGGGCGAGCAGCTGGCGCATCGCCAGGGTGGCAACCGCCCGCCCGGCATTGAAGCCGCGCAGCCGCTCCACCTCGGCTCGGCCCTGCTCGATGATCCGGCCGTAGGGGACGCCGGAAGGGCAGACCGCCTCGCAGGTGCGGCAGCCCAGGCAGAGGTCGATATGCCGAGCGAGCTCCTCGGTGAAGGGAAGTTGCCCACGCTTCCATTGGGTCATCAGGTAAAGACGGCCCCGGGGGGACTCCGTCTCCAGGTTGGTCACCCGATAGGTGGGGCAGTAGTTGAGGCAGAGGCCGCAGTGGACGCAGGTCGACAGGTCGTCGTCGGCCGGGGCGTCCGGCCCCTGGAACACGCCCGCGTTCCGGATGTCGATGGCCATCACTGTCCCGGGGGCGAATTTCGGACTTGGGACACTAAACCAGGTACCGCCCGGGCGAGATCGTCTGGCGGGGATCGAAGCTGTTCCTGAGCTGCCTCATCAGCTCAACGGTAGGCGGCGGGGTGCCCCAGGCGCCGACCTCGCGCTTGAACTCCGGCGGTGCCGCCAGCACGACCAGCGATCCACCGGCCGCTTCGGCCGCGCGCCGGACTTTCCGGAACTCGCCGGCCGAGTCGAAGTCGAACCAGTGGGCGACCCCGACCCCGGGCTGGGCGATCCAGCGGGCGCCGCCGGGGAGCGATCGGAGCAGAGCGGCGAGCGAACCCCGTCGCACCGAGAGCCGCGCCCAGCGGTCGGAGGCGCGGCGCCCATGGTCCTCCCAGAACGCGGCCGGGGCCTTCGCCCAGCCCAGCTCGCCGAGGATCCGGCGAACGCCCGCCTCGCTGCCGGCGATCCGCGCCACCAGGCTGAAGGCGGCGTCCTCGTGGACGAGCTCGAGGGCGACCGGCGGCATCTTCAGGCCGAGGGCACGCTCCGCCTCCGTCCAGGCCTCCTCGAAGCGGGCCGCGGGCCGGCGGACGGTCTCCTCGAAGAGCGGAGCGGGGAAGAGCTTGAAGGACGCCTCTACGATCACGCCGAGGGTTCCCATCGCCCCGTAATGGAGCTTGTTGAGGTCGTAGCCGGAGACGTTCTTGACGACCCGTCCGCCGGAGCGGGCCAACTTGCCGTCGGGCAATGCGACGCAGAGGCCGACCAGGTAGTCGCGGGCGGTGCCGTAGCGCAGTCGGAGCGGTCCCGACCAACCCGTGGCGAGCAGTCCCCCGATGCTGTGGCCGGGCCCGCCGAAGGGATCGAGGGGCAGGAACTGCTTCGCCTTGGCGAGCTCCGCCTGCAGCGCTTCGAGGGTGATCCCAGCCTCCACCGTGACCGTGAGGTCGTTGGGGCTGAACTCGACGATGCGGTCGAGGGCCCCGGTCTCCAGAGCGAGGTCGAAGCGGGCGGGCGGGTCGCCCATGCCGAGGGCGCGGCCACCACCGACCGGGATCACCGACAAGCCGTCGCCGGCGGCGTCGGCGAGTACCCGGGCCAGCTCGTCCGCCCCGGCGGGCCGCGCGGTTGCGATCGCCTCCAGCCCGTCTACCACCACTGGGCCTGGGACGCCACCCCACTCCGCGCGACCAGGCGGGGCTCGGAGAGGTCCGGGTCGGGAAATACCTTGCCCGGGTTCAGCATCCCGCGAGGATCGAAGACTTCCTTGACCCGGTGCATCGCGGCGAGGTCGTCGGGCCCGTAGATCCAGGGCATGAAGGCGTTCTTCTCGAGCCCGATCCCGTGCTCGCCGGAGAGCGTCCCGCCGGCATCGATGCAGGCGCGGAGCATCTCTTCTCCCGCCTTCTCCACCTTTTTCATCACACCCTCCTCGCGGAGGTCGAAAAGGATGTTGGGATGCAGGTTGCCGTCGCCGGCGTGGAACACGTTGGCGACCGGCAGCCGGTAGTGGCCGGCGATCTCGCCAACCCGCTGGAGCACCTCCGGCAGCCGGGTCCGCGGCACCACGCCATCGTGCAGGTAGTAGTTCGGTTTGATCCGCCCGAGCGCTCCGATCGCCCCCTTCCGGCCTGCCCAGAGAAGCTCCCGCTCAACCTCGTTCCCGGCCAGCCGGACCGCGAACGCCTCGTTCTGCTCCAGGATCCGGCGGATCTCGCCGATCAGCTCACCGGCCGACTCGGTCAGACCGTCGACCTCGACCAGGAGGACGGCGCCGGCGTCGGTGGGGTAGCCGGCGTGGTAGTGGGCCTCGACCGCGCCGACGGTGGTCTCGTCCATCATCTCGAGCGCCGCCGGCACGATGCCATGGCCGATGACGTCGGACACCGCGTGGCTGGCGGTCTCGATTGTCGGGAAGCCCGCCAGCAGCGTCTGGATCGCCTCCGGGACGGCGAGCAGCCTGACCTGGATCCGGGTGATCACGCACATCGTCCCCTCCGACCCGACCAGCACGCCGAGAAGGTCGAGGCCGGGCCGGTCGGGATCGTCGCCGCCCACCCAGTGGACGGAGCCGTCGGCGAGCACGACCTCCATGCCGAGGATGTGGTTGGTCGTCACGCCGTAATACAGGCAATGCGGCCCGCCCGAGTTCTCGGCGGCATTGCCACCGATCGTGCAGGCCTTCTGCGAGGAGGGGTCGGGGGCGTAGAAGAGCCCGTGGCGGGCCGCTTCGACGCTCAGGTCGGCGTTGACGACGCCGGGCTCCACGATGGCCGTCCGGCTGCGCGGGTCGATCTCCACAATCCGGTGCATCCGGGCGAGGGAGAGGGCGATCCCGCCGCGCAGGGTGACGGCGCCGCCTGACAAACCGGTGCCGGCTCCCCGGGGGACCACCGGGAGGCCCTGCGCCTGCGCGATCCGCATGACCAGGGACACCTCCGCCGTGCTGGCGGGGAAGACGATCGCGTCCGGCAGGGCGCCGGTGATCGACGCGTCGCGCTCGAAGATGACTAGATCGTGTGGCTCGGTCACGACGTGGTCGGCGCCCACCGCCCTGCGCAGCTGCTCGACGGCTCCCCGGTTCACCTTGTCAGCACACCCGGGTCAGGCCAGCGGCGCTTCGCGGGTGGGGTCCCGCTCGAAGGAGTCGAAGCGGCGGTCGAAGCTGCCCGGCAGGGAGGGCGACTCGACCGTCTCCCGACCCGGGATCAGCAGCTCGAGCCAGGCCTGGCACTCCTCCTCCGAGGGCATCCGGTCGGCCCGCTCGAAGAGGACGTCGTAGATCCGGCTGTGGGGCGAGACCTGGATCGTGTACCAGACCGAGAGGCCGTCCTCGGTGACGCTGCGATGGCGCTCGTCGACCCGGCGGTTGACCGGCAGCTTCAGCGGCTTGGCCTCGGCCTCCGTCCGGAGCCGTTCCGCCTCCGCCACCCAGGCAGCTCGATCCATCACGCCGATCATACGATCAGCCTCCCGCAAGCCCATCAGCCGGATTAATCGTCACATAGAAATCGTCTATGTTCATGGCGTCGCCCATCGGATCGACGTAGATTGAGCGTCATGGACATCGTGCTCTACGGCCGCGCCGGCGACCCCGACTCGGAGACGATGCGCGACTACTTCGACTCCCGCGGGATCGACTACCGGATGCGCACGATCGATGTCGACCGCGACGCCCGCCGCGAATGGGAGGACCTCGACGGCCAGGTCACTCCGGTCATCACCATCGACCGGACCCAGATCGTCCGCGGACTCGACCGCACCCGCCTCGAGAACTTCATCGGCTGGGTCGGCTGCTAAGGCGGAGCTAGCCCGCAGCTAAACTCGGAGCGTGAACTCACGCTCCCGGGTCGAAGCGGCTCTCCAGGGGGCCAAGGTCGACCGCCCGCCCGCCGCCGCCTGGGGCCACACCTACCGTGAGGAATGGTCGCCCGAGGCGCTGGCCAGGGTCACCGTCCAGCGAGCCCGCCGCTACGAGTGGGACTTCGTCAAGTTCCAGCCCCGCGCCTCCTGCTTCGCCGAGGCGTTCGGCGCCCGCTACGAGAGTGCCGGCCACTCGCTCCGGGCCCCCAAAGAGACGGCGCACCCGATCCACGCCTACGGGGACTGGCCCAACCTCAAGCCGGCCGCAGCCTCGGCGCCGTCGCTCGCCGAGCAGGTCGAGGCGCTTCGCCTCACCGTCGCCGAGCTGGGGCCCGAGGTGCCGGTGCTGCAGACAGTGTTCTCGCCGATCACCGTCGCCGGCTACCTGGTCGGCAAGGACAAGCGGCGGGCCGTCCGCGACCTTCGCCGGCATCCGGAGGAGGTGCTCCCGGCCCTCGACCGGATCGCCGGCACGCTGATCGACTTCTCGCTCCGCTCGATCGAGGCCGGCGCCGCGGGCGTCTTTTATGCCATCTCCGGCTACGCCAGCGCCGGGATGATGACCGCAGAGGAGTACGACCGCTGGCTCTTCCCGTTGGACGAGCGGATCCTCGGCGCGCTGCCCAGGTCGGCCTGGTTCAACGTGCTGCACCTCTGCCGCGGACAGCTCCACTTCGACATCGCGCGACGACTGCCGGTTCAGGCCATCAGCTGGTCGGTCGCGGACGCGGGCAATCCCTCGCTGGCGGAGGGCCGGAAGCTCTCTGGCAAGGCCGTGATGGGCGGCCTCGGCCACCGCACCACGCTCTACCGGGGAACGCCCGAGGAGGTCGTCAGCGAAGCTCGCAAAGCCCTCCACGAGACCGGCGGCGAGCGCTTTCTGCTGGCGCCTGGCTGCTCGGTTCCGCCCGGTGCGCGGGCG
Organism: Candidatus Dormiibacterota bacterium; assembly: GCA_036570145.1. GTDB lineage: Bacteria > Chloroflexota > Dormibacteria > Dormibacterales > Dormibacteraceae > UBA6019. The sequence continues at coordinate 5,169 of DATCPJ010000204.1, forward strand.
GAGAACCTGGTCGCGATGATGAAGGCGGTCGCCGCGTGAGCGGCACTGTTGTGGGGCTGGCCGAGATCGTGCTCTGGACCCACGACATGGAGCGCTCGCTCGCTTTCTACCGCGACCTCTTCGGCCTCGAGCTGATCTCGAAGCCAGAGGTGCCGGCGCGCTTCCTGAGCACCGGCGAGGTCTCCGGCGGCGTCCCCGCGATGATCGTCCTCTCGCCCCACCCCGACGGCGCCGGCGGCGCCTTCCCCGCCGCAAAGCGGGAGCGGGTGCTTCACCACCTCGCCTTCAAGGTGTCGCCGGATCGGTACGAGGAGCTCCGCGAGCGCTGCGCCAGGGCGGGACTCGAGGTGCGGGGCGGCATTCACCCGGTTCTGCCCGGCGTGCGAACCTTCTACGTCGACGACCCGGAGGGCAACGAGATCGAATGTATCGCTCCCGAACCGTCAGCAGCCGCCCCCGGATAAGGAATCAAGAATGCCGATCTTGCGAATTGAACATGCAGTCCCCGACTTCACCGGCTGGAAGCGGGCGTTCGACAGTGACCCTGCCGACCGCAAAGGGTCAGGTGTCCGCCGCTACCAGGTGATGCGGTCGGCCGAGGATCCGAACTACGTCCTGATCGATCTCGAGTTCGACAGCCTCGACGAGGCGGAGGGGCTTCTGACCAAGATGCGCCGAGTGTGGAGCGGTGAAGGTCAAAAGGTCATGAGGAACCCGCAAGCTCGGATTGTCGATTCGGTCGAGTCCCGTGAGCTCTGAAGAGATCTCGCTTGCTCTGCCGGAGGGCAACGAGGCCGAGGTGATCGCGCCCGGCTCGTGAGCGGGCGCCTGGTTTCGATCCAGGTCGGGAAGCCGCGCTTCCTCGGTCCCGACGTCGGGCTGCCCGAGCCGCTCGACCACCGCTGGCAGAGCGCCTTCTTCAAGGAGCCGGTGGCCGGCCCGGTGATGGTCCGCTTCACCAACCTGGAGGGCGACCGGCAGGCCGATCCCCGCGTCCACGGCGGCCTCGAGATGGCAGTCCTCTGCTACTCGGCCGACCACTACCCCGGCTGGCGGGAGGAGCTCGGCATCGCCGAGATGGGCCCGGGCGGCTTCGCCGAGAACTTCACGATCAGCGGTCAGGACGAGCTCAGCGTGTGCATCGGCGACGTGTACGGGGTCGGGGCGGCGACCGTGCAGGTCAGCCAGCCGCGCGGCCCCTGCTACAAGATCTCCTACCGCTGGAAGCGGCCCGACCTGCTCGGGCGCTGCGAGGCGAACGGACGGCACGGCTGGTACCTGCGCGTGCTCGCCGAGGGTCTCGTCGAGGCCGGCCAGCCGGTCGATCTGCTGGAGCGGCCGAACCCGGCCTGGAGCGTCCGCCGTGCCATGGACGTCTACCGGATGCGACGCCGGCGGGGGG
>DATCPJ010000205.1:0-12916 GCA_036570145.1 Candidatus Dormiibacterota bacterium
ATCCTGTCTCAGGACATAGTTGATGCCTGTCGCAGGACATCGTGGGTGGCGCGGGGGAGAAGATCCGTTCCCCGCGTCATTGGACGGGGCGGTCCGAGGTTCGTTCGCGCCCGCAGGCGGTGGGTAGGTCTACCGTGGTTGGACAGAGGAGCCCAGCGTGAGTAAGGGGAGAGCATGACCACACTCGCGAACCGGCCGAACACCGCACTCCTCGTCGTCGACGTGCAGAACGGCGTCGTCGGTGGGGCTCACGAGCGCGATGCGGTCGTCGCGAACGTCGGCAGCCTTGTCGAGAAGGCGCGGCGGGAACGGGTCCCCGTTGTCTGGGTCCAGCACTCCGACAAGCAGCTTGCGAGGGGGAGCGACGACTGGCGGATCGTCCCCGACCTAACTCCGGGCGACGCCGAGCCGCTCGTCGAGAAGAACTACGGCGACTCCTTCGAGGACACCACGCTCGAGACTGTCCTGTCGGGCCTCGGAGTCGGGCGACTCGTCGTCGTCGGCGCACAGACCGATGCGTGCATCCGCTCGACGCTCCACGGCGCGTTCGTCAGGGGGTACGACGCGACCCTTGTCAGCGACGCACACACGACGGAGGACCAGACGGCATGGGGGGCGCCGCCGCCGGACCAGGTCATCGCGCACACGAACCTGTACTGGACCTACCAGACGGCGCCGGGGCGGACGGCCGGGACGGTCGCGACCAAGGATGTCGACTTCGGCGGCACGTCCTGAAGCCTGTGCGACGCGGACGGGAATGCCTTTTTGGGTCTTTTCGGTTGCGGGGCCTTACAAATCAACCGCAGGACTCAGGGTCGTTCGCAGCACCACCGACAGTGGTCGGGCGTGCAAACCATCGAAGGGCGATTACGCGGGCGGCGAGCCAGAGCAAACCATCTAACCGGTTGGCCCTGCGGGCCTTATCCTCCGCCCCATGAGTGATTTCGAGCACACCACCCAGCAGCGCCTGCTTGAGCGCGCGCGCAAGGGCCCCGCCGTCAGCCAGGAGGACCGGGAGAGCCTCAACGGACGGGCCGCGGCGTGGCTGACCGCACGCGTCGGATCGATGTGGGTCGTCTACTTCACGGCCGGCTTCGTCCTGCTCTGGATCCTGCTGGCGATCTACGGGCCGCTCCACCGCCTCGACCCGTATCCCTTCCCATTCCTCCTCTTCGTCGGCAACGTGGTTCAGCTCCTGCTCGTCTTCGTGATCCTGGTCGGCCAGCAGGTGCTGGGCCGAGCGGCCGACAAGCGGTCTCTTCAGACCTATGAGGACGCCGAGGCGATCTTCGACGAGGTCAGCCGGCTGCACGACCACCTGGAGGAGCAGGACCGAGTCCTCAACCGCGGGATCCGGCTGGTGGAGCGCCAGCAGCACCCCTACATCGAGCAGCACAAGGTGGTCAAGCCGGCCGCCGTCGAGGACGAGCTGGTCGGCCGCAACGGACGGCTTGCGGCCTGGCTGACCAAGCGGGTCGGCAGCATGTGGGCGTTCTATGTCGCGGCCGTCCTCCAGCTCGGCTGGATGACGCTGGCGCTCCTCGGTCTGATCGGGTTCGACCCTTACCCCTTCGCCTTCCTCCTCTTCCTCTCGAGCCTCGCCCAGCTGATCTTCATGGTCGTGATCATGGTCGGCCAGGACGTGCTCGGCAAGGCGGGCGACAAGCGTGCTGAGCAGACCTTCATCGACGCTGAGGTCATCCTCCACGAATGCCTGCAGCTGCAGCGACACCTGTCGGCCCAGGACCGGTTGATAGTGAAGGTCTGCGACTACATCCACGCGAACGCGCCCCGCGAGCATCCGATCCACACCGAGATGGGCAAGCGCGCGGGCTGAAACAAGGAAGTTAATTGCTGATGCACGGGTTCAAACCCGTATGAGCAGCACCGAGACCAATAGCTTCAACAATTTCAATCGGGACCTGGTCGCGGACCTCCGCGCAAACGCCGGCAAGCCGACCTCGGGTCCCTTCGTGGGCAGGCCCGTCCTCATCCTCAACAACACCGGCGCCAAGTCGGGCGAGGTCAGGGAGACCCCGGTCGTCTACACCCGGGACGGCGACAACTACGTGGTCATCGCGTCCAAGGGCGGCGCGCCGACCAACCCGGGGTGGTTTCACAACCTGGTGGCGAACCCGGATGTCAAGCTCGAAGTCCTCGGTGAGACCATCCCGGCTCGCGCCCGGGTTGCGGAGGGCGAGGAGCACGACCGGCTCTACGACGCCCAGGCCAAGATGATGCCGACCTTCGCCGACTACCAGAAGAAGACGACCCGAAAGATCCCGGTGGTGGTCCTCGAGCCGAGCCGCTCAAGCTAGCTCGTTAGTGCCGGAATCATCCCAATCCGAATGCAACACGGAGTCACGAAGACCACCGAGACGCACGGAGGAACCGAGTCGGACACAGACAGCTATCGAACGCCGACCGCCAAGCTGGCTGGGCCTCCTCCTCAACTTCAATACCGGCCGACTCAAGATCGGTCTCCAGAGAATGGCGAACGGCTAATTCCTCTTCCTTCGTGCGTTCTTCGTGCTCTTCGTGCCTTGTGTTTGGACCCGTTCCACGATCGCCGGATCTTGAGACCTGTTCGGTCTAGGAACCGATCCACGGAATCCCGATGAGGGCTTCCGGGTTAAATAGCATCGTGAGCCGCGTCGCCGATCGTTTCGCAGTGGTCATGGTCGCCCTCGGAGCGATGCTCTGGGGCACTGACACGCTCTTCCGGGTTCCCCTTCTCCACCACCTCTCGGGCAATGGCCTGATCCAGTCGACCCAGCTGGTGCTCATGGAGCACGTGATCCTCGTCGTCTGCTCCGTCCCACTCCTGTGGCTGGCGCGCAATCAGATCCGCCGGCTCACCGGCCGCCAGTGGGCCGCGATCGTCGCCATCGGCGTCGGCGCTTCCGGCCTGGCCACAGTCCTCTTCACCCTCTCCTTCAGCTACGGCCACTTCATCGAGACGCTTCTCCTTCAGAAGACGCAGCCGCTGATCGCGATCCTCCTGGCCAGCTTCTGGCTGCGCGAGCGACTGGCGCCCGCCGCCTGGGCGCTGGTGCCGGTGGCGCTGGTCGGCGCCTACCTGATCGCCGTCCCCGACCCGCTCCGGCCCCAGAACGCCTGGGCCGACTTCCACATCGCCGCCGCCCTCTTCGCGCTCGGCGCCTCCGCGCTCTGGGGGGCCGCAACCGTCTTCGGCCGCTACGCCCTCGCCGACGTCAGCTTCACCGCCCTCACCGGCCTCCGCTTCACAACCGCGCTTCCGGCCCTGGCGCTGCTTCTCTACCTGGAGGCCGGCGTCAATGGCTTCACGGTCTATCGCGCGGAGGACGCGCCGCTCTATCTCGGCCTGGCCCTCATTCCCGGCCTGCTCGCCATGCTCCTCTACTACCGCGGCCTGGCCAGCACGCCCGCCGCGATGGCGACGCTGGCCGAGCTGGCCTTCCCGATCACGGGCGTGCTCGTCAACCTCTTCCTCGTAACCCCCCGGCAGTCGATAAGCGCCTACCAGGTGGCGGGCATCGTGATCCTCTGGGCCGCGCTCGCCGTGCTCGACCGCATCAACGCGCGCAAGCCGGCGATCCTCCCGATCGGCGCCCGGCCCGCGATCTCGTCGTCCGCGGCCTAAACGGACTGGGCGGCAGCCGCCGCCAGCGCCTGCTCGACGACCACCCGGACCATCTTCTTGCGCCAGAAGTGGGTCAGGTCGGTGTTGTCGAGCGGCTTCGCCGGCTTGGCGGCGAGCTCGGCCGCCGCGGTGATCGACTCCTGGTCAAGCCTCTTTCCAGATAGGAACTCACCGGCGGCGGGCACCTCGAGCGGATGGGAGGCGACGGCGGTGAGCGCGATCCGGCAGCTCACGACCAGGTCGCCATCGAGCTTCAGCGCCACCGCGGCGCCCGCGATCGGGAAGTCGATCGAACCCCGCCGGCGAAGCTTCACGTAGGCGGTCCGGACTCCCTCCTCGACCGGAAGGTTGATCGCGGTCAACACCTCGTGCGGCTGCTTCGCCAGGTACTCGATGCCGTCGTCCCGGTAGAGGGCCGCGGCCGGGATCACCCGGCTGCTGTCCGGCCCGGCCAGCTCGACCGTTGCGCCGAGGACCAGCGCCACTGGCGCGGTGTCGGAGGAGGAGACCGCCCAGCAGCGCGGGCTGCCCGGCGCGACGAGACAGATGTCGCCGTCCTTCTTCAGGCAGAAGCCGATCGACTTCCGCCACTCGAAGGACTGGTTGTAGTAGTTGCAGCGGGTGTCGACGCAGAGGTTGCCGCCGATCGTGCCGGCATTGCGCAGGGGCGGCGAGGAGACGAGGCCGGCGGCCTGGGCGAAGCCGGGAAGCGCGGCCCGCAGCCCGGGATCGGCGGCGGCCTGCGCGAGGGTGACCGTCGCGCCCAGTGCGAAGTGGCCGTCGTCCCGGCGGATGCCGGGCAACCGCGGAACCTGGACGAGGACCTCGGGCTCGAACTGGCGGCGCTTGAGGTTCGGAAAGAGGTCGGTTCCACCCGCGACGAGCATCGCGAGCTCGCCCTGCTCGGCCGCCAGCGAGGCGGCCTCGCGCGCTGAAGACGGTCGCAGGTAGCGGAGCCGCGGCAGGCGCAGCACTTCAGTCCTGCGGAGCCTGCGCGAAGGCTGCCTCGAGCTCGGCGCCCACGCGCAGGTCGTCTGCCCTCGGCGGCTCGACCCGGATCGGGTCGGGGTAGGGCACGGCGGGAAAGCCCTTGGGGCCGTGGCGGGGCGGGTTGCCCTTCGCCTTCGCCTGGAGGGCGCGGAGCACCTTCTCGGGTGTGATCGGCGTCTCGTCCACCCAGACGCCCAGCGCGTCAAAGACCGCCGCGTTGACGGCCGGGATCACCGGCAGCAGCGGGCCCTGGCCGGCCTCCTTGGCGCCGTAGGGGCCCTCCGGGTCGATCGTCTCGACGAGGATCGTCTCGATCGGCGGGGTGTCGAGGAAGGTCGGTGACTTGTACTCCAGCATGGAAGGCCACTTGTGGAGGCCCTTGCGGAATTCCTGCTCCTCCATCAGCGCCTCGCCCAGGCCCATGTAAACGCCGCCCTCGACCTGCCCGGTGACCAGCAGCGGGTTGATCGAGCGCCCGATGTCGTGGGCGATCCAGACCTTTAGAACGGTCACCAGGCCGGTCCTGGCGTCGGCCTCAACCTCGACCACGGCGGCGCTGTAGGAGTAGGCCGGGCTCGGCCCCACCCCCGAGCCCTTGAACGGACCGCCGATCCGAGGCGGCTTGTAGGAGCCCGTCGTGCTCAGCGCTCCGAGCTTCGTCGTGGCGATGACGCAGGCCTCCTCGAAGCTGAACTCACCGATCCGCCCGCCGCCGACGTCGATCTCCTCGAGGTCGGCGACACCCATCTTCTCGGCGACGGCCGTCACGATCAGGCTCCGCATCTTCCGCGCCGCCTCAAGGGCGGCATTGCCGGCCATGAAGGTGACGCGGGACGAGTAGGAGCCGAGATCGACCGGCGTGAGATCGGTGTCGGCGGTGACCAGCCGGATGTCGCGGGGCTCCAGGCCCAGCTCTTCGGCGGCGACCTGGGCGAGGACCATGTCCGAGCCCTGGCCGATGTCCATCGCGCCGCAGTAGAGGGTCGCCCCCGTCCGGTCGACCTTGATCTGCACCTCGGAGTGGGGCATGTCGTTCCAGTAGATGGCGGTGCCGGCGCCGCTCATGTAGGAGCTGATGGCGAAGCCCATGCCATGTCCCACGGTCCGCGGTCGAGCCGCGTAGCCCGAGGCTTCGAGCACCTTCGCGGTGCACTCCTCCAGCCCGCAGGAGGTGACCCGAAGCCAGTTCACCGCCCGGCTGAACGGCTTGACGAAGTTGCGCCGCTTGAGCTCCACCGGGTCGATGCCCAGTTCGTGGGCGATCTTCTCCAGGTGGAGCTCGATCCCGAACCGGCCCTGCGGCGTGCCGTGCCCGCGCTTCGGGCCGCAGGGCGGCTTGTTGGTGTAGACGCGGACGCCCTCGAACTTGTAGGCCGGGATGTCGTAGGTGACCGTCTGCAGGGTGCCGGTGTAGAAGACCGAGGCGGCGCCGTAGGAGCCGTAGGCGCCGCCGTCGAGCGCGGTCCGCAGGTGCATCGCCGTGATCCGGCCGTCGCGCCTCACGCCGGTCCGGTACCACATGAGGGTCGGGTGGCGGCCCCGGTGGGCGTAGAAGACCTCCTCCCGGGTGAGCGTGCATTTGACCGGCCGGCCGGTCAGCATCGCCAGCCTGGCGACGACGATCTCATGGGCGAAGGGGTCGGTCTTGCCGCCGAAGCCGCCGCCGTGTGCCGCACCGATCACGCGGATGCGGCTCATCGGCAGCTCGAGCACCCGGCTCAGCGCCCGGTGCACGTAGTGCACCACCTGGGTGCTCGACCAGAGCGTCAGCCGGTCGTCCACGTAGGTCGCGACCGCCGAGTGCTGCTCCATCGGCAGGTGGGTGTTGCCCTGGAAGAAGAAGACGTCCTCCCGGACCAGGTCCGCCGCCGCGAAGCCGGCGGCGAGGTCGCCGAACTCGTAGCTGACCATCCGGTGGATGTTGTCGGCGCGCTTTGAGAAGGCCTCCTGGATGGGCTCGTCGGCGGCTTCGCGAAGGGCCTCGTCGATCGTCATCACGGGCTCCAGCAGCTGGTACTCGACCTTGATCGCCTCGCATGCCGCGGCGGCGGTCTCCTCGTCGACCGCGGCGACGGCGGCGACCGGGTCGCCTACGTAGCGGACCTTGTGCTCCTCGAGGGCGGCCTCGTCCTGGCTGACCGGGAGGATGCCGAAGCGGATCGGGAGGTCGCGGCCGGTGAGCACGGCGACGACACCGGGGATGCGGCGGGCGGCGGAGGTGTCGACGGAGAGGATCCGGGCGTGGGGCGCCTGGGCGCGGAGGATCCTGCAATGCAGCATCCGGGGCAGCGCGATGTCGTCGGCGTAGATCGCCTGGCCTCGGACCTTGGCCGACCCGTCGAGCTTGGCAAAGGACCTCCCGATCGAGCCGAGGTCGGCGGTCATGCCGTGGCCATCCGCGCGGCTGCCAGCTCGACGGCCTCCAGGATCTTGGCGTAGCCGGTGCAGCGGCAGAGGTTGCCGGCCAAGGCCTCCTGGATCTCCTGGCGGGTCGGGCTTGGCGAGGAATCGAGAAGCGACTTCGCCGCCAGCAGGATACCCGGCGTGCAGTAGCCGCACTGGGCGGCCGCAAGCTCAGTGAAGGCCGCCTGGAGGGGGTGGTCGACAGCGCCGGCTGCCATGCCCTCGATGGTGGTTATCGCACGGCCCTCGACCTGGAGCGGCAGCACCAGGCAGCTCAGCTGTGGGCTGCCGTCGATCAGCACTGTGCAGGTCCCGCATTCGCCCAGCTCGCAGCCATGCTTGGTGCCGGTCAAAGCGAGGTCCTCGCGGAGGACCTCGAGCAGGGTCTTGTGGACCGGCAGCAGGAGCTCGACCTCCTCGCCGTTCAGCCGCAGCCGGACGACCGCCTTCTGGACGTCGCGATCGAGCCCACTCGGCATACGCCGTCCACGATACTCAACCGGGTCTCGTCGGCATGGCGGTGACCGTTCGAGCGCCTGGGGTCGCGACCGTGAAGCAGACGTGCGCTCCATGTGCGTTTCCTACAAAGAGTCACGACGAATGCCTGATAGCGGCTTTGCAACAAAGAACCGTTCCAATTTGGCAGGATGGGAAGTGGTGATCACTCGCCGTGCGTCCCTTGGTGCCTCCTTTCGGCGGCACCTGAACGAAGACACCCTCGATGTGGCGCTTCTCTGCGTCTGCATCCTGGGACTGGTTCAGTTCGCCATCCACGGGCCCTACGGGGCCGGTGACATCCGCGTTTACCACCGCTACGCCATCGAGTTCTGGGCTGGTAAGAACGCGTTCCACACTCTGCCGGTCGAGTATCCCCCGCTCACCATCGTGGTCTTCAGCCTCTCGGTCTTACCGCCGCTCGGGGACTACGTCTCGGTCTATGCCGGTTGGATGGCGGTCTTGTTCCTGGTCGGATACTTCGCCTACCGCAGGTTCAGCTCGCGTCACAATGCGACCCTCTACGCGGTCTACCTGCTGCTCGGCGCCACCGGTGCCCTGCTCGGCCGCTACGACCTCTTCCCGGCCCTCCTGACGGTCGCGGCCTTCTGGGCCGCGAGCCGACGCCGTTTCATGCTCGCCTACCTCTTCCTGGCCGCAGGCGCGCTGCTCAAGCTCTACCCCATCGCGCTTATGCCTTTGCTGATGATCGAACACCGCCGCTTTCTGATGACTCACGACCGGCCCTGGCGGCTGCCGGTTGCCCAGGGTGTCGCGGCGGTCGGGAGCCTCGTCGCGGCCAGCTTCGCGCTCGGCTTCCTGGTCGAGGGCTGGAACGCACTCTCGACCTTCTACTACGCCGCCGCCAGGCCCCTCCAGGTGGAATCGCTGGGCGCCACCCTGCTCTGGCTGGGAAGCTTCCTCGGCTTCTCGGCGATCACCGAGCACGGCTGGAGCTCCTACAACCTCGTCGGGCCGCTGGACAGCGGGATCATGGCCCTGCTCAGCTTCGCCGGCCTGGCCGGCCTGGGCTGGATCTACTGGCGCTGCTGGCAGGGCCGGCTGGAGCTCGGGCGGGGGATGCTCGGCGTGATCTGCGTGACGCTCCTGGCCAGCAAGGTGTTCAGCCCGCAGTACCTGATCTGGGCGCTACCCCTGGTCGTCGAGGTGCAAGGCATCGACGTCGTCTGGCTGGTGATCTGCGCCTGCACGACGCTGATCTACCCGGTCCTCTACGTGAACGAGCACATCTTCGGCACCCCGGGACCGCTGCCCTACACGGGCACCTTCCTCGGCACGATCGCCATCCGCAACGCGGCGCTGGTCGTGGCCACCGCCCGATTGCTGCTGCCCGGCCGGCGGCGGGTGGCGAATCCGGCGGTCGAACCCGCCCGCCAGGAGAGCGCCCTGACGATCAGCGGCGACTAGCGGAGTCCGGGGCCGCTGGACGGCCCCTCCGTCTCAGCTTCACGGGCCGGCTCCCCTCCCTGTGGGGTGGCCGGGGTCTCCCGCGAGTCGATCAGCTGCTCTAGCCGCTCGACCATCGAGGCCATCACCGCGAACGCCTTCTCGACCGGCTCCTGCCGGGTCATGTCGACCCCGGCCAGGCGCAGCGCATCGAGCGGGAAGAGCGAGCCGCCGGCCTTGATGAAGGCCAGGTAGTTCTCGGCAGCGCCCGCCTCGCCGGCCATCACCCGCTCGGCCAGCCAGTTGGCGCCCGCGATGCCGGTCGCGTACTGGTAGACGTAGAAGTTGCTGTAGAGGTGAGAGTGGAACTGGGCCCAGGTGCTGCCGATGCGCTCGCGGTCGCCCGGCCTCACCTCGACCTCGCCACCGTAGACCTCGAGCATCAGGTCGGCCATGAGGTCGTTGAGCGCGTCGGCGTTGAGGGCTTCGCCCCGCTCCACGCGCTGATGAACCTCGAGCTCGAACCGCGCCAGCGACGGCATAACGAAGAAATAGCGGTAGAAGTTCGACATCGCCTCCTCGATGATCGAGACCTGGAACTCGGGATCCGGGTTGGTGGCGAGCAGATGGGCGCGGACCAGGGCCTGGTGGAAGTTGGAGGCGACCTCGGCAACGAACAGCCCGTAAGGCGCGTAGACGATCGGCTGGGTGGCCTTCGCGTAGTAGCTGTGCATCGAATGGCCGATCTCGTGGGCCAGGGTCGACATGCTGAAGATGTCGTCGGTGAAGCTCATGAAGATGAAGGGATTGGTGCCGTGCCCGGTCAGCGAGAAGGCGCCCATCCGCTTGCCCTTGTTCGGGTAGATGTCCACCCAGCGCTGCTCCAACACGCCGCGCCGAAGCGTCGCCGTGTACTCGTCGCCGAGCGGCGCGACGCCCTCCAGGACCCAGTCCACCGCCTGTCCGTAGGAGACCGGCGCCTGGCTGTTGGTCAGGGCCGCCCGCGTGTCGTAGACGTGGAGGCGGTCGAGGCCGAGGGCGCGCCGGCGGATGGCCCAGTAGCGATGCCAGGTCGGGATGTTGCGGCGGAAGGTGTCGAGCATGTTGTGGAACACCTCGAGCGGGATGTGGTTGGGAGTGAGGGCGGCCTCGAGGGAGGACCCGTAGCGCCGCGCTCGTGCCACGAAGACATCGCGCTTGACGCCCGCCGCGATGCAGGCCGCCATCGTGTTCTTGACCGCCAGGTGGGCGTCGGCGTAGCTCTCCCAGGCATTCCTGCGGACCTCCCGGTCACTGCTCGCGAGGAGGGCGTTGATCGTCCCCTGGGCGACCTCGTTCTGGTCGCCATCCCCGGCTGAAGCCGGCGCGAAGGCGAGGTCGGCATTGGCCAGCACGCCGTGGATCGAGGCGGCCGTCCCGAAGGGATCGGCGGCCTGGCTCAGGAGCTCCTCCACCTCGGCGCTGCGGACGTGGTCGCGCCTCCGCTCGAGGATGTCGAAGTAGTGCCCATAGAGGGCGAGGCGAGGCTCGATCCGCGTCCAGGCGCGGAGCTTGTCGATGCCGACCGCCAGCAGCTCCGGCTCGGCGAACGAGGTCGCCGCGTCGACCCGGCTCCCCAGGCCGCGGCTTCGATCCTGCCGTGCGGACGCCTCCTGGTCGGTGCTGTCGACCGCGTAGAACATGTAGGAGTAGACGTTCACCCGGCTGTAGGCGGCCTGGACCGCCTCGGCGGCGGCGAACCAGTCGGCGAGGGTCGCGGGACCGTCGGCCAGGTGTCCCCGGAACTCCGCCAGGTCGGGCAGCCTGCCCTCGACGGCACCGAACTCCTCCTCCCACAGGGCCGGGGTTGGAAAGATGCTGGCGGCGTCCCAGGTGTGCTCGACCGGGATGTCCCTGCGGGCGGGGATGGTGGTCTTCGCCATCTAGTGTCCGGCCCCTGAGGTTCGGGACACTAGATCCAGCCTCTGCGCTTGAAGAACCAGAACTGGATCACAGTTGCGATGAGCATCGTGCCAACGCCGATCCAGAAGGAGACGTAGGGGGGCTCGAGGACCCCCGTTAGATAGGCGAAGTTCATGCCGTAGAAACCGGTCAGGAAGGTGAGCGGCAGGAACAGGCTGGCGATGACGGTGAGCGTCTTCATGGTGACGTTCAGCCGGTTGGACACCGTCGACAGATAGACGTCCATGGCGCCGGTCAGGAGGTCGCGAAGGGAGTCCACCGTCTCGTACTGCCGGATGATGTGGTCGTAGACGTCGCGGTAGTAGAGACCCATCTCGCGTTCATCCGGAGCGAGCGCGGAGGTGATCAGCCGCTGGAAGAGATCGCGCTGGGCACCGAGCAGCTGGCGCAGCCGGGTGATGTCGTGCTTCAACCGGTAGATGATCCGGAGCTGCTCCGGGTCGGCTCTTTCGATGATCGTGTCCTCCAGCTCGTCGATCGTGTTGTCGAGCTGGTCGAGGATCGGGAAGTTGGCATCGACGATCTCGTCGACGACCAGGTAGGTGAGGAAGGACGGCTCGTCCTTGGTCATCTCCGGCTGGGCCTCGATCCGCTTGCGGAGCGCGTTCAGGTGCGGCTGCGGGTCGCTGTGGATGGTCACCAGGTAGTCGTTCGCCAGGTAGAGGAAGTACTCCTCGAAATCGAGAGCCTCGTCCTTGAAGGTCGCCTCGAAGAGCACCATGAAGGAATAGCCCTTGTACTCCTCGAGCTTGGGCCGCTGATCGCCGTGCTTGACGTCCTCGATCGTCAGCTGGTGGAACTGGAAGGCCTTGGTGAGGATCTCGAAGTCCTCGTCGTCGGGTGCCTCGATGTCCATCCAGAAGCCTTCCTCGTGGCATTTCCCGAGGTGGCTCTTGATCGTCTTCACGGTCGGCTCGTGAAAGGCTCCCTTGGTGGTGATCAGTGTTCGCATCCGGCGCCGAATCCTAGATCACGTTGCCCGCGATCTGCGCAAGCCGGTCTGGGTGACCAGGGCGAGAAGCAGCAGGGCGATGAGCAGCAGCAGCGGCTGGTTGGCGGTCAGGGCGCCCTTCAGCGTCGAGGGCGCTCACGAGAGTGCCAGGCTGAAGGTCACCACGGAAATGGCAGCATACCTTCCGATGGAGGCACCCGAGACGGCTGGTTTCTGGGACTGTGCCCTGGGCGGAAGGCTCTGGCGGCAGGGCGATTTCATGCGCCTGTGGGTCGGCCAGACGGTCAGCGAGGCGGGCACCCAGGTCAGCCAGCTGGCGGTGCCGACGGTCGCCATCCTCCTCCTTCACGCGACACCCTTCCAGGTCGGCCTCCTGACGGCCCTCGAGTTCCTCCCGTTTCCAATCCTCGGTCTGGTGGCGGGCGTCTACGCCGACCGTTTGAGGCGGAGGCCGCTGATGATCGCCTCCGACATCGGCCGGATGGTCGCCCTCGTCACGATCCCGATCGCCTTCAGTCTCGGCTTGCTGCGGATGGAGCAGCTCTACCTGGTCGGCCTCGTGGTCGGCGTTTTCAACGTCTTCTTCGGCGTCTCCTACCAGTCCTACCTTCCCGCCCTGATCGATCGTGCCGACCTGGTCGAGGGGAACTCCAAGCTCGAGGTCAGCCGCTCGACGGCTCAGCTGGCGGGCCCTGCCATCGCCGGCGCCGCCATCCAGGCGATCGGCGCCGCCCGCGCCGTCTACATCGACGCCGCCTCCTTCCTCGTCTCGGCCGCCTCGCTCTGGCTGATAAAGAAGCCGGAGCCCGAGCCCAGTCCGGGCAGCGCCTCCGGCAAGACTGGCTTCTGGCACGAGATGTGGGAGGGGATCCAGGTCGTGATCGGCAACCCGACCCTCTGGAAGATCGCCGGCTGCACGGCGACCTTCAACCTGGGCAGCAACATGGCGTTCGCGGTCCTGCTGATCTTCCTCTACCGCTACCTCCACCTGGCGCCAGCGCTGGTCGGACTCGTCTTCGCGATCGGCGCCGCGGGTGCGCTTCTCGGGGCGGTCGCGACGGGGCCGATCGTCGCCCGCCTCG
>DATCPJ010000206.1:0-9591 GCA_036570145.1 Candidatus Dormiibacterota bacterium
GCCTCCGCCCGACGGCGGTGGTGGTGGCGGAGGCGGCACGTAGCCTCCACCCGACGGCGGTGGCGGGGGCGGTACGTAGCCCCCGCCCGACGGCGGGGGTGGAGGCGGTGGAGCATCGCCGCCGGGCGGCGGTGGCGGCGACGACGATGGTGGTGGGGGGGGCGGCGGGGAGTAGCCTCCGCTCGGGGGAGGCGCAGGCGCCGGCGGTGCCGGCTGGTCCTCGGGCGGCGTGGTCGGCGTTTCGTCGCCCGGTGGCTTCTCGTCCATTCGTTTTAGCTCCTCGCCTTGCGGTCAAATGCCACGACCGTGGCGGCCAGCACCGCGTAGCCGTAGGTCGTGGTGACGGCGAGCCCGATTCCGCAGGCAAGCAGTCCGATCGGGGAGATTATGTCGAGGCAGAGCAGGCTCATCAAGCCACATCCCACAGAGCGTCGCGGGTAGGTGGCCAGGAGGGCGGCCAGCCGGTCCACCCGCAGGGCGGCCAGGACGCCACCGGATTCGGTCAGCTGGACCAGGGCCGGCGTCGCGGCGACCAGTGCCGTGCTGCCGAGGGTCAGAAGCGATTCGCCGAACACGGCGAGCAGGCCACCGCCGATCCCGCCCAGGCGAAGCCCTCCGATGACAGGGACCGCCGCCACGACGACGAGTGCCAGCAGGTAGGTCAGCTGGACCAGGAAAAGGCGGTACCCCCGCCTCAGGTAGAGACCTGCCGGCGGCAGCTCGGGACGCCCGGCGCGCAGGTTGTCGGCCGCCGTCAGCATCCAGCCGGCGAGGCCGATCCCGGCAAACGGGATCCCGACCACGCTCAGGCTGAGGACGAGCCAGAGCAATCCCATCAGCCCGAGCCGCGTCGCCCAGCGCGGGTCGCGGAACGGCCACGCCAGCAACTCCCCCGTGTCGTCCAAAATCTCCTGGGCGGGAGGAAGCTACTCCCGGAGCAGCGCCCTCCCGATCACGACCCGCTGGATCTGGTTCGTGCCCTCGTAGATCTGCGTGATCTTGGCGTCCCGCATCATCCGCTCCACCGGGTAGTCGGTGATGTAGCCGTAGCCGCCCAGCACCTGGACCGCATCGGTTGTCACCCGCATTGCCATGTCGGACGCGAAGAGCTTGGCCATCGCGGCGTACTTGGTCATGTCGGCGGCGTCCTCGTCCACCTTGGTCGCGGCGAAGAAGACAAGGTGACGGGCCGCCTCGATCTGGGTCGCCATGTCGGCCAGCATCCACTGCAGGCCCTGGAAGCTGGCGATCGGCTGGCCGAACTGCTGCCGCTCCTTGGCGTAGTTGAGCGCGTACTCGAAGGCGCCTTCGGCGATACCCAACGCCTGGGCGCCGATGCCCGGCCGCGAGTGGTCGAGCACGTTCAGCGCGATCTTGAAGCCCTGTCCCTCGCCACCGAGCCGGTTCGCAGCCGGAACCTTGACGTCCTCGAAGACGACATAGCCGGTGGGCGAGCCGCGGATGCCGAGCTTGTGCTCCAACTTCTCCACCTTCCAGGGGCTCTTGTCCTTCTCCAGGACGAAGGCGCTGATGCCCTTCTGGCCGCTGTCCTCGGTCCGGGCGAAGGCGACCATCACCGATGCCTCGCTCGCCCCGGTTATGAAGATCTTGCTGCCATTCAGCACGTACTCGTCGCCATAGCGCTTGGCGGTCGTCTTCATCGCGCCGGCATCCGAGCCCGAGTTCGGCTCGCTCAGCGCATAGCAGGCCATCTGCTCGCCGGCGGCGAGCGGCGGGCAGAGCCGCTTCTTCTGCTCCTCACTTCCGGCGAGCAGGATCGGGTAGGAGCCGAGCGCCTGGACGGCAAGCAGGAGAGAGCAGGTGGTGTCGGCTTTGGCGATCTCCTCCACGCCCATGCAGATGCTCACGCTGGTGCCGCTGATGCCGCCGTACTCCTCCGGGAAAGGGATGCCGAGGATCCCGTTCTCGGCGAAGAGGCGCTCGATGTCCTTGGGGTACTCCATCTTCTGGTCGATCTCGGCCGCGCGCGGCACGACCTTGTCCTGGACGAGTTCCCGGATCGTGTCCCGGATCGCCAGCTGGTCGGGCGTGAATGTGAAGTCCATTTCGCTTCTGCTGCGGAATCTATCCCGTCTCAGGTGTCAACGTCAGCGAAGGATCTCGCGCGCGATCACGATCCGCTGGACCTGGTTGCTCCCCTCGTAGATCTGGCAGGCCTTGGCGTCGCGGAAAAATCGCTCGAAGGGGTAGTCCTCGATGTAGCCGTAGCCGCCGGCGACCTGGATGGCATCGGTCGCGACGGCCATCGCGGTATCGGTTGTGAACACCTTCGCCATCGACGCCTCGCGGGTGAAGGGAAGGCCGCGGGAGCAGAGGTCGGCGGCATGGTAGACCAGCCGGCGGGCTGCCTCGAGCTGGGTGGCCATCTCCGCCAGCATCCAGCTTAGGCCCTCGAAGGAGGCGATCGGCTGTCCGAACTGCTCCCGTTCCCGGGAATAGGCCAGTGCTTCCGCGAAGGCCGCCTGGCCGATCCCCAGCGCCTGGCCGGAGATGCCGATCCTGCCCGAGTCGAGCGCTCGCATGGCCACGCTGAAGCCCTTGCCTTCGCGATGGAGGAGGTTGGCGGCGGGAACCCGCACATCCTCCAGCACCAGCTCCCCGGTGGGGGAGCCGCGCAGCCCCATCTTGGCGAAGACCTGCCCCATCTTCAGCCCGGGCGCGTCACCGGGCACGATGAAGCAGCTGACGCCGGCGGCGCCCGGCGTCGCGGGGTCGGTGCGGGCGAAGACCAGGTACATGCCGGCATGACCGATCCCGGTGATGAAGACCTTGGAGCCGTTCAGCACGTACTCATCCCCGTGGCGCTTGGCGGTCGTCTTCAAAGCGGCCGCGTCAGAGCCGGAGGATGGCTCGGTCAGAGCGAACGCGCCCAGGATCTCGCCCCGGGCGAGGCGAGGCAGCCAGGAGCGCTTCTGCTCCTCGTCGCCGAAGAGAAGGATCGGTTCCGCCGCCACCGAGTTGTGGACGTCGACGAGGACCGCGGTGCTGGCGCAGGCGGTGGCGATCTCCTCGATACAGATCGCGAAGGCCAGGTGGTCGAGCCCGGCGCCGCCGTACTCGGGCGGGATCAGGATGCCCATCAGGTCGAGCTCGGCCGCGGCACTGAGCGCCTCGGCCGGAAAGCGGTGCTCCTGATCGGTTCGCGGGGCCATCGGCTTCACCACCTCGGTGGCGAAGTCGCGCACCGCCTGGCGCAGCTCTTGGTGCGCGGCGGCCGGGTCGGAATTCATGTCCCGCCTAAAATAAGCGCACGAATGAATGCTGGGCCTCGCTACCTCGAAGGAACCACCGTGGGAAGCGGCCGTGACATCATCGGCGTGCGGCGCGACCGGATCGCCCTGATCATCGAACAGGGCAAGGAGGTGATCGCGCGGGCGAAGGCGCAAAAGGTCCTGCCGGACACCATCACCGGCGCCACGGCGGCCCTCCTGGTCACCATCGCCGGCTACGCCGAGCCGCTCTCCGAGGGCCAGTGGCGCGAGCTGGCCGGCGTCGTCGGCGGGATCATGCGCGACACCGAGTACGGCGATCTCGCCCGGCTCCGGACCCTGATCACGCCCGAGCAGTTCCAGAACGTGACCCGCAACGCGGGCTACGGCCGCTTCATCCGCCGTCTCGACGACGGCCGTTGGGTCTGCGAGATGACCCCCGTCCTCGACGAGATCCCGGACGAGTAACGGGGCAAAGGGGGGCAGCCGCATTCCCCGCTCCGCGCGGGGCCCCCTAACCAAGCCCCTTTCCGAAGACCCCCCAACTGGGCGCGACGCTTGGGCGTCGATTCAAAACAACTCATTCGGCCGGGATAAACCCGGCCTACGCGCGCGGGCTTTTTCTGAGCCGGCAAGGCCTCCGCCTCTGTGGAGGGCTTGAGAAAGCCGCAGACTGAACCCGCGATGCGGTTTGTCGAGCTCGCCGAGGCTGCCGAGTTCGTCCCCGACGGCGCCTCCCTTGGGATCGGGCGGCTGCCGCCGATGGCGCTGGTACGGCAGCTCGTCAGGCGTGGCGCTCGCGACCTCGACCTGGTGTCGGCGCCGACCGGGGGCCTCGCCGAGGATCTTCTGATCGCTGCCGGCTCGGTCCGCAGCATCCATACCTCGGGCGTCGACCTGGCCGAGCACGGCCTGGCTCCCAACTTCAGCCGCGCTGCCGAGGCGGGGTCGATCCGGGTCATCGATTCCAGCTGCCCAGCGCTCCTGCTTGCCCTCCAGGCGGGTGCCGCGGGCCTCTCCTTCACACCGGTGCCCGGCCTCTTCGGCTCCGACCTGCTGGCCGAGCGCGACGACTGGAAGGTCGTCGAGGACCCGTTCGGCGACGGCGCCCAGGTTGTCCTGGTGCCGGCGGTCGTGCCCGGATATGCGATCGTCCACGCCCTCCGCGCCGATCCCGACGGCAACCTGGTCACGACGATCGAATTCGACGACCGCCTTCTGATCCAGGCATCGCGCAAGGTGGTCGCCACCGTCGAGGCGATCTCGCCCGACGCCACGGCGTCGCTCGCGCGCGACGAGCAGCTGGTGCCGGCGGCGTTCGTCGACCTGGTCGCCCTCGCACCCGGCGGCTCGCTGCCGATCGGCTGCTTCGGGCGGTTCGAGGACGACCGGGAGGCGATCCGCGACTATGTCGAGGCCGCCCGTGACCCGGCGACGATGCAGGTCTGGCTTGACCACCTTCACGCCGCCCTTCACTCAGGGGGGTAGGCCGCGCGCAAGCTTCGCCGAGCACGGCCGGAAGGGGGGACGTCCCCCTTCAATTCAGACGAGCTGATGGCGGCCGTGATCGCGCGCGAGGTGCGCGATGGCGAGAACGTCGGCATCGGCGTCAACTCTCCGATCCCGGCCGCCGGCGTCCTCCTCGCCCGCCATCTCCATGCCCCAACGGCGCAAATCCGGCTTCGGGGCATCGCCGACGGGGTGCCCCTCATCGGCAGCAAGGAGTTCTTCGACCTCGCCCAGCGGGGCAGGCTGGACCTCTTCTTCCTGTCCGGCATCCAGATCGACCCGGCAGGCCGGATCAACCTCCACCGCGCGGGCGGACGGCGATTCCCCGGTGCCTACGGGTCCGCCGTCCTCTACCCGCTCGTGAAGCGGGTGATCCTCTTCCGGACCGAGCACTCGCCGCGCGTCTTCGTGCCGAGGCTGGACTTCGTCTCGGCGAGCGGCCGTCCCCATCTCGTCGTCACGCCGAAGGCGGTGCTGGCGCCGGGCGAGGACGGGCTGCTCGAGCTGGTCTCCTGGCACCCGGGCGAGACGGCCGCGACCGTGGCGGCGGCGACGGGCTTCGACCTCCGCGTCAGGCCCGGCGCAGCCGAGACACCGCGCCCCACTGACGTCGAGCTAAGGGTGCTCCGCGAAGCGGTCTACCCGGAGATGGAAGAAGGCTTCCCAGAATACGTCGCTGCGCATCGCCAGTGACCTTTGTCCGGACATGCGTGGCGCGTAGGCCGGGTTTATCCCGGCCGTTTGAGTTGTTTTGAATCGACACCCGAGCGTCGCGCCGCGTTGGGGGGATTTTGGAAAGGGGGGCCTGCCCCCCTTTGCCCGTCGCGCGTAGGCCGGGTTTACCCCGGCCGTTTGAGTTGTTTTGAATCGACACCCAAGCGTGGCGCCGAGCGGGGGCTTTTTGGAAAGGGGGGCCTGCCCCCCTTTGCCCGTCTAGTCGACGTTGAAGACGAGGGTCTCCTGGGTCGAGCGGGAGACGACCATCGTCACGGGCTCGGTGTCGGAGAGGTTCATCTCGACATGGTGCTCGTGGGGAGGCACCCAGACGAAGTCGCCCGGCCCGGCGTCGTGGATCTCCTCGCCTTCGGCGCCGGTCAGAAAGCGGGCGTGGCCCGAGATCACGAAGATCGCGCTCTCGGCCTCGCCATGGTGGTGCTTGGCCGAGCGCATCCCGGGCGGCAGCTCGACGTAGCCGACCCAGAGCTTCGCCGCACCGCAGACACGGTCCGAGATCGCCGCCTCCCGGGCCATTGCGCCACTGCCCACGTCAGGAAGTCGGTCGGTGGGTCGCACCACCCTGACGCCCATTCTCAGATGCCGAGCTCCCGTGCGATCAGCATCCGCTGAACCTCGGAGGTGCCCTCACCGATCTCGTTGACCTTGACGTCGCGGTAGTAACGGGCGACCGGGTACTCCTCCATGAAGCCGTTCCCGCCGTGGATCTGGACCGCCTGATCGGTGGCCCGCTTGGAAGTCTCCGATGCGAAGAGCTTGGCCATCGCGGCGAGCTTGCGGAACTCGGCCGAGGACTCACCCGTGTACTCGTACGCACAGGCCGCCTTGTAGGTGATGGTGCGGGCCAGCTCGACCTCCATCGCCATGTCGGCGAGCTTGAACTGGATCGCCTGGAAGCTCGAGATCGGCTTACCGAACTGCTTTCGCTCCCGGGCGTAGGTGAGTGAGGCGTCGAGGCAGGCCTGGGCCAGGCCGACGCTGAGCGCGGCGATGGCGACCCGGCCGCCGGCGAGCGTGTGGAGGAACTGGCGGTACCCGCCGCCCCGCTTGCCGAGGATGTTCGCCTCCGGGACCCGGCAGTCCTGGAAGGTGAGCGGGTGGGTGTCCGAGGAATGCCAGCCGAGCTTGCGGTAGGACTTCTCGACGGTGTAGCCGGGGGTGCCCTGGGGGACCATGATCGCGCTGATCTCTCCCCGGTCGCCCGCCGACTTGGCGGTTACGGCCGTGATCGTGACCCCGGCCGTGATGTCGGTGCCGGAGTTGGTTATGAACTGCTTGGAGCCGTTGATCTGCCAATCCCCGTCGACGATCGCCGCCCGAGTCTTGGTCCCCCCGGCGTCAGAGCCGGCGTCCGGCTCGGTGAGCCCGAAGGCCCACAGCTTCTTCCCGGCGAGCAGGTCGGGCAGGTAGGCCTCCTTCTGTGCCTTGGTGCCGAAGTTGACGATCGGCGCCGCACCCAACGAGACGGCCGCCTCGAGCGTGATGCCGACCCCGGCATCGGCTCGGGAGATCTCCTCGATCGCGATGCAGTAGGAGAGGAAGTCGCCACCCTGGCCGCCCGCCTCCTCCGGGAAGGGCAGGCCGAAAAGCCCCAGCTCGCCCATCTGGCGGACGATGTCGTATCCGAAGCGGGACTCCCGATCGAGCTCCTCCGCGGCCGGCGCCACGACCTCGTCCGCGAACTCGTGGCAGAGGTCGCGGATCTGCTTCTGTTCGTCCGTCAGCTCGAAGTTCATCCCACCAGGACCGCCTTCAGTTGCCGAGCACGACCAGCTTCAAGGACCAGCTGATCGCGAGCGCCACGACGCCGGTGACGGTCAGCGCCCGCATCGCCGCGGAGGGGATCGTCAAGGACAGCGAGCGGCGAGTCAGCAGCGCCCAGATGCCGTAGGCGGCAACCGGAAAGGAAAGGACGAAGAAGAGCGGTCCCAGCGGATAGAGCCGGGCGGCATGAAACAGATCGCCGCGCCACATCGCCGAGAAGGAACGGGTGCCGCCGCAGAAGGGACAGGGATGGCCGGTCAGGAGGAGGAAGGGGCAGGTGGGGATGACGGCATGGAAGGTTGAGAGCGAGGGATAGAGGTAGGTGTAGCCGAGCCAGGCGCTGGTGCCGAGGCCGAGAAAGATGTCCCGTGTCCGTGACTCGACGTCGGGCCGGGCCACGGCAACGGAGACCACGGACGCGATTCTAGTTGGGTCGGCTATGCGAGGAGCTCGACGATCTGGTCGGTCGTCTCCGCCACCGGGATGCCCACCGCCTCGAACGCCTCCACCTTGCTCTTCGCGGTCCCCTTGTTGCCGGACACGATGGCCCCGGCATGGCCCATCCGCTTGCCCTCCGGCGCCGTGCGCCCGGAGATGAAGGCGACGACCTTCAAGCGGGTGCCGGAGAGCAGCTCGGCAGCCCTCTCCTCGTCGCTGCCCCCGATCTCCCCGATGAGGACCAGGTGGGTCGTCCCCAGGTCCTGCTCGAAGAGCCCGACGACGTCGGCGAAGGAGAGGCCCAGCACGGGGTCGCCACCGATGCCGACGACGGTCGACTGTCCGCGGCCGGCCTTCGTCAGAGCGGCCATCGCCTCATAGGTGAGGGTGCCGCTGCGGGAGACGAGCCCGACATTGCCCGGGCTCGAGATCTGGGCCGGGATGATTCCGATCTTGCCCACGGCGGGGGTGATCAGGCCCGGGCAGTTGGGGCCCAGGAGCCTGGTCTGCGGGAAACCTTTGAGGTACTCCTTCACCCGGATCATGTCCTGGATCGGGATGCCCTCGGTGATGCAGACGATCAGGCCGACGCCCGCGTCGGCGGCCTCCATGATCGCGTCGGCGGCGAAGGGCGGCGGGACGAAGATGCCGCTGGCGTTGGCGCCGGCGGCGATCACCGCCTCCGCGACCGTGTTGAAGAGCGGCACGCCCACCGCCTCGCCGCCTCCCTTGCCGGGGCTGACCCCGCCGACCAGCGCGGTGCCCATCTCCTTCATCCGCTCGGCGTGGAAACCGCCCTCTCGGCCGGTGATCCCCTGGACGATGACCCTGCTCTCGTGGTCGAGAAGGATGCTCATCGGGTCACAGCGACGATCTTCTGGGCCGCCTCCCAGCCGTTGTCGCCCGGTTCGATGCCGTTCTCGC
Organism: Candidatus Dormiibacterota bacterium; assembly: GCA_036570145.1. Lineage (GTDB taxonomy): Bacteria > Chloroflexota > Dormibacteria > Dormibacterales > Dormibacteraceae > UBA6019. The sequence goes on from DATCPJ010000206.1 coordinate 8,601, forward strand.
GCAGGATCGCCTTGCCCTCCGCCTCGTTGGTGCCGGAGAGGCGGACGACCAGCGGCAGCTTCATGTCCAGGTTGCGCCTCGCCTCGACGACGCCGCGGGCGACCTCGTCGGCGCGCGTGATGCCGCCGAACACGTTGATCAGGACGCCTTTGACCTTGGGGTTCATGAGGATGACGGAAAGCGCGTTCTGGACCACCTCGGCCTTGGCGCCGCCGCCGATGTCGCAGAAGTTCGCGGCTCGTCCACCGGCGCGCTGGACCAGGTCGAGCGTGCCCATGCAGAGGCCGGCCCCGTTGCCGATGACGCCGATCTCGCCGTCGAGCGACACGTACGTCAGGCTGCGCTTCTTCGCCTCGACCTCGTAGGGGTCGCCCTCGAGGAACTCGGCATAGCGCTCTTCGAGGTCCCTGTGGCGGAAGGCGGCGTTCTCGTCGGTCTCAAGCTTGGCGTCCCCGGCGACGATCCGGCCGTCGCGCGTCACCACCAGCGGGTTGATCTCGGCCGTGAGGGCGTCCTGCTCAGGGATTGCGCGATAGAGCTGCCTGATCACCTTGGTCAGGGCCGCCGCGTGCTCGCCCAGGCCGGCCTCGAACGCCAGCCGCCGCAGCTCGAAGTCGAGCGGTCCCCGCCAGGGGTTCGGGTAGAGCCTGGCGATCGACTCCGGCGCATCCTCGGCGACTGCCTCGATGTCCATCCCCCCCTGGGCGGAGAGCATCAGGATGTTGGCACGGTTGTCGCGGTCGACGGTGAAGCCGAGGTAGATCTCCTGGGCGATGTCGAGCGCGCCCTCGCAGTAGACGAAGGGCACCTTGAAGCCCTTGATGTCCATGCCGATGATGGCCTCGGCGGCGGCGCGCGCCTCCTCCGGCGTCTTGGCGAGCTTGATGCCGCCGGCCTTGCCGCGGCCGCCGAGCAGATCATCGGCATGGACATCAAGGGCTTCAAGGTCCCCCTCGTCTACTGCGAGGGCGCCCTCGACATCGCCCAGGAG
>DATCPJ010000207.1:0-5339 GCA_036570145.1 Candidatus Dormiibacterota bacterium
CCGCCGACGCGCAACGCCGGCTGACGGCACTCCCCGGGATGGGGGCATGGACGGCCGCCGAGATCGCGGTCGTGGCACTCGGCGACCCGGACGCGGTATCGGTGGGCGACTACCACCTTCCGAACCTCGTCAGCTGGGCGCTGGCCGGTGAGCCCCGCGGCACCGACGAACGGATGCTGGAGCTGCTCGAGCCCTACCGCGGCCACCGCGCACGCGCCGTCCAGCTGCTCGAGCTGGCGGGCATCAGCGCGCCCCGCCGAGGACCTCGCCTGGCACTAAGCCGCATCCGCGACTTTTAGCCGGCCGGAGAGAACGGAGGCCAGCAGCGGTCCCGCCGTCGCCAGCGCGAAGGCGCCGCCGAGGCCTGCCGCGATCGGAGCACCCGAGAAGTGGGCGAGGGCGATCGAGGCGCCTCCGAGGCCCGTCCCGAGCGAGATGCCGAGCCGGTTGGTGTTTTGGAGTGCGGCGATCGCCCCCGTCTCGCCACCCGGCGGCGCCATCTCGGCAGCAACCAGGTAGAGGGTGTTGAAGGCGACGCCCATGGCCGCCCCGGCCGCGCCCCAGGCCAGGTAGGCCAGCAGCAGCGGGCCCCCCACCAGTGGCGATGCCGCTCCGGCGAGGCCGAGGCCGAGAACCAGCGACGCGAGTTGGATCAGCCTGCCCTTGTCGAAGCGCTCGATCGCGCGCGTCTGCCACCAAGCACCCACGCTCCAGGTGACGTTGACGATCGTCACCGCTGCGCCCGCCTCGAAGAGGGAGCGGCCGGCCGCCCGGGTCAGGAGCAAGGGCAGGAAGAAGAGGCCGATGAAGAATCCCAGGTTGGTGAGCAGTCCGACAAGAACGGCGGCGCCCAGCCCTGGGCGAGCGCTGAAGGTGCCGGGCGGCATGACCCGGCGCGCGGCAGGGATGAGGATCACAACCCCGACCGCTGCGACGGGAACCGCGACCCACGAGTTCATCGTCAGGCCGGTCACGAAGGTCCCCGTTCCAACCGCCAGCAGCAGCGGCCAACGGTAGGGCAACCGGGGTCCGCCGCTCGCCGAACCCGGGAGGCGGGCCAGGCCCGGGACCACCATCAGCATCGCCACCACGATCAAGGGCAGGAGGAGGAAGAAGGCCCAGCGCCAGCCGATGGTGCTGGCGAGGAGCGAGCCGATCCCGGGACCGAGAAGCCCCGGGATGATCCACATCGCTGAGAGCAGCGCCAAGATCCTCGCCCGGCCTCCCTCCGGATAGGCCTTGGCGATCGCGCCGTAGGCGATCGTGTACTGGGCGCCGCCGCCCCAGCCCTGGATCACGCGAGCGGCGGCCAGAACCGGCATCGACGGGGCGAAGCCGGCCAGCAGCGTGCCCAATGCGAAGATCGCGACCATCGCCGTGAAGGGCCGCGCGGGTCCCTGCCGATCGGCCGCCTCGCCGGCGTTGGGCGTTGCGGCGATGCTTGCCAGCGCATAGCCGGAGAAGACCAGGCCGTAGAACTGGATGCCGCCAATGTCGTGTGCGACCGCCGGCATGATCGAGGCGACCACCGACGACTGCACCGCGGCGACGAACTCGACCAGCAGGATCCCCGCCGTCAGCCGGCCGCGGCCCTCACCCAGGAGCTGCCGCCAGCCCAGCGCCGGCACCCCCGTCGCAGTCTCCGCCACTAGCGGGTTATGGCGACCAGGTGGCCGGAGAGGATGGCGGCGTCCGTCTGGCCCAGGTACTTGCCCTCGATGGAGCCGTCGGAGCGGATGAACACGGTCACCGGGAGCACGCTGACCCCGTACAGCCGGCCGACGGTCCCGTCGGGGTCGAAGCCGGTCGGCTCAGTGACCCCGATCGAGCGGAGGAACGCCTTCGCGGCGCTCGCGCTGTCCCGCTCGTCGATCAGCAAAACGCGGACCTTGTGGGAGGCGGCCTGGGACGCGATCAGCGGCATCTCCTGCCGGCAGGGCGCGCAGCTGCTGGCCCAGAAGTTGACGACCACGGGGCCTCCCGCGAAGTCGGCCAGGGCCACCTTGCCCGCGTCGAGGCCGGCGAGGGTGAAGGCGGGCGCGGCGCCGCCGCCACCCGCCGATGGGCTGCCGAGGGCCGCCGCCGAGCGGACCTGGTCGGCGACCTTGGCTGCGTCCCAGCCATCGCCATGGCTGTGCAGCTCGCTCACGCCGACGGGGCTTAGGACGGCCGCGAGCCCGCCCGGCACCGAGCCGGCGTCGGGGATCCCCGTCTCGGACTGGTGCAGGTAGCCGTGGCCGTCGAAGACGCCGAGGAAGTTGGTGTGCGAGTCGGCTCCTGAGAGCTGGACCCCGAATATCCCCCAGAAAGCGCTGAGCTGCTCGGCGGTACCGGTCAGCAGCGGCCAGGAGGTGTCGGCCAGGGCCGCGTAGGCCTTCAACGCGGCGACGTTGTCGGTGGCCGGATCGGTGCTGACCTCGAGCAGGCGGACCGAGGTGGGGACCGGGCCGCGGAGCTGATGGAGGATCGAGGTGTAGAGCGGGCAGGTGTCATGACAGGTCGTGTGGAAGGCGGCCAGGACGGTCACCGCGCCGGCAACCGACTGGCGCGTGACGGTCTCGCCGTCCTGGTCAAGGAGGGCGAAGTCGGGCATCGACTTGAGAGCCCCCTGGAGTCCGAGCAGGCCCACGTTGTAGTCCTGGTTGCCGGCGAAGGCCGCCTGTGGCACCCCACCGGCGACCGTTACCAGCACCGGCTCGACCTGCCCGGCCGTCAGCCGGATGCCGGCGCTCAGGGACGCGCCGGCGAGCCGCACCCCGTCGTAGTCGCCCGGGGCGAGCGCCGCCTCGGCAGCCTTGACGATCTTCGGGGCGGCCGGGATGGCGGTGTTGCCGAGGTGGGCGACGGCGCTCCAGCCGCCCCGGGCGGTATGGATCTCGATCTGGGTGTCACCGATGCTGTCGCCCGACTTGGAGCTGAGCTCGAGGAGCAGGGTGCCGGCGCCCGAGGGGCTGAAGTGGACGCCGACGAAGGCGGAGACGAGGCCCAGGGCCATCAGCAGGGTGACCGCCGCGATCCCCAGCGCCCGCAGTCTCACGGCGCGATCTTCTCCAGGTAGAGGCGAAGGGTCGCGGCGTCGAGCGGCCCTGCGTAGCGATAGCGGACGATCCCCGAGCTGTCGATGAAGTAGGTCTCCGGTGGCCCGGTGACCCCGTACCGGAGGTAGCCCCCGTCGATGACCAGCCCGGTCGGGTAGGGGGCCTGGATCTCCTGCTGGAAAGCGCGCGCGGGCCCGTCGGCGTCCTGGATCGCTGCGCCCAGGAAGCTGACCTCGGTCGAGCTCCGCGCGGCGTCGGCGAGGACGGGCGCCTCCTGCCTGCAGGGAGCGCACCAGGAGGCCCAGAAGTTGAGGACGAGCGGCTTTCCGCGCAGGTCGGCGACCGTAACGGTTGCGCCGGCGAAGGTGTGCACGGTCAGCGCCGGCGCCGGCCTGCCGGCAACCGCCGGCGCAGCGCCCGCCGGTGGATGGCCGAGGCCCCAGGCGAGCACCGCCAGGAGGGCGCCCGTCAAGGCGCCGCCAACCACCCAGCCGAAGCGCCGCAATCCCGATGTCGGTCGACCCATGAGCTGGCTTGGAGGTTACCCTCCATGAGGCAAGCGAAAAGGGAATGCGGATCCGCCACCTGGTCCTCGTCGTCCTCGGCCTCGCCGCCGCCGCGCTGGCGGTGCAGGTCGCGGCGCCCGGCTCCGCTCAGCAAACGCTCGTGCTCGACGACGGGACGATCAACGTCACCGCCGGGGAGGACGGCCGGGGAGCCTGGGTTCCCTACACGCTGACGGTGAGGAACCTCGGCGATCATGACTTCACCGGCCGCCTGCTGCTTGTGAAGCAGATCCTGGGCAAGCCGGCCTCCTTGCCGCGGCTCTCCGTGCCGGGCCTCGGCAACCTGGTCTCACCGGTTGCCCCGGGCGGCCAGGCGAACCCGCCCGATGCAGCCTTCCAGTTCCCCGTCGCGCTGAGCCCGCGCCACAAGAAGACCTATACCTTCTTCGCGCCCGACGACTTCATCTCGGTCGTCGTCCAGGATCCGCTCGGACGGCAGGTGGCGGAGGGTCCGGTGGACGATCGCAAGTCGGTCGCGATTGGGACCCTCACCGATTCGCAGACGCTGGCCGGCGAGATCGAGCCGATCCGGCTCGGCGAGCTGACGATGAAAGTCAGCCAGTGGAGCGACGCCAACCCCTTCCCAGACCGCACCGCGTACCTCAGCGGCTACTCGGCGATCGTCCTCGACCACGCCGACAGCGGCCGGCTGAGCCCTGCCCAGCTGAGCGCCTTGAACGAGTTCGTCGGGCTCGGCGGTGAGCTGGTCCTGGCCGGAGGCGGCGACCTCGCCCGGACGGTCCGCGGGCTGCCGCCCCGGCTGATCGCCTTCAGCCCGAACGGGTCGAGCCCGGTCGAGTCGCTCGAGCCGGTGGCTGACCTGTCCGGCCACGCGACCGACCTCACCGCGCCGGTGGCGGGCGGGACCCTGGCGGCGGGCGCCTCGGTGATCCTCGACTCCTCGGACGGCCGCCCGCTGGAGGCGGAGGCGACCTACGGCTCGGGCCGCGTCGTAGAGCTGCTCTTCGACCCCGACTCGCCCGCCGCCGGCGCGGGCAGCCCCACCGGGCTTTCCTCACTCGCGTTCAGCCAGGCGATCTCGAGGGGACTCGAGAGCATCCCGGGTGCCCAGCCGGCGGGGCGGACCGTGGTCGACACGGGCGAGCTGCCGGGCGTGCTCTTCCCAAAGCCGTCCGACTCTCCGTTTCCACCCCTCTGGCTGGTCGGCGGGCTTCTCGGGATCTACCTGCTGCTGGTGGTCCCGGCCAACTACCTCGCCCTCCGGCGGCTCGGCAAGCAGAGCCTGTTCTGGGCCACAACCCCCGCCCTGGCGGTCCTCTTCACGATGGTCACCTACCTGATCGGCCAGGGCCTCCAGGCCGGTGTCCGGGACCAGGAGATCCAGTTCTACCGGGTTGGCCCGGACGGCATCGTCTCGCGGGTCGACGTCCACGGCATCGTCTTTCCGACGCGCGGCGACCACCAGGTCTCCTTCGGGTCGGACAGCCTCGTCGCGCCCTACACGATCGCCTTCCCGGAGCTGAGCCCTTTCTGTCTCTCCTGCGCGTTCCCGGGCACCTCGGGAACCCAGGTCGAGGAGCACGTGCTGCCCGGCGCAAGCCAGACGATCACCGAGCGAGGGCTCGTCTACGGCAGCGTGCGGGTGGTCGGCTCGGCTTCGACGGGCACCGGCAGCCTCGGCCTCACCGCCCATCTCGCTTCGACCAACGGCCGGATCACCGGAAGCATCGCGAACACCGGCAAGGTCGCCGTGAGCGGGCTCCTCGTCTACACC
>DATCPJ010000208.1:0-4675 GCA_036570145.1 Candidatus Dormiibacterota bacterium
CCTCTTCGTGGCCGCCTGGAACAGCCACGTCAGCGCCGGCGAGCCACTCTTCGAGGGCGACCCGCGGGCGGAGGCGATAGTCGAGCTGCAGCAGGGCGAGGACCCCTTCGACGTCCTGACCCAGATGCGCACGCTTTGGGAGTAACCGGGCAAAGCGGGGCAGGCCCCCCTTTCCAAAAATCCCCCCTCTCGGCGCGGCGCTTGGGTGTCGATCAAGACAACTCAGCCGGCCGGGATAAACCCGGCCTACGCGCCGCGCGAATAAGAAAAGGGCCGTGCCTTTGCGCACGGCCCTTTGGGAAGGGGGGCCCTGTCCCCCTTTGCCCCGTTTACGCAGCGGCCCCGGCGGTCACCTGGGCGTCGGCCACGAAGGCGGCCTCGACCTCGATCTTGATCTCGTCGCTGACCAGGAAGCCGCCCGTCTCGAGGGCCATGTTCCAGTTCAGGTTCCAGTCCTTGCGGTTGAGGGTGCCGGTCGCGCTGACGGCGATCCGCTCCTTGCCAAAGGCGTCCTTGGCGATCCTGCCCTCGACCTTGACGTCGAGCTCGATCGGCTTGGTGACCTCGCGGATGGTCAGGTCGCCGGTCACCACGTAGCGGTCGGCGCCCTTGGCCACGACGCCGGCGGGGCGGAAGGTCAGGACCGGGAACTCGGCGGCGTTGAAGAAGTCGGCCGAACGCAGGTGGTCGTCGCGCTTCTCGTTGCCGGAGTTGATCGAGGCGACCTGGAGCGTGAACTCGCCCTTCGCCTGGGTGTAGTCGTCACCGTCGACCTCGACGTAGCCGTCGTATTCGCTGAAGCGGCCGCGGACGGTGGTGAACACCATGTGCTTGGCGGTGAAGCCGAGGTCGGTGTGGTTTGGGTCTAGGTCATATCGATTCATAGCTTGTTTCCTCCGAAGTTGGTTTCTTGTTCCGTGCCGGCCCCGTCGACCGGCGTCCGTAGCTAAATACTTGATTGCAGAAGCAAGTATTTCCCCCAAGTTGAGACTTGGCGGAGAATGGTCAGTTGAGAGTGGAGTGAGCGGTGTGTCTAGCAAAACGGTCGACAACGGATCCGCTCAGGACGCCGATGTCGAGCTCAGGGGCCCCGGCCCGTCGTCGTCACGCATCTCGGATGCGCTCCTTCTAGTGCCACCCCTTCACCCGACCTCGACGTCCTGACCGGCGACCTGGGGTCGCCTGCGGCCATTGAGACGACCAAATTGCTAAACACACCACTCGCGGTCAGCATCGGAATCAGCCCGCGGCAGCCACTGCGGTCCTTCGGCGAACAGGCGGGCGAGCTGGAGGCGGCCGGTGTCGGCCGCCTCTGGCTCATCGACTCCCAGCTGGCGATGAAGGACGTCTACAGCGGCCTGGCGGTGGCCGCCCTCCACACCGACCGCATGCTCCTCGGTACCGGCGTCACCAACCCCTTGACCCGCCACCCGACCGTCACCGCGACCTCGATCGCGGCGATCTCCGAGCTCTCCGGCGGTCGGGCGGTGCTCGGCGTCGGGGCCGGCGACAGCGCGGTCTACGGGATCGGGGCGCGGCCGGCCAGGGTTGCCCAGATGGAGGAGGCGCTGCGCTTCTGGCGGGCGGTGCTCAGCGGTGGCGAGGGGGAATGGGAGGGTCGCTCCTACCGGCTGCCCCACCTGGCTGCGCCGGTCAAGCTCTACCTCGCCGTCAGCCAGCCCCGGATGTGCGCCCTCGCCGGGCGGCTGGCGGACGGCGCCATCGTGATGGGCCCTTCCACTCCTGAGTTCGTGCGCCGGCAGGTGGGTTGGATCGAGGATGGCATCCGGGAAGCCGGCCGGGCGCGTGCGGAGATCGACGTCTGCCTCATGACGACACTGGCCGAGAGCGTCGAGGACGTTCGCAGCTGGGCCAGCACCGAGGCTCGGCTGATCGCCGACTTCGCCGAGCTTCCGGGCGGCCTGGAGCCTTACGCGGAGGAGATCCTGCGCGCCAAGGAGGAGTACGACTTCAGCCAGCACCTCTCCGTCCGCGCCGGCCACCAGGGCGCCGTGAGCGACGGCCTGGCACGGGCTCTGGCGGTGGCCGGCAGCGCCGAGGAGTGCGCCGCCCGGCTCCGGCAGTTGCTCCTCTGCGGCGCCGACGGTTTCATCTTCCCGCTGCCCGGCGGCGGCCGCCTGGAGCGCCTCGGCTTCCTCCGTGACCAGGTTCTCGCCGGCCTGTGAGGCGCCCGGGGTGAAGGCGGCGCCCTTCGCCTACCACCGCCCGCGCTCGCTGGCTGAGGCGCTCGACCTACTGGCCGAGCACGGCAGCGACGCCAAGCCCCTCGCCGGCGGGCAGAGCCTGGTGCCCTTGATGGCGCTCCGGCTGGCCCAGCCGGCGGTGATCGTCGACCTCGCCGACGTCCCCGAGCTCAAGCAGCGGTCTGGCGGCACGGTCGGCGCGATGGTCACCAACACGGCGCTCGAGCGCGACCCCGCCGGGCTGCCTCCGATCGTGGCGGCCGCTCTGCCCCACGTCGGCCATTTCCAGATCCGCAACCGGGGGACTCTCGGCGGGTCCCTGGCCCACCTCGACCCGGCCGCCGAGTGGCCTGCCCTGGCGCTCCTACTCGAGGCCCGGCTGACGCTCCGCAGCCGCGACCGGGGCGAGCGGACGCTGGCCGCAACCGACTTCATGCGCGGGCCGCTGACCACCGCCCTCGAGCCCGACGAGCTGCTCACCTCGGTCACCTTTCCGGATTGGCCGGCGGACGGCCGTTGGGGTTTCGCAGAGGTCGCCCGGAGGCCGGGGGACTTCGCGCTCGCCGGCGCCGCATGCACCGTCCGCGAGGGCCGCCGCCGGGTCGTGGTCTTCGCCGCCGGCGCGCTGCCCCAACTCCTCGAGGAGGGAGCCCCGATCGCCGCGACCGGGGACCTCCACGCCGGCGCCGCCTACCGCTCGGCGGTTGCCGGCAAGCTGGTCGAGCGGGTGCTGGCAGAAGCGGGCGAGAGCGCTTGATCACGGTCAACGGCAGCCCGTGGCCGGTCGACGTCGACCCGCGCGTCACGCTCGCCGACTATCTTCGCGACCGGCTCCGGCTGACCGGCACCCATCTCGGCTGCGAGCACGGCGTCTGCGGCGCCTGCACCGTCCTCCTCGACGGCGAGGCGGTCCGCTCCTGCCTCGTCTTCGCGGTCCAGGCCGACGGCCACGAGGTGCGGACCGTCGAGGGTATGGCGAGCGGCGGCGTGGCAAGCCCGCTCCAGCAGGCGTTCGAGCGCCGGCGCGCCTTCCAGTGCGGTTTCTGCACCCCCGGCTTCCTCGCTACGGGCCAGGCGCTGATCGACTCCGGCCGGTCGCTGACCCGCGCCAACCTACCCGAGCTGCTGGCCGGCAACATCTGTCGCTGCACCGGCTACGCGCCGATCATCGACGCCATCCTCGACGCTTACGGAACCGGGCGATGAAGGTGCTCGGCAAGGCCGTTTACCTGGCCGACCTCGACCTGCCGGGCGCCCTGGAGGCCGCCTTCGTCCGCTCACCCGTTGCGCACGCGACCTTCCCCACGATCCCGCTGCCAAGCAACGTCTTCGACGCGAAGAGCCTTGGCCTGGAGCCGATCACGGTCGGCGGGCCAGGCCTCGTCATCACCCGCTGGCCGCCGCTCGCCGAGGGTCGCGTCCGGTATCCCGGAGAGGCGGTCGCCGTCGCGCTGGCCGCCGACCGCCACCACGCCGAGGACGTCGCCGAGAGCGTCTTCTTCGACTACCGGCCGGTTGCCGGAGAGCCGCTCCACGAGGAGGCTCCCGATGGCCTGCTGTTCAGCGCCGATTACGTGGGAGGGGAGCTCGAGGCCGAGTTCGGCCGCGCCGAGCGGGTCGTCGAGCGGGTCTTCCGCACCGCCCGTCAGACGCCCCTCCCGCTCGAGAACCGGGGCGTCGCGGCGGCGTCCGACGGCGAGCGGCTCACGGTCTGGACCTCCACCCAGGTCCCCCACCTGGCCCGCACCCTGATCGCGCGCTGCCTCCGGCTCCCGGAGGAGGCGGTCCGCGTCATCACGCCCGAGGTGGGCGGCGGCTTCGGCCTCAAGGCGCACGTCTTTCCCGAGGAGGTGGTGGTGGCCGCGCTCGCCCTCAAGCTGCGCCGCCCGGTCCGCTGGATCGAGGACCGGCGTGAGAACCTGCTCGCCAGCGCCCATGCCCACGAGGAGGAGGTCGGGATCCGTCTCGCGCTTGACACCGACGGCCACTTCCTGGCCGCCGACGCGACCGTGGTCGCCGACGTCGGCGCTTACTCGATCTATCCCTTCAGCGCGGCGCTGGAGCCGATGACGACGGCCCAGACACTCTTCGGTCCCTACGCGCTGAGGGCCTTCCGCTTCTCGGCTCGCGGCGTGGCGAGCAGCAAGTGCCCGGCCGGCGCCTACCGAGGCGTGGGCATGAACGCGGCCGCTTACGCGACCGAGCGGATGGTCGACATCGTCGCCGGCGAGCTCGGTATCGACCCGCTGGAGCTTCGCCGCCGCAACGTCGTGACCGAGTTCCCGAGCCGGTCCGCCGCCGGCCGCAACCTCGACTCGGGCGACTACCTTGGCCTGCTCGACCGCCTGGAACAGGGCTCCGGCTATGCCGAGCTCCGACGCCGGCAGGCCGTAGCGCGCGACGAGGGCCGGCTGGTCGGGATCGGCCTCGGCCTCTTCAATGAGCACAGCGGCACCGGCTCGACCGAGTAC
>DATCPJ010000209.1:0-2145 GCA_036570145.1 Candidatus Dormiibacterota bacterium
CCTGTGGGGCATCCTGAGCATCCTGGTGACCTCGGCCACCTACCTCTACGTCGCGCTGCAAGCGGTGGTGGGAAGGCTGACGCTCGGCGACCTGACCCTCTACACGACCGCCGCCCAAGCGGTCCAGGGTTCGATCCAGGGCATCCTCGGCGGGTTCACCGGGATGTACGAGCACAACCTCTACCTCAGCAACCTCTTCGAGCTGATGGCGACCAAGAGCGTGCTGCCCGCGCCCCTCGAACCCGTGTCGGTGCCGCGACCGCTGCGCGGCGAGATCCGCTTCGAGCACGTCAGCTTCGCGTACGGCGGCGCAATCGCGAATGCGCTCACGGACCTCAGCTTCACCGTCAAGCCGGGTGAGACGATGGCCGTCGTCGGCCGGAACGGGGCGGGCAAGACGACGCTCTTCAAGCTCATCTGCCGCCTCTACGACCCGATCGAGGGGCGGATCCTGATCGACGGCGTGGACATCCGCGATTACGAGCCTGATGAGCTCCGGCGGCAGATCGGCGCGATGTTCCAGGACTACGTGACCTACCAGGCCACGGCGGCCGAGAACATCGGCCTCGGCGACCTGCCCCAGATCGACGACCGAGAGGCGATCGTCAACGCCTCCCAGGAGGGCGGCGCCGATGAGCTGATCGCCAAGCTGCCCGCCGGCTACGACACCGCGCTGGGCAAGTGGTTCGACGCCGGCGTCAACCTGTCGGGCGGCGAGTGGCAGAAGGTCGCCCTGGCGCGCGCCTTCATGCGGGAGGCGCCGATCCTGCTCCTCGATGAGCCGACCGCCGCTCTCGACGCGCAGGCCGAGTACGACCTCTTCGAGCGTCTCAAGTCCCTGACCTCGGGCAAGACGGCGGTCTACATCTCACACCGCTTCTCGACCGTTCGCCGCGCCGACCGGATCCTCTTCCTGGAGCACGGCCGGCTGGTCGAGGAGGGCACCCACGAGGAGCTGATGCGCCTGGACGGGCGCTATGCACGCCTCTTCCGGATGCAGGCCGCCGCTTACACCGGCGACGAGGTTGTCGATTTCGACCCGGCCACTTCGTCGTAAGTTCTTGGGTGGCGGCGCCTTCCGCGCCGCCCGGTTGGTGAGGTGAAGCAGAAATGAAGTACATCCTTCTCTTCGGCGGCAACGAGGATCGCTGGGACACGATGCCGGAGGCCGAGCGGAACGGCATGTATGCCCGGATCGGCGAATGGTGGGGAGGCCACAGCGCTTCCGGGAAGATCTTCGGGGGCGAGGAGCTGCAGCCGGCGACAACGGCAACCACCGTCAGGCACGATGGCGACCGCACGGTCGTGACCGACGGTCCCTTCATCGAGGCGAAGGAGACGGTCGGCGGCTTCGCGCTGATCGATGTTGCCAACCTCGACGAGGCGATCGAGATGGCCAAGAGCTGGCCGGCGAAGGGGCTGGTCGAGATCCGGCCTCTCGTTGTCGACAACAACATGTGAGCTCGGTCACAGACCCGCGGTCGGCCACTGACGAAGCTCTAGCCCGCGTTTTTCGAGAGGAGACCGGACGCCTGGTCGCAGGCCTGGTCCGCTTTCTCGGCGACTTCGACCTCGCCGAGGAGCTCGTCCAGGAGGCGGTGCTGAGCGCCATCGAGACCTGGCCGGTGAGCGGCATCCCGGACAACCCGGCGGCCTGGCTGACGACGACCGCGCGGCGGAAGGCGATCGACCGGATCCGGCGTGAGTCGCGCTACCGGGAGAAGCTGGTCCTGCTCGCGGGTTCGCCCGCCCCGAAGCCCACCGAGCCCGACGACCGGCTGCGCCTGATCTTCACTTGCTGCCACCCCGCGCTGGCCCGCGAGGCGCAGCTGGCACTGACCCTGCGGGCCGTCTGCGGCCTCACCACGCCGGAGATCGCACGCGCCTTCCTGACGACGGAGCCGGCGATGGCCCAGCGCATCGTCCGCGCCAAGCGGAAAATCGTCGAGGCCGGCATTCCTTACCGCGTGCCCTCGCGGGAGGAGCTGACCGAGCGCTTGCGGGAGGTGCTGGTGGTGCTCTACCTGCTCTTTAACGAGGGCTACCTCGCGAGCGGCGGCCCGGCCGCCCACCGACGCGACCTGACGACCGACGCCGAGTGGCTGGCCAGCCTGCTTGCGCGGCTGCTGCCGGAGGAGCCGGAGG
>DATCPJ010000210.1:0-4056 GCA_036570145.1 Candidatus Dormiibacterota bacterium
CAAGACTTCGGCCCGACGCAAGACGCCGCAACCCGACTCCAAAGCGCCGCGCCGACTCTCTTCAAAGGCACGGCACAAGACATCGGCCCAACGCAAGACGCCGCTTCGCGACGCCGAAGCCCCCGGACCGACTCCCCTTCATAGCCACCACACAAGACTTCGGCCCGACGCAAGACGCCGCAACCCGACTCCAAAGCGCCGCGCCGACTCCAAAGCGCCGCGCCGACTCCCTTCAAAGGCGCTGCACAAGACATTGGCCCGACGCAAGACGCCGCAACCCGACTCCAAAGCGCCGCGCCGACTCCCGTTCACACGCGCCACACAAGACATCGGCCCGACGCAAGACGCGGCGTTCCCACGCCAAGGCGCGGTCCTGAGAACGTCCTGAAGGCAGCGAACCGGGAATTCGCTTCAGGAAGCGCCGAGCAGCGGTGGCGGCGTCCCCGGGTCGAGGAACTTTTCGATGCCCGCAACCAGTGCGCTCGCGATCAGAGCCTGACCCTTCGCGTCGCTCGCCAGGTCAGCCTCGGGAGGTCGGGTTAGATGCAACGCCTCGACCAGGATGCCGGGCATGACGCTCGGGTGGTCGACCCAGCCGCTGGACTGCGGGCCAAGCTCGATCAGGTGCCCGTAGGCCTGCCCGCGCGCGGTCAGGGCCGGGGTGCCGCTTTCCGAGTCGGCCACGGTGCCCAGGTCGGAGATCTCCAGGCCCACGCCGCGGTATGCGTCGGTGAGCTCCGTCTGGACGAGCCCAGCCAGGCGGAGATTCGCGGGCGTGAATGACCTGGCGTCGTCGAAGACCGTCAGCACTCCGCCGAACTCAGGGTTGCTGTCCGCGTTGAAATGGATCGCGACCAGAACGGCGGCCCCGGCCGCGTTGGCGCAGGCGGCTCGAGCCAGCGCATCGAGGCGAACCGCGTGCGCGGTGAGCGATCCGAAGACGTAGTCGGAGGCGACCAGCCGGGCCACGGTCGTGTCGGTCGTTCGGGAGACCACGACGGTGTACCCCGCTCCGCGGAGCAGGCCCAGCGCGCTGAGCTCCACGGCGAGCGTTGCGGTCTCCTCGTCGATCGGGGCGCCGGAGGAGGTGCTCCCGACGCCGCCCGGGTCCAGACCGCCGTGGCCGGCATCCAGGAACACGACCTGGTGCCGGTCGCGACCGGTGGGCGCGTACTCGACACAGGTGCCGGGATTGAGCGCGTTGGGGAGGTCGGACTGGGCCACGACGATCGGCCGGCTGGTCGGTATCGGTGAAGGCGACGGGGAATCGGACTGGGGCGGTGGGCTCGAAGTTGGCACGGCGAAGGACACCGATGCGGAGGGCGACGCTCGAGGACGGTCGGCCGACTGCGGCGTCGCCGAACACCCGGCAGCGACCACCGCGGCGATCGTCAACCCGACCAAGGCGACGCTGCCTGAGTTCGCCAACCTGGTCCTCGGCACGATTGGACAGGTTGACAGGGGCAACCTTAAGTTGCGATGAACCGTACTGGAGCATCGCGGGGCCTCGTCTACCTCTTGCTGTGCTCCACCGAGCCATCGGCACGCGGATCGGCACCCGCCCGCCATGACGACGGTCCGTCGACGATCAGGGCCTGCGCATGGCCCATCCGCTGGTCGCGGGGCGGGACCAGCTCGACCCGCGGCGACTGGGCCCGGTTCAGCTCCGCGGCGCCGGGGTAGTCCGCTTCCACCCAGAGCGTGTCCCCCGCCGGGTTGACGCGCACCCGTGGCGCCGCCACCGCCTCGGCCGGGTCGAGGCCCCGGTCGAAGAGGTTCATCGCCACCTGGACCTGGATCTGGGGCTGGCCCTCCCCCGCCATGTTGCCGAAGGCGGCGAACGGCTTCCCGCCGCGCGCGGCAAGGGCCGGGATCAGCGTGTGCATCGTCCGCTTGCGGGGCTCCAGGCGGTTCACATGGGCGGGGTCGAGGCTGAAGTAGCAGCCCCGGTTCTGGAGTAGGATCCCGGTTCCCTCGGCCACGATTCCGGAGCCGAAGTCGAAGGCGATGCTCTGGATCAGCGAGACCACGTTGCCCGCCTCGTCGGCGGCGCAGAGGTAGACCGTGTCTCCGTCCGGCAGCACGTCAGCCGGCGGCGGGACGGCGAAGTCGGGGTCGAGGAAGGGGGCTGCCGGCACCTCCTCGAAGTCGGGGTCGCTCAGGTAGCGGGAACGAAGCCCGTAGGTGACGTCGCGCAGCCCCATCAGGCGCCGCGCCAGGGCCGGACCTGGCTCCAGCTCGCCGGAGGGTACGCGGGCGAGGCGGGCCAGCATCGCCATCGCCACCAGGCCCTGGGTCGGCGGCGGCAGCTGGTACACGGTCAGGTCGCGGTAGGGCATTGCCAGCGGCTCGATCCAATCGCCCCGGTGGGCGGCCATGTCGGCGCTGCTGAGGAAGCCGTCACGCCGCTGGACGGCTTCCGCGATCGTCCGTCCCAGCTCACCGAAGTAGAAGCCGCCGAAGCCGTTCCGGCCGATCAGCTCCAGGGTCGTCGCCAGCTCCGGCTGGCGGAGCTTCATGTCCGGCAGCAGCGGCGGCAGGACGTGCCGCGCCTCGGGGTCCTGGGCAAGCCAGACGTGGTCGGCGTGGAGCTGGCGGGAGAGGTTCTCGCCGACGACGAAGCCCTCCCTCGCGATCGCGGCCGCCGGTCCCAGGACGCGGCCCATGCCGACCGTGCCGTAGCGCTCGAGCAGCCGGCCCCAGGCCTGGATGGTGCCCGGCACAGTCACCGTGGTGGCTCCCCGCACCGGCATCGAGGTGAAGCCCCGCTCGTGCATCGCGGCGATGGTGGCCGCCTCGCCGGAGCGCCCGGAACCCTGCAGGCCGACCGGCTCCGCGGCGCCTGCCGGCCAGACCAGCGCGTAGAGGTCCCCGCCGATCGACGTCATGTGCGGGTAGACGACGCAGAGCACCGCGTTGGCGGCGATCGCCGCGTCGATCGCGTTGCCGCCCTCACGAAGCATCTCCGCTCCCGCCTCCGAGGCGAGGTGGTGGGAGGCGGCTACAACCCCCTTCAAGCCGGCGTCATGAAGCGGATGGCGCGGGGCATGATCTCGAAGGTGGCGGGCAGCTCGCCGGCGATCTCCCCGTCGAGCTGGACCAGCACCGGCACCTGCGAGTCGACCTCGACCCGCCTGGCCCGGAACACCTCGAACCAGCGTTTCAGCTTGGGATCGTCGATATGTGCGCCCGAGTAGATCTTGCCGAAGCCGCCCAGCGCCTCGAGCTTGCCGATCGGGCCGGTGATGATCACGTCGAGCAGCCCGTCGTCGGGCACCGCCATGGGCGCAATCATCATCCCACCGCCGTAGTAGGGGCAGTTGGCGACGGTCACCGCCTGGGCCGTCAGCTCGCGCTTCTCGGTGCCGTCGATGACGACCCTCATCGGCACGTGCTTCCAGGTCGCGAAGCCGCGGTAGGTGCCGACCTGGAAGCTCACCTTCCCACCCAGCGTCTTCGGGGTCCGGTTGACCTTGTCGGCGACGAACGCTCCGAAGCCGGCCTCGCCGATGCTCGTGTAGTGGAGGACCCGGCCTCCGATGGTGACTCGCACCGCGTCGATCGGGCGGGGACGGCCATCGACCAGCACCCGCGCCGCGAGGGCGCCGTCGGGGATCGCGAAGCTCCGCTGGAAGTCGCTCCCGGTGCCGAACGGGATGAGGCCGAGGTTGCTGGTCGTGGGGATCGCCTCGCCCTTCTCGAAGAAGCCGTTGACGACCTCGTAAAGGGTGCCGTCCCCGCCCACCGCGGCGATGACCGGCCGGTTTTCCCGGACCGCCGCGCGTGCGATCGCGGTCGCCTCCTGCGGCTTCGCGGTGAACGCCTCCTCGAAGTCGATCCCGGCGCTCCGGATCTCGGCCGCCAGCCGCGGCCACTCCCGTCCCGCCCGCCCGGCCCGTGCGGCCGGGTTGATGATCAGGAGGATGGCGGGCGCGGTCCCCCGACCGCGTTCGGGTTCATGACGCGCTTCGGATCGATGGCCGACCGGACCCTTTCCCATACCTGCCACCACTCCCCCATCTCGCGCTGGACCCAGGGAGCCCGGACCTGCCCCTG
>DATCPJ010000211.1:0-3599 GCA_036570145.1 Candidatus Dormiibacterota bacterium
GCTCCTTGCCGATCCAGTCCGAGATGCCGTAGGTCCAGATCCAGCCCGGGTAGCCGAGCACAACGCGGCGGGCGCCGAGTGTCGCGATCGGGCTGTCGTGGTCGTAGGCGGCGAGGAACAGCGCTTGTGGCGCGGTGTGGGCCCGGCTCCAGGCGGCCGCGTCGAGGCCCGCGTTGTCGGCGAAGCGGATCGAGGAGACCGTGAGGTCGACGTTGCGTGCGGCGTCGAGACCGCCGGCCAGGCAGAGGACGAGCAGCAGGACGACCGCCGCCACAGCGCCGGGCAGCCCGGCGCGTGCCACCCGAACCACCACCGCGCCGACCAGGAACGAACCCAGCAGCGCCCAGTAGACGAAGAACTTCTGGTTGTCCCAGTCCCAGGGATGGAAGAGCCAGATGTTGGGCACCACGAACCAGAGCCACATCGGCGCGAAATGCGCCGCATAGCGGGTCGGCAACAGGTAGCCCATCCGACCCCTGAGTGCGACGAGCGGACCCGATTGGTCCAGCTTCCCGAAGAGGGAGCCGCTGAACTGGGCGATCAGCAGCAGGGGGATGAAGAGGCCGAGGTTCTTCAGCCAGAACCAGACCACGTTGTCCTGGTGGCCGCCCGCCATCGCCATCCAGCCGAGCTGGACCCGGATCTGGGCTCCCGACTCGGGCAGCAGCCAGAGCACGACCGGGATCCCGAGCGCAAGCGCGGGCACGAAGAAGGCGATCCATTCCCGCCGGCGGTGGAAGGCGGCCCAGAAGGCGGCGAGCGCAACGCAGGTGCCATAGCCGTGGACGTGGAACGCGGGCGAAAGCCCGGTGACGACGCCGGCGAAGAGAAACCCTTGCCAGCCGGGCCGGTCGAGCGCGGTGAAGAGCAGGGCGAGCACGATCAGCACGATCGCGAAGCCGAACAGCGTCGAACGCTGGGGAAGCATGCTGGCGATGAGCGGGGTGAGCCACTGGTAGTTCTCAGTCATGAGCGCGGAGTACTCGCGGGGCAGGTGGGAGAGGACCGAGAGGCCTTTGGCCTGGAGGTCGCCGAAGAAGTAGGTGAAGCCGAGACCGCCGCTCAGCGTGAAGATGAAGGGCGCGAGCGCGGCGACCGGCCGGCTGCCGGTCAGGCGCACTCCCGCCAGGTACATCACCGGCGCGAAGGCGAAGGCGAGGAGTGCGCTGGAGAGCACCAGGGCCGTCGGCAGGCTGGCTCCCAAAGGGACCAGGGAGGCGGCGAGGAAGTCGATCATGAACGGGTACGGCAGGTGGTGGCCGGGGTCGAGCGGCAGCTGGGGCGGGAAGTTGGCGCCGTAGGCGAAGGAGCCGGCATAGCTGAGGTGGGCAGCCCAGTCGGCCCAGGTACCGCCGGTCCCGGCGTAGAGCCCGCCCGGCAGCAGGCGGTAGGCGTTGGCGAAGAGCCGGTAGACGTAGACGCCGGCGACCAGCGCCACCGCCAGCAGCGGCCACGGGTGGCCGGGCGCGGTCGGGCTGCGGGCCCAGCGGTCGGTCACATCGCGTAGGTTGGGCAGCACCTGGCGGCGTCCACAGAACCAGCCTGACGCCGAAGCCGCGAGAGCCAGCACAGCGCCCAGCCAGACGCTGGTCGCGCTGAAGCCGAGAAGGGAGGCGGTGGCAAACCCGGCCAGGGACACCGCCATGGCGCCGATGACGGTGCCGAAGAAAAGGCGCTCCTCGAAGATCAGCTCGAGCCCGCTCAGGTAGGTGAGCCCGAAGCCGCCCAGCAGGCACGCCAGGAGCAAGAGCACCGGCGTTCCGATCTGTCGCGCGATCAGGACAAGGGGGAAATAGAGAGCGACCAGGACTGCCACCAAGATCAACAAACGGCGGTGGCGGCCGGCCCAGCCAATCACGAGCTGCCGGCGCGTGACCGCCGAGTCGGGCGTGGCTAGATCCACTTCAGGAACCACATCCGGCCCACCCCGAAGCCGCCCAGGTACTGGTGGTCACCAATCGGGATCCCGGTCCAGACGGGATAGAAGTAGACGAAGAAGAGGATGGCGACGGCGAGCCACGCATAGAGGACAAAGGGGCGAACCCAGCTGACGCTGCGGAGCTCCACCCCCCCGCCGGCAACGCGGGCGAGGATGTAGGCGAGGGCCAGGATCATGAAGATCAGCCCGCCGAACATGTGGTAGAGGAAGAGGACCCGGGTGATCGGCGCCCAGGGCAGGTACTGGGTGATGAAGCCGAGCGCGATGAAGGCCGCCGGGTAGCTCTTGTCACGGATCGCCAAGTAGGGCAGGAGGAGGACGCAGGGGATGCTGCTCCACCAGATCCAGGGGTTGCCCAGGTTCACCATCCCGGCGACCAGCGGCTGGCCGCTGGTCGCGTCGATGCCGAGCCCGACGTTCTCGAAGTAGTAGGCGACGGGCCGGTAGAGGAACGGCCAGGAGAACCACGGCGAGCCATAGGGATGGGTAGCCGTGAGGTGGGCGTGGTAGTCATAGGCCGCCTTCTGGTAGGCGATCAGGTCCCCCAGCCCGTTGGCCCAGTGGAACTGGCCGCGCGCGTAGAAGGGGATCCAGCTGGCGAGGTAGATGACGACCGGGATGGCGATGAAGGCGACCACCGCGAGCGCGACATACAGGGGTATCTGCATCCCGCCGGGCGCGGCCGGCCCCAGGCCCTCCGATCTGCCCCAGCGCCAGATCCCGCCGGCGGTCGAGACGGCGACTTCGGCGTAGCGGCGGACGAGGCGGACCAGGAGGATGACGAGCATGCTCGCCAAGGCGGCGAGCGCGATCCACTTGGCCGCGATGGCGAGGCCGATCACGATCCCGGTCAGGAGCAGGGTGACCGCCGAGGAGCGTGGCGTCCGGCTCTGCAGGTGGACGTTGAAGAGGTAATAGGCGAGCAGGATGAAGAAGATCGGGAAGATGTCGATCATCCCGATCCGGGACTGGATGAAGAACATCCCGTCGAAGCAGGCGAGGGTCGCGGCGGCGATCGCGAAGAGGCGGTTCGGCCACAGCCTGAGCGCCAGCAGGTACATCAGGGGAATGACAAGGGTGCCGAAGATCGAACCCATCCAGCGCCAGCCGAAGGGCGTGAAACCGAGGTCGGCCGGATTCCCCTGGGCGCCCTCGAAGACGATGCGCCATTCGCCGTAGAGCCACTCGCCGGAGGCCATCATCAGCTTCGCGAGTGGAGGTTCGGGGTCGAAGTAGCTGATGCCCTTCAGGTCGTCGTGGGCGAAGACGGCGAAGTAGATCTCGTCGAAGATCTCGCCGTCGGGAGGGGAAAAGGAAGCCGACGGCGTCGCCCGGTAGCCACGCTGGAAGGGGTAGGCCAGGCCGCAGAGCGTCCCCGGCGTGCCCTCTGGGTTGACCGGCGTGTTGACCACGCAGTTGGAGAGGTCGAAGTGGTTCTGCGGATGTGCGTAGAGGTCCGGGAGGAGCGGGCTGAAGAAGCGCAGGATGAAGGCGACCAGCGTCAGCGCGAGCAGCGCATAGAGGTCGGGGCGACCCAGTCGGAGCCGGGCGAGCAGGCCCGGTGGTGCGTCTGGCAACGTGGTCGTCACAATGGCCGCAGGCGACCCGCAAGGTCGCCGGTCAGGGCTTCGAGGTCGACCGAAGGGGTGGACCTAGGAGG
>DATCPJ010000212.1:0-3823 GCA_036570145.1 Candidatus Dormiibacterota bacterium
GCGTATGGGTCGTGAAGACGATGCCGGCGCGGGCGACCAGCCGCGCCTCCTCGACCGTCAGCTGGCGCTCCAGGCGGAGCTCGCGGATCCGCTCGATGCCGACCAGCGCGGAGTGGCCCTCGTTCATGTGGAACACGGTCGCCGCGATCCCCAGGGCTTTGAGCGCGCGCATGCCGCCGATGCCAAGCACGATCTCCTGGCGCAGGCGCTTGTCAGGCTCGGGTACGTAGAGGCGGTCTGCGATCGTCCGCAGGTGCGGCGGGTTCTCCTCCACATCGGTGTCGAGCAGGAAGAGCGGCACCCGGCCGACCTCGGCCCGCCAGACGGCGATCTGGACGGTCTCGCTCCCCATCGGCGCCTCGACCCGGAGTGGCTTCCCTCCCAGCTCGACCTGGCGGATCGGGAGCAGCTCGGGCTTGTTCTCGACGTAGACCTCGGCCTGGGTGCCCTCCGGGGTGATCCGCTGCCGCCCGAAGCCCCAGCGATAGAGCAGGCCGACGCCGACCAGGGGCAGGTTGAGGTCGCTGGCAGCCTTCAGGTGGTCGCCCGCGAGGATCCCGAGGCCACCGGAGTAGATCGGCAGTGCTTCCACCACCCCGAACTCGAGCGAGAAGTAGCCGATCAGGAGCGGCGCATTGGCGTCATAGAAAGGAGGGTTGCGCTCACGGTGCTCCCGGACCGCTGCTTGCGCCTCCTCGAGGATCGCGGCGAAGCCCTCCTGCTGGACGGCCGCGTCGACCCCCTCGGGACCCAGCCGGGCGAGGAGCGCGATGGGGTTGTGGCGTGTCTCTGTCCAGAGCTCGGGGCTGAGGGTTGTGAAAACGCGGCGGATCCGCGGTTCCCACCCCCAGCGGAGGTTGAGGGCGAGGGTCTGGAGTTCGTCGAGCAAGCGATTAGCAGGGTGACGAAAAATGTCGGCTTGTGATTCGGCGTCCAGGCGGCCCCAATGCTAGTAGCCTCCGAGGACCGGAGCTTCGATAGGGGGCCCCGCCCGCAGGGTGGGGAATGCGGACGGATTCAACATACGTGAGCGAGGATCGGAGGAGGCGACAACGCCGTTGGCCGTCTGGGCGCCGAAGCGGCGTCGATCTCCCTTTTTCGTCACCCTGCCTAGGATATCGGTGTGAAGGCGGTCGTCATGGCCGGCGGCGAGGGCTCGCGGCTGCGTCCGCTGACAAGCACTCGCCCCAAGCCCCTGGTGCCGGTGGCCGGCAGGCCGATCATGGAGCACATCCTGCTGCTGCTCCGCAAGCATCACATGCGCGAGGTGGTGGCCACCGTCCAGTACCTCGGGGCCAGCATCCGGAACTATTTCGGTGACGGCTCCGACTCCGGCGTCTCCCTCAGCTACTCGGTCGAGGACTCGCCGCTCGGCACCGCCGGCTCGGTGCGGCTGGCCGAGGACCAGCTGAAGGACACCTTCGTCGTCATCAGCGGGGATGCGCTGACCGACATCGACCTCACGGCGGCGGTCCGCTTCCACCGCCAGCGCAAGTCGATGGCAACCATCGTCCTGAAGCCCGTCCCCAACCCGCTCGAGTACGGGGTGGTGGTCGTCGACGATGATGGCGCCGTCCAGCGCTTCCTCGAGAAGCCCTCCTGGGGCGAGGTCTTCAGCGACCTCGCCAACACCGGCATCTACATCCTCGAGCCGGAGGTCTTCAACTACTTCAAGGCGGGCGAGGTCACCGACTGGTCGGCCGACGTCTTTCCCCGGTTGCTCAAGGAGGGCGAGCCGATCCACGGCTGGGTAGCCGACGGCTATTGGGAGGACGTCGGCAGCCACGCCTCCTACCTGAAGGCGAACTTCGACTGCCTGGAGGGCAAGGTGGCCGTCGAGATCCCCGGCGTCAGGACCGGCGACTCGATCTGGATCGCCGAGGACGCACAGGTGTCACCCGACGCCCGGATCGAGGGCCCGGCCCTCATCGGGTCGGCCTCGCGGCTGCTGCCCGGCGTGTGGATCAACGGACCCGTCGTGATCGGCGACGACACCACGATCGACATGGGCACCAAGGTCTCCAACTCGATCATCTGGAACCACGTCTACGTCGGCGAGAACTGCCGCCTCCGCGGCTCCGTCGTCTGCCGTGCTGTCCGGGTCAAGAACTCGAGCCTCCTGGAGGAGGGAAGCGTCATCGGCGACGAGGTCGTGATCGGCGCCGGCTCGACGATCAACGCCAACGTCAAGATCTGGCCGAACAAGGAGATCGAGGCGGGCGCGGTCGTCAACGAGTCGATCATCTGGGCCGGCTCCTGGAAGCGCGGGCTCTTCACCTCCTACGGGCTCACCGGGCTCTCCAACATCGAGTTCACGCCCGAGTTCGCGGCCAAGCTCGGCGCCGCGATCGGAGGGCTCTCGGCGCGCGGCTCGACGGTCGCCATCAGCCGCGACTGGTCGCGCGCGGCCCGGATGATCAAGCGGGCACTGATCGCCGGGCTGCTCAGCTCCGGCTCGAACATCGCCGACCTCTCCGCCCTGACGATCCCCAATGCACGTCATTTCGCGCGCCATGCGCGCCCCGCGGCCACGCTCCACGTGCAGAACTCACCGCTCGACGCCCGCTCCGTCGACATCCGGATCTTCGACAACCAGGGCCTCGACATCGACAAGCGGCAGGAGCGCAGGCTCGAGAACCTCTTCTTCCGGGAGGACATCCGCCGGGTCGGCCACTACGAGATGGGCAACATCAGCTACCCGTCGGGCGTGATCGACCGCTACGTCGACGACCTCCTCTCCAGGCTCGATCTCGAGCTCGTTCGCCCAGCCGCCTTCAAGATCCTCGTCGACTACGACAACGGAGTGTCGTCGGCCGCCCTGGGGCGCGTGCTGGAGGAGATGAACTGCAGCGTCATCCCACTGAACGCCTCGATCGAGCCGCCGCTCATGCCGCAGGGCAGCGACGCGTTCAACGCGCGCCTCCGGGAGATGGGCGTGATCGTGCGCGCGGTCCGCGCGCGGATGGGCATCTTCATCGACTCGCCAGGGGAGCGCTGCTTCCTGATCGACGAGATGGGCGAGGTCCTCGACCACGAGACGGCCTTCGCGGTCCTGGCCGAATTGCAGCTCCGCCTGGACCCCGGCATGGTGGTCGGGCCCGCCTCCGCCTCGACCGCCTTCGCGGTTATCGCGGAGCGCTTCGGCGGGCGCTTCATGCCCTCCAAGATGACGCCCGGTGCGGTCCTCCGCACCGCCCAGCACAAGGAGACGGTGCTCGCCTCCGACGGCAACGGCGGCTATGCCTGGCCGCACTTCCAGGTCGCCTTCGACGCCTCCGTCACCGCCGCCAGGACGCTCGAGCTGATGGCGGCCACCGGGCTCTCGCTGCACGGGCTGCGGCAGGAGATCCCACAGGTCGGCTATCGCCACGTGACCCTCTTCTGCCCCTGGGAGGCCAAAGGCCGCGTGATGCGAACGGTGATGGAGCGGCACCTCCGCGACCGTGTCGACCTGACCGACGGGGTCAAGGTCTTCGTCGACGGCGGCTGGGCCATGGTGGTGCCGGACCCCGATCACCCGCAGTACCACGTGATCGCCTCGACTCAGGACCCCGGCCGGGTGGACGCCCTCCTGGAGGAATATGTGACCCTGGTCCGCGACACGGTCGAGCTCCCCGCGGAGGCCCAGGGGGTCACCGAGCGGGAGTAGCTGTGGGGTGGTGGCCGGTAGGGCCGGAGGGCCACCCCGGCCGCCTACTCGGTAAACTCGTTTTCCTGCAAGCGGGAGTAGCTCAACTGGCAGAGCGCGACCTTCCCAAGGTTGAGGTAGCGGGTTCGACCCCCGTCTCCCGCTCCATCTTTCTTCTTTCGAGTTCATTAGGAG
>DATCPJ010000213.1:0-3646 GCA_036570145.1 Candidatus Dormiibacterota bacterium
CCGGCGAGCCGATGACCTTCGGCGCCGCCTGGCGGATCGGGGTGGCTGCGTTTCGGCGCGTGCTCGCCCTGAAGCTGCTTCTCGCCGTCGCCGTCCTCGTCCCCGCCCTGTTGCTCGTCATACCACCGCTTGCGGGCAGCCTGGGAGGCACACGAGGCCTGCTGAGCGGGGTCCTCATCGACCTGCCGCTGCTTTTCGCCCTGATCTACTGGGCCGCCTTCCTGGGCTGGTTCTCGCAATTGGCGCTGCGGGCCTGTGTGCTGGAGCAGCTCGGGGCCCGGCCCGCGGTGGCGGCCGCCTGGGCGCTCCTCAAGCGCAGGTTCCACCGGATCGCCATCACCACCCTCGTCTTCATCGGCGCCGGCATCGGTATCGGGATCCTGACCTCGGTGCTCTTCGCCCTCCTCGAGGCGCCCTTCCTCGCATCTCTCGTCGCCGAGGTGAGCCAGGGCCGCTGGGCGGAGCTGCCGGGAACGGTCCTGCTCTGGTTGGCGATCCTGTCCCCGGTCTCGCTCGCGATCAGCTCGCTTGTGGGCGCCTACTTCGCGATCGCGTGGACGCTCGCGTACCGGCGGTTCGACGTCGAGGGCGAGCTGGCCGAGCCGCCGCCGCTGGCCGCTTAGCGACCGGCAGCTGCGGGTCCGCCTCGACCTTCTCGAGCGCCTTCACGAGACGGGTCACCCGCCCGCTGGTCTTGCCGCCGGTCTTGGCCCGGCGGCCGCCGAAGACGGTCTGCTGGAGGCGCTCCGGCATCTCGCCCGTCTCGATCCTCTCGAGTGGCACGTTCCAGGGGCGGGCATCGAGGATGGCGGGGCTGATCTCGATCCCGTGCCGCGCCATCACGCTGGAGAGGTGGGCGTGGTTGCGGCTCATCCCGTCCAGCACCGACTCATAGCCGTGCTGGGCGACGACCAGCCGGGCGCTGGTGCTCATCACCTCGTGGAAGAACATCTTCTCGTCGTTCGGCAGCGGCTCGATGACGACGATGTCCACCTCCGGGTGGCGCTGCCGGAGCAGCCGCACGTGGTCGGTCAGGGTGTCCTTGAGGATCCCGCGTGCGACCTGGTTGGCGATGCCCTTGATGCCGAGGTCGGCGATCGTGTGCCCGAAGCGATGAAGGAAGGTCGAGTCCTTCACGCCGCGCACGTCGAGCGGAGCCAGCGCGTTGACGACGACGACCAGGTCGGCGCCCTTTTCGATCGCCACGTCCAGCGCGGCCGCCCCCTTGACGCCGCCATCGACATAGTCGACGCCGTCGATCCGCACCGGCTTGAAAACGATCGGGATCGCGCTGCTGGCCGCGACCGCATCCGGGATGCTGACGCTCGGCCGGGTGTCGGCGCCGAAGACCATCCGCTCCCAGGTGTCGAGGCGGCAGGCCACGACGTAGAGCTCCTTCTCGATCTGGGCGAACTCGATCGGCATCTCGGCCAGCTCGAGGATCTCGCGCATGAACGCACCGACCTGGCTCGAGTCGAGCAGCCCGCTGGGCAGCGCGAGGCTGAGAAAGCCGAGGACGTCGCTGATCAGGAACGAGCCGCGGTGCTTGATGAGATCCTGGGCCATCGCCGGCAGGTGCCGCGGCAGCTGCCGGAGGCGGTCCCCGAGCTCGCCGACGTTGGGCGAGAAGACGTGCCGGATCATGCTCCACTGCAGCCCCAGGCTCGGGTTGCGAGCCATGTCGACGAGGGCCTTGGCTGGAATCCCGATGCTCAGCAGGGTGGCGACGAAGGCGCCCGCACTGGTACCCACGTAGATGTCGAAGTCGAGCGTGCTCCGGTTGAGAAGAAGGTCGTCGAGCCCCCGCAGCACGCCCAGCTGGTAGATGCCGCCGGTGATCCCTCCGCCGGCGAGCACGAGGGCCGTTTTGCTCGGAGGGCGGACGTCCCCCCTGCCGGCCGCGCGCCTGCTCTTCGACAGTTCTCGCCGATCGCTGGCCACCTGACCGTATCGTAGCGGTCGAAAGCCGCATGCCCTTTTTCTACGCGACGCGCCGGGACGGCGACCGGGTCGAGATCCTCGGCCCTGACGCCCGGCACCTGGCAGGTCCGCTGCGAGCGCGGCCAGGAGAGCTGATCGCGGTCGTCGACCCCGCCGGCTCGATGCTGACGGTACGGCTCGACGCGGTGTCCTCGCGTGAGGTCGCCGGCTCGGTCGTGGCAACCCGCCCGCACGACCCGGAGCCACGCCTCCGGGTGACGATGGCGCTCGCGTTGCTGCCGGCGGCGGCGCTCGAGCATTCGCTCTCCCGCTCCACCGAGCTTGGCGCGCACGGCTTCCTCCTGGTCGCCGCCGACCGCAGCGTCGCGCGGGCGGCCAAGCTCGAGCGCTGGGCCACCATCTGCCGGGAGGCCGCGATGCTCGCCGGCCGGCTGGCCGTACCCGCCGTCGCCGGGCCGGTCAGCCTCAGCGAGGTGCTCGCCGGGGAGGCGGTCGCCGTTCTCGACGCGACCGGTGCCTCCCGCCTTGCCGGCGCCGCCTTCGGTTCCGCGGTCACCCTGGCGGTGGGGCCGGAGGGCGGCTGGTCGCCGGCCGAGAAGGCGGCCGCAGGCGATCGAATGCTCAGCCTCGGGCCGCGCAACCTGCGGGCGGACACGGCGGCCCTCGCCGCGCTGGCGACGGTGCTCGGCGGATCCGGGGACCTGTAGCGGGCCGCGGTCAGCGGCGGCCGCGGCCGGAGGCGGCTGCATCGGTCGTCTGCCCGTCCGGGGCAGGAGGCGCGGCGGCCTCTTCGGGTCCTCGATGGAGCCGCAGCCGCCGCCGGCCGTTGCTGGAGTGCCCGTCGGCGATCGGCTCCGCCTCGTGGGCGACCGGGAGCCGGAGCGTGAAGAGGGACCCCTGTCCGGAAGGCGCGTCCTCCAGCTCGAGGCTGCCGCCGTGGCGCCGAGCCAGCTCGCGGGAGATGTAGAGGCCGAGGCCGGTCCCCGGGACCGGGCCGAGCGCCTCGTCGTCGAGCCGTACGAAGCGCTCGAACACCAGCTCCCGCTTTTCGGGCGGGATGCCGACGCCGTTGTCGCACACCGAGAGGCAGGGCGACTGCGGGTCGGTGACCGTCACCGCCACGGCGGGTGTCGCGGCGCAGTAGGTCAGCGCGTTGTTGAGAAGGTTGTCGAGGATCCGGCCGACATGCTCGGGATCCGCCTCCACCAGGAGCGGCTCTTCAGCTGTTTCCAGGGAGGTTTCGGCCTTGAGCAGCATTGCCCGCGGCTCCACCCGCTTCAACGCCGCCTGGGCAGCATCCCGGAGGTCGAAGACGAGGGTTCGCTCGGGCAGCGAGCCGACGTCCATCCGGGATGCCAGCAGCAGATCGTCGACGATCCGGTTGAGCTCGCCGGTCTTCGAGTAGAGCATCTCGAGCGGCATCTGCCAGGTCTGCGGAGCCGCCCCGAGGGAGCCCTCGGCCATCAGGGCCAGGTACCCGGCGACGACCGACAGTGGCGTCCGCAGCTCGTGGGCCGCCATGTTCAGGAACTCCGACTTGGAGCGTGACGACTCCTGCGCCGCGGCGTACAGCTCGCGCACCTCGGCCGTCTTCTGATGGAGCTCCACGAAGACCGCCGCCTTCGCGCGGAGGACCTCGGGGACGATGGGGCTGAAGATGAAGTCGACGGCGCCCAGCGAGTAGCCGCGCGCCATATCCAGCTCC
>DATCPJ010000214.1:0-5976 GCA_036570145.1 Candidatus Dormiibacterota bacterium
GGGCTCGCGGCGTCGAGGAACCGGGGCAGCAGGTCGACGTCGCCGGTGCTGTTCAAGAAGACGCCGGGCCGGCCCATCGCCCACCAGAGCGCGAGATCGATGTCCCGCTGCTCGGTCAGCGGCTCGTACCAGGTCGCGGCCGTTCGCTCCCTGCCGAGCCAGGGTCCGCGCGCGATCGACTTGATCGTCTGGATCGCCACCTCGCGCTCGGCGCAGGTGGCGGCCAGGGCGTCGAAGTTCTCAGCGTAGTAGGGGAGCCGCATGGTGATCCGGTTGTAGGGCAGCAGGACGGAGTCGAAGTCGAACCGTTCGAGGCTGCGGCGGTGGCCGGCGGCGATCTGGGCTCCGTGCCCGGTCACCCCGACGAAGCGCACCAGGCCCTGCTCGCGGGCCTCGACGGCTGCCTCGATCGCGCCACCCGGACTCAACGCGGTGTCCCATTCGATCGGGTCGGCGAGGTTGTGCAGCTGCCAGAGGTCGACGTGATCGACGCCCATCCGGTCGAGCGAGCGGTGGAGCTCTTCGCGGGCGCCCTTGGCCTTGCGTTCACCGGTCTTGGTGGCGAGGAAAAAGCGGCCCGGTTCGCGCTTCAGCCAGGGCTTGATCCGCAGCTCGGCGTCGCCGTAGCTCGCCGCCACGTCGATGTGGTTGATGCCGTGCTGGAGGAGGACGTCGAGGGTGCGGTCGGCGACGTCCTGGCCGACGCTGCCAAGGGCGGCGGCACCGAAGAGCACGCGCGTGCTCTGGTGACCCGTGCGGCCGAAACGGGCGAGCGGTATCGCCATGACTCCCCCAAACTAGCAGGGCGACCAGCGCGTGGTGGCGGCGCGGCGTCACGGACACGCGGCGGCAACCTATGCTCAAGCGCAGCCCGATGTCCTTGACGCCGCCACCGCCCTCGACAGTCGCAGTCACCGGCGCCGCCGGAGGAGTCGGCTCCATCCTGGCTCGAGGGCTGCGCCGCGACCTGCGCCTTCTCGATATCCGTCCCGCACCCGGCTGCGAGGTGCTCGACGTTCGGGACCTGGCGGCGGTCGAAGCCGCCTTCGCCGGCGTCGACGCGGTCATCCACCTGGGAGCGATCCCGACTGAGGCGACTTTCGAAGACATCCTCGAGCACAACCTCAAGGGCACCTACAACGTCCTCGAGGCCGCTCGCCGGCGCGGCGTGCGGAGGGTCGTCTTCGCCTCCAGCAACCACGTCACCGGCATGTACGGGCGGTCCGACCGGATCGGACCCGAGGCGCCAATCCGCCCCGACACCTACTACGGCGTCAGCAAGGCTTTCGGCGAGGCGCTCGGGCGGCTGTACGCCGAGAAATGGGGGGTCTCGGTCGTCTGCATCCGGATCGGCACCTGCATCGAGCGGCCGCTCGACCGGCGTCACCTGTCGACCTGGCTGTCACCCCGGGATGCGGTTGCGCTCTTCGGCTCCGCCCTTGACTCACCGGTCCAATTCAGCATCGTGTACGGAATCTCGGCCAATACCCGCGGTTGGTGGGACCTGGCGAGCGCCCGGGCGCTCGGCTACGAGCCGCGTGACAACGCCGAGGCTTTCGTCGACGAGGTGGCCGGCGATGAGAGCGAGCCGTTCGACACCCAGGGCGGCGCCTTCACGGCGCCCGCCTTCGCCGGAGAGAGGACCTGAGATGCCGGCTCGGCGCAACACTCCCATCGCACCCGAAGCCGCGGCCGCCGAGCTCGAGAAGCACCCCCTCTGGGTCGTGGAGCGCTCGCGGCTGTACCGCGACTTCCGCTTCAAGAATTTCAAGGCTGCGATCGCCTTCGTGAACCAGGTGGCGGACCTCGCCGAGCGCGTGGCCCACCATCCCAACATCCAGGTCCACGAATGGTGCTTCGTTCACCTCGAGCTCTACTCCCACGCCGACGGGGGGCTCAGCCGCTTCGACGTCGACTTCGCGCTCGCGCTGGACGAGCTGATCGGCTCAGGAGCCGGAAGCGGGTCCTGACGCCGTGTCCTGGGCGAGCACCAGGTAGGCCGCCGCGAGGACCGCGGCAACGGCGGGCGGACCGTAGTCGGAGACCGGGCCCGACGGGATGAGGAGCCTGATGATCGCGGCGACGACGAAGTAGGCGCCCGCCAGCGTGAGGGCGATCCGGAAGCGGCGGCCGGCCTGTCTCAGCTGCCGGCGGAGGCCACCCGGCCGGATCGAGAGGACGGCGACCACCAGGAGGGGGATCAGCAGCAGCCCGGCGATGAAACCCCTCACGGGTCGGAAGGTAGCAGGCGCGCTCGAGCCGTACTTGAACGTGCTGCCCACGCCTCGGATGCAGGTCGCCCTGATTTTGCTGCCTCGTCGGATGGGCGTCGAAGCCTCCGTCTTTGCCGTCACAATCTGCCCAAGGGAGACCATTCATTTAATTGACCCGCAGCGAACGCTACCTGGAACCGGCCGCGGTCGAAAGGGTGGCGGCCTACGCCGGGGACTGGACCGTCCTCCTCGACAACACGAGCCGGATCGTCTACGAGCTCGGGTCCCGCAGCGCGATCGGCGCGGGTCCGGACGATGTTTCCTCGATCGGGCGGCGGATCGCGGCCTTCGTCCACCCGGACGACCTCGTCCTCGCCGTCGACAAGATGGAGGAGTCGCTCAGCCGCCCGGGTTCCGAGCTGTCCTTTGACATAAGGGCCGGGACCCCCGACGACGGCTGGCGGACGGTCCAGGTGCTCGCAGTCAACTGTATGAACGACGCTCAGCTCGACGGCGTGATCCTCCGGACCCGCCTGCCGCCGGCCTAGCGGCGCGCCCGGACTCGACGCGCCCTGAACGGCGAACTGTCGCTCTGAGGACGCCGAGATGCGCGGGCGGAGGTATCTGATTGGTTGCGATGCCTCCCAAGCCCTCCCTCCGTTCCCGTGGCACGGGAACGGGAACGGGAACGGGAACGGGAACGGGAACGGGAACGGGCGCGATCATCGGCTTTTTCGCACTCCTGAGCCTGCTCCCGGTCGTCGCACTCGGGATCGGCCTCGGCGAAGTCGTCAGCGGCGGCGTCCAGCAGCAGCACCTGGCCGATGCCAACCGCAACGCCAACATCCTGGCCGAGGCCGGGATCCAGCCGCTGCTCGTCCCGGACGACCTGGCCGGCGGCATCAGCAGCGCTCGGCTGGACCAGCTGGACAACAGCCTCCGTGGCGTCGCCTTCGGCAAGGTGGTCGCGCGGTTGAAGATCTGGAACCGCCAGAACGTCGTCGTCTATTCGGACAATCGCAACCTGATCGATCACGCCTTTCCGCCCGACGACCACCTGAACGATGCCCTGGCAGGGCAGACCGCGAGCGAGATCAGCGACGCCACCTCGCCTGAGAACCGGGCCGACAACCTCAGCGGCAAATTCCTTTCCGTGTACGTTCCGATCTACTTCGCGAGCGACCAGCAGACGCCGGCGGGAGCGTTCGAGCTCTACCTGCCGTGGGCACCGGTGGCGGCACAGATCGACCAGGAGTCGCAGCACCTGTATCTCCTGCTGGCGATCGGCCTCCTCCTCCTCTACCTGTCGATGATCCCGGTCCTCCTGGTGGCCGAACGCTGGCGCCGCAGGCTGACGGCGAGCCTCGACTCGATCGCCGAGGAGCGCCGGAGAGGCGAGGAGACGGCTCGCGTGAGCGAGCTGAAATCCAGCTTCCTGGCATCGATGAGCCATGAGATGCGCACCCCTCTCAACGCTGTTCTGGGCTTCACCCAACTGCTCCGCACACCGGGCTTCGGAGCATTGACCGAGCGGCAGGACAAGTACATCCTGAACATCGACCGGGCCGGCCGGCACCTGCTGGCGCTGACCA
Source organism: Candidatus Dormiibacterota bacterium (assembly GCA_036570145.1). Taxonomy (GTDB): domain Bacteria; phylum Chloroflexota; class Dormibacteria; order Dormibacterales; family Dormibacteraceae; genus UBA6019. The sequence continues at coordinate 3,806 of DATCPJ010000214.1, forward strand.
ACGACGTGCTCGACCTGTCCAAGGTCGAGGCCGGCCGGATGGACCTCGAGATGGCCGACGTGGAGCTTGCCGTCGTGGTTCGCGAGGCGGAGGAGATCCTCCGCCCGCTCTCCGACGCCAAGTCCCTGAAGCTCACGGTCAATCCCTTTGCGCTGTGGGTCAGGGCCGATCGCCTGCGTCTGACGCAGGTGCTCGTCAACCTGCTCAGCAACGCGATCAAGTTCACCCCGGAAGATGGGTCCATCCGGGTGAGCGCGCACCGCTCGGCAACCTTTGTCGAGCTGGACGTCGTCGACAATGGCTGCGGTATCAAGGCGGAGGACCAGAGCGCGGTGTTCGAGCGCTACACGCAGGGCGGCAAATCCACGAACGAGGGCACCGGCCTGGGGCTGCCTCTCAGCCGGCGACTGGTCGAGCTGATGGACGGGGAGCTCGCACTGATCGCATCGACGCCCGGCGGCAGCACCTTCCGGATCCGGATCCCGGCCGGAGTTGCGCCGAAACCAGCGGACTTCAAGCCCCCGGTCCGCCGCCGGCCGCGCCTTGCGGTGGTGCCCTCCTAGTGTCCTGGCACTAGGAGCCGGCCTGCCGGAGCCGCGGCGCGGGCCTGGCTGACGACACTCTCGACGAGCGCCAAGCATGCGCTGCCGCGACTTGCGAAGCACCGGCAGGCCGGACAACCGGATCCGCCTACGCTTTCACCGATGAGGATCAGCCACCATGGCGACCACCTCGTACAGCTCACCCGCTACCCGGCCGTCTTTCCGATGAACTGTTACCTCGTCATCGAGGGGGACGGCCTGACCCTCGTCGACAGCACGATGTCCTCGCCCGCGGACGCTGTCGCACGGGTTGCCGGCGAGCTCGGCCTCCAGCTCCGGCGGGTCGTCCTCACCCATGCCCATGGCGACCACGTGGGCGGCGTCGCGGGAGTGCGGGAACGCTTCACTGACCTCGTAATCTCGATCGGCGAGCGGGAGGCGCGGCTCCTTGCCGACGACCTGACACTGGCCGCGGACGAACCCCAGGCACCGGTCAAGGGCTTCTTCAGCAAGGTCGACTGGAAGCCCGACCAGCTGCTGAAGCCGGGTGACCGGGTCGGATCATTGGAAGTCGTGGCCTCACCGGGACACACGCCCGGCCACGTCGCCTTCCTCGATACGCGCGATCGCAGCCTGATCGCGGGCGACGCCTACCAGACGCGCGGCGGCATCGCGGTGTCCGGCGTAATCCGCCCCCTGTTCCCGTTTCCCGCCCTGGCCACCTGGCACAAGCCGACCGCGCTGGCCAGCGGGCAGGCCCTGCGCGAGCTCCAGCCGTCCCGCCTCGCGGTGGGCCACGGCGACGTGCTCGGCGAGCCCGCCACGGCGATGGAGTCCGCGGTCAGGGCCGCTCGCGCGTCCTTCGGATAACCGTCATTTCGAACCGGCGCGGGGGCGTCTACTCTGGCGCGCGTGTTTTCCAGCCCGGCAGAGCGTCCCCTGCGCATCCTCCAGGTCGGGATGGGCGACTTCGGCCGTGACTGGGCCGCCCGGGTCCTGCCCGCGGTGCCGGCGGTCGAGCTCGCGGGCTGTGTCGATCCCGACCCGACGGCTCGAAAGCTCGCCCGGGGCATAGTCCAGCTGCCGTCCCGGCGGCTGTTCGCCCGGCTTGCCGAGAGCCTCGCCTCGGTCGAACCGGACGCGGTGCTCGTGACGACGATGCTTCCCGGCCACGTCCCGGTCGCCAGGGCGGCCCTGGAGGCCGTGACGACGGTGCTGGTCGAAAAGCCATTCGCCCCCAGCGTGTCCGAGGGGCAGGAGCTGGTCCAGCTTGCCGCCGAGCGTGGCCTCACCCTGATGGTCAGCCAGAACTACCGTTTCTTTCCGCGCTGGCACAAGTCCTGATCTTGCGCGAAGGTCAGTCTTGCTCCCCCACCTTGTGGGGAGTACCGCCGAAGGCAGCGAGGGGCCCGCGGTGCAGGTATTGAGATCGAAACACGTTGACCGGAGCATGTGCCGAGAAGTGCTCGCACCAGCTTTCCATGTGCTCCTCTGCCGCGCCCCGCGGCCAGGCCAAGGGCCGGCGTGAGCAGCCCTGGGGGGGGTCGCACCGGCCGTAAGGCTCGCGAAGCGCACCGGACCAACCCGGCCGTCTCGCTGACGCTCCCGGGACCGCGCGGATCGGCTCGC
>DATCPJ010000215.1:0-12169 GCA_036570145.1 Candidatus Dormiibacterota bacterium
GATCCCAACCGCGCGCACGGCCGGCGCCGCGGCGCCGGCCGCCTTCATCGCATCGTCGGTTGCGCCTAGCACCGACTGCCAGATCTCCTCCGGGTCGTGCTCGACCCAGCCCGGCCGCGGGTAGTGCTGGGTGATCTCCCGGTAGCCCTTGCCACGCGGCCGGCCGTCTTCGCCGACCGCGACGACGGTGGTACCGGTGGTGCCCTGGTCGAGAGCCAGGACGATCCCCTCAGCCACCGATGAAGGCGTGCTCCATCGCGGTCGGGCAGGGACAGTCGCGCTCGCCGGAGGCCAACTTCGGAATCAGTCGCAGGATCAGCTCCCTGACCCTGTCGTTATTGGTCTTGAAGAAGCGCTCGACCTCGGCCACCGTCACCGGCGCAACCTCTGGCGAGCCCGCCAGGCCGGCGTCGTAGTCGGTGATCAGGGCGATGTTCACGTAACAGAGCTCCAGCTCGCGGGCGAGGATCAGCTCCGGGTACTGGGTCATGTTGACGACCTCCCAGCCCTGGGTCGCGAACCAGCGCGACTCGGCGCGCGTGCTGAAGCGGGGACCGTTGACCACGACGACGGTCCCCTGCTCGTGCATCGTCACGCCGAGCTCGCGACCGGTCGCGACCGCCAGCTCCCGGAGCCGCGGGCAGTACGGATCGGCCGCGCTGACGTGGCCGACGCGAGGCCCGGTGAAGAAGCTGTCGGCGCGGCCGTTGGTGCGGTCGACGAACTGGTCGCAGACGACGAACTCGCCCGGCCTGATCCCCGCCTGGAGCGAACCGGCGGCCGTCGGTGCGATCAGCTGGGTGACGCCGAGCTTGCGCATCGCCCAGAGGTTCGCCCGGTAGTTGATCTGGGCTGGCGGGATCGTGTGCTTGATGCCGTGGCGGGCGAGGAAGATGACCTCCCGCCCGTCCAGGGAGCCGATCGCGAAGTCGCCGCTCGGCTCCCCAAAAGGGGTCTTGACGTGCTCCTTGCGCACGTCGTCGAGGAGGCTGTAGAAGCCCGATCCTCCAAAGACCCCGATCAGCCCGGGCCCCGGTTTCAGCGAGTCACCGCCGGTCGCAGCGACGCCAGGCTGTCGGGTTTCAGTACGCCGAGCTCGGTGATGATCGCCGTGATCAGCGCTGCCGGCGTGACATCGAAGGCGGGGTTCCAGGCGGGCGTGCCGGGCGGAGCGAAGGTGGTCACCTCCGCCTCCGGCCGCTCCTCGACGACGATCCCGGCCCCATTCGGCGTCGCGAGGTCGACCGTGCTCACCGGCGCCGCGATGTAGAAGGGGATCCCGTGCTCGCGCGCCAGCAGGGCGAGCGGATAGGTGCCGACCTTGTTGGCGGTGTCGCCGTTGGCCGCGACCCGGTCGGCGCCCGCGATCGCGACATCGACGAGGCCCTCCTGGAAGGCCCGGCCCGCGGCGCCGTCGGCGAGGAGCCGGAAGGGGATCCCGAGCCGGGCCAGCTCCCAGGTCGTGAGCCGCGCGCCCTGGGCTCGAGGCCGCGTCTCCAGCACCAGGACGCTCGGCTCCAGGCCGATCTCGTGGGCGGCGCGGACGATGCCCAGCGCGGTGCCGTAGTCGACCGTCGCCAGCGCGCCGGTGTTGCAGATCGTGATGACGCGCGGGCGGCGCTTGAGGAGCCCCGCGCCGAGGTGGCCGATCCGCCGGCAGGCGTCGACGCTCTCCCGGGCGATGGCATGCGCCTCGTCCAGCGGATCGCTCGCCGCGGTCACCCGGTCGACGGCCCAGAAGAGGTCGCGGGCCGTCGGGCGGCTACCGCGGATGGCGGCCAGGCCAGCCGCGGGGTCCTGTTCGCGGAGGGCCAGCACAGCGCCATAGGCCGCCGCGGCGCCGATCGCCGGCGCGCCCCGGACGACCATGTTGCGGATCGCCTTGGCCACCATGGCGGCGCTCCGGCAGGTGACGTAGGACTCCTCGTCGGGCAGCTTGGTCTGGTCGATCAGCCGCACGCCGTCGCCCGTCCATTCAACGGTGGGCACGCTAGTGGCGTGTCCGGTAACGGGGTCGACCAGATGGCCGCAGGCGACCCGCCGGGTCGCCGGTCAGGGCGTCGAGGTCGCGTGAAGGGGTGGCACAAGGAGGAGCGCAGCCGTAGCTGCGTGACGACGACGGGCCGGGCCCCCTGAGCTCGACATCGGCGTCCTGAGCGCGCCTGTTGTCGAATTCGTTGCCGGACACGCCACTGTTAGCTTATTTGGGGTTCGGCTTCCAGGTCCGGTTGAGGCTGCCTGTCGAGTAGCCCTCGAGGTCGAGTGCCACGAAGGTGTAGCCCGCCTCCTTCAGGCCCACCACGACCGCCTCGCGGTGCTCGAAGAGCCGTTGGACCTCCTCCGGCTCGACCTCCACCCGAGCGACGTCGCCGTGGTGGCGAACCCTTACCTGGGCAAAACCGAGGGCCTTGACCACCGCCTCGGCGCGCTCGACCTGGCGGAGCGCCTTGACGGTGACCGGTGTGCCGTGGGGGATCCGGGAGGAGAGGCAGGCGAACGACGGCTTGTTCCAGTTGGGAAGGCCCAGCGAGCGGGCGGCGAGGCGGATCTCCGCCTTGCCGAGGCCGGCCTCGAGGAGCGGGAAGCGCACGCCGCGCTTCACGGCGGAGGCGTGCCCGGGCCGGTGGTCGTCCGCGTCGTCGGCGGTCGCGCCGTAGGCGAGGGTCGCCAGCCCGAGGCGCTCGCGGACCGGTTCCAGGGTGTCGAAGAGCTCCTCCTTGCAGTGGAAGCAGCGGTCGGGGTTGTTGCGGACGTAGGCCTCCAGCTCGACCTCCGAGGTGTCCACCTCGACCAGCTTGGCGCCCAGCCGCCGGGCGAGCTCACGCGCCTCGGCCTGCTCGGCCTCCGGGTAGGCGGGCGACGAGGCGAGCACCGCGACGACGCGCCCGGGCAGCTCCTCGAGCGCCAGCTTGAGCAGCAGCGACGAGTCGACGCCGCCCGAGTAGGCGACCAGGGCCGAGCCGAGCCCGCGGACCTTGACGCGAGCGCGGTCGAGGGCTTCCGGGTCGGCGCGCTGGAGCTGAATCATGCTTCAGCTTCGAACTCTATACGGAGGCTCCCTCGGGGACGACCGAAGGCTCGACCGAGGGCATCGCGCACCAGGTCTCGTAGTCGATCAGCCCGGTGACGGTCGGGTTCTCGCCGCAGAGCACGCACTTCTTGTTCTTGCGCAGCTTGACCTCGCGGAACCGCATGTCGAGTCCCTCGAAGAGGAGGAGCCTTCCGATGAGGCTGTCCCCGATGTTGAGGATGTGCTTGATCGTCTCGAACGCCATCAGGCTGCCCACGATCCCGGGGAGGACGCCGAACACGCCCGCCTCGGCGCAGGAGGCCACCGAGCCCGGGGGCGGCGGCTCGCTGAAGAGGCAGCGATAGCAGGCCGAGCCGTGGGCCGCGTCGAACATCGTCATCTGGCCCTCGAAGCGGTAGATCGCGCCATGCACGAGCGGCTTGCCGAGGAAGAAGGAGGCGTCGTTGGCGAGGTAGCGGGTCGGGAAGTTGTCGGTCCCGTCCAAGATCACGTCGTAGTCTTTGAAGACGTCCATGACGTTGCTCGAGTCGAGGTGCTCGCGGATGCCGACGACCTCGACGTCGGGGTTCATCGACTTCATCCGGTCGGCGGCCGAGTCGACCTTGGGCCGGCCGAGGTCCTCGCCGCCGTGCAAGATCTGGCGCTGGAGGTTGGAGGCGTCGACGTCATCGAAGTCGACGATGCCGATCTTGCCGATGCCGGCAGCGGCCAGGTAGAGGCCGGCCGGGGAGCCGAGCCCGCCGGCGCCGAGCAGCAGCACGCTCGTGTTCATGAGCTTGCGCTGGCCCTTGCCGCCGACCTCGGGCAGGATCAGGTGCCGCGCATAGCGGGCGACCTGCTCCGGAGTGAAACCGTTCGGGGATGCCATTACGAAACAGTTATACCCCGCCTTGGAAAGTCGAATTCCCGTTTGGGGCGTCTATGCCGAGCAGCCTGCACGCCCAGGGCAGGACGACCTCCAGCTGGGCGAGCTGGACCGCTCGGACACGGGGAGCATCGGGGATCGTCGAGAGACCGGCGCGGGCGGCGAAGAAGCCGAGGATCCGAGCGGCGTATTCGGGCTCGAGCTCGACCGGTGGAGCACCCCCTTCGAGGACCAGGCTCGGCAACCAGAATTGGGCGTCGATCGCCGGGTTCCCGAGCGCGGTCCAGTTCCAATCGACGATGAGCGCTCTCTCCTCCCGGACGCAAAGGTTGTCGCTCCGAATGTCGAGGTGCACAACCGAGGAGCCCGCGAGCCAAGCCCGCCGGGATGCGTCCTGGAGCGCGGCCAGGTTCGCGTCGAGCCACGCCGCCGAGACCAGCCCCAGCGATAGGAAGGGCTTCGGATCGATCACGACGTCGGACCAACTGTCACCGATTTCGTCCTCGGCATTCGGAAGGCCCGGGGGAGCGGGCGCGGCGTGGAGCTCGTCGAGCGCGGCCATGATGAGCGCCTCGTCGCCCAGCCGCCAGGGCGGCGGCCAGCGCGCCCCGCTCAAGTCCTCTAGCAGCAGCCGCGGGCGTTCGCCGGACTCGTCCCATCCCAGCAGCTGCGGCATGAACGAACCGTTGAGATGGGTATAGACGTTGTGTTCGGTGCGCAGCCAGGCCTCGGTGAGGTCGTTCGTCGCACCCTTGGCGAAGGCGTTGCGCCCGTCGGGCAACGTGACCAGGCCGCGCGACGCGGCCGTGAAGCCACCGAAGTTAGCCACGCTTAGAATTCACAGGACCCATAGAAATGGAAAGCGAATACCTGGACGACGAAGAGGTCATCGCCCTCTACAACAAGGTACGGACCGGGCGGAAGACCTGGCCGCCGGACATCTGGAGCTCACCGGCCGCCCTCCAGTACGCGGTCACCATCTTCGACTACTGGATCCACAACGTCATGGGCTGGAAGAGCTGGCCCGAGGCGCGCACGCGGGTGAACCCCGTGCTCCTGGAGGAGCACCGGCTGGCCGACATCGTCGAGAACGTGCTCGTCCCCGAGTTCGGCGAGGACTGGCTCGACTTCGAGGTCGTGCTCAACGAGAGCATGCGGCTGAGCGAGGACGTCGACTGGGCGGTCGACCTGGTGGACCGCCAGGAGCGCGTCGAGGCGGCTTTCGAGCATGCCTTCGAGCAGCTCATCGGATCGCCCCAGGCCAAGCCTGCCCTGCTCGCCACCTATCACCGATTCCGCAACCACCTGCTCCGCATGTGGGGCTCCTTTCAGGAGGCCCAGGCGGAGCGCGAGAAGGCGCAGCGCGACGCGGCCAACAAGTTCTGGAAGGACCTTCGCCTGGTCCGCTCCACCCGCGGCCAGAGTGCCGAGAGCTGGTCGATCGTGAACGGCGAGGACGAGCGGCTGGGTGAGGTCACCATGCTCTGGGGCGAGCCCCACCCCTACTGCCTGATCATCCTCGACGAGCGGCTCGGGGAGGGCGACTGGGAGCAGGTCGTCTACCGGCTCGAGCAGGAGGTCCTGATCGAGGAGCCGGGCATCGTCAGCTTCGCCGTCTGGCACAAGAGCTTTCTCGGCGAGTACTACCGCTGCCTCGACTGCGGCGAGCTGCACAGCCAGTTCGACGACGACGGCCCGGCCGACCTCCGCCTGCCGGGGATGCACGACCACGACCACGACGACGAGGACGACGACTAGCAGGGCAGGTTGTCAGGCGGCCGCGGCCGCAACCGCAGGACCCTCCCTGGTGGGGGGCGACGCGCCGGCCACCAGGCACTCCCACGCCAGGTAAAGAGCGGCGGCGACGATCGCGACTGCAGTCAGGACCGGCGCGAATACGAGCAGCTCCAGGCCGATCCAGCCGGCGAGAAGGAGCGCCGCACCGATCCGCCGATGGCGGAGCACCGGGAGGGCGCCGCCGAGGAGGAGGCCGGGGACGATGAGCAGGGCCAGGTCATGGGCGTGCTGGTACGGGCTCAGCGCCATCGAACCGACGATCGCCAGCGCCAGCTCGAGGCGCGGGTCAGCGCGGGCCCGCAGCAGCACGGCGGCCAGCGCGAGCAGGCCGAACGCCAGCAGCAGGAGCTGCGGCGCAAGCGGAACCCCAAGCAGCTGGAGGAGGCCGCGGAGTGAGAACTGGGCCTGGGTGTCGACCGGGAAGTTGGCCTGGCCGGCGAACGCCCAGGGGGCGAGGATCCGGAGCCAGGCCAGGCAGGCCGCCGGACCGAATACAGCCAACGAGAGCAGCACGAGCACGACGCACCCGGCGCTGAAGGCGGCGACCGCCCGCCAGGAGCGGCGGACGAGGAAGAGGACCGGGAGCAGGAGGAGCAGCTGGGGCTTGACCAGGCCGAGGGCCGCGAAAGCGCCGGCGCGAGCGGGCCGGCGAGCGGTCCAGGCCAGTGAGGCTGCCGCGACGGCCGCGATCATCGGCGCGTCCGACTGGCCCTGGATGAGAAGCACGAGAACCGGCAGCGATGCCGCCGCCGCGGCGGCTCCGAGCAGCGCCGCCCTACCCCTGAGGCCCGCCGCCCGGAGCAGGATGGCGATCGCCGCCCCGACCAGGAGCAGGATCGACGCCCCCCAGGCCAGGTAGGAGGCGCGGTAGGGGAGCAGTGCGAGCGGATAGAAGATGAGGGTCACCCAGGGCGGCAGGATGTGGGGCAGCAGGATGAAATGCCCCGACCACTGGGAGGTCACCTGCTCCTGGAACTGCTTCTGGACGGCAAAGTCGTAAACGGCGCCGGGCCCCCGGCGGAGCAACAGGAGCGAGATCGCGTAGTAGGTGTAGAAGTCGGGCCCTTTGAGGTTGCTCGTCAGCGCGAAGCGGAGCCACCCGATGAGCTCACCGGCGGCGACCTCGAGGCAGAGGGTGACCGCCGCCCAGTAGGAGAGATTGCGCCATCTCACCGCGGCCGAGCCAGCACCCGGAGGACCGCTCCCCGTCCGAACGCCGCCGCCGCCGCCTCGAGGGGCAGGCTGACGATCCCGGCCGGCAGGATGAGGGTGAGGGTTGCCGCGACATCCCGGCCGAGCGACTCGGGTGGCCGCGCGCTGCGGTTTTTCAGCATCTCGTAGAGGGCGTTCTGGCGCAGCGTCGCCAGGTTCAGGAGCGACTGCAGCATCCCGAAATAGCCGAACTCGAAGGAGTGGGTGGCGACGCCGAGCGGTTCGAAACCGGCACGCCCGAGCAACTGGAGCAGCGCAGCGCGCGTGAAATGGAAGAGGTGACGGGGCGCGTCAAGGTGGAATCCCTTTCCGCCGGTGAGCTGGGACTGAAGGCTGCCGAAGTTGGGCACCTCGACCAGCAGCCGCCCGTCGGGGGTGATCACCCGCCGCGCTTCGGCCAGGGCGGCATCCGGGTCGGGGAGGTGCTCGAGCACGTGGAAGAGGGTGACCACGTCGAAGGACGCGCTTGGAAACTCGCAGCCCGCCAGGTCGCCGACCCGAACGTCCAGTCCGAGCACCTCGCGGGCATGGCGGGAGGCTGCCTCGCTCATCTCGACGCCGACCGTGCGCCAGCCGCGCCGCGCCAGGTCGGAGAGCATCAGGCCCCGGCCGCAGCCGATGTCGAGGACGGCGCCGGGAGCGGGGTGGGCGCGGGTCACGGCGGCCACCCGGGCGCCGCGCGAGGTCCGGATCGCGGCCTCGACGAGGGGGTTGAAGCGGATACCGCCCGAGCCGTAGTAGCCGATCGGGTAGTAGCGAAGAAGATCGTCCGGCGCGGGGTCGGTGCGGCCGAGGCCGCAGCGGGAGCAGACCAGGACCTCGAACTGTTCGCCGGTGATGTGGTCGATCGCGGCCAGCTTCCGGCCCTCCTCCCCACCGCAGGCTGCGCAGCGGCCGGGGGGCGAACCGATCCGGCTCACCGGCAGGTCAGGGTGTAGTTGCGACCCTCCCAGCGGTCGGCATAGTGCACCGTCCATGACATGACCGCTCCCGGCCGCATGATCTGGGTCGGAAGCTCGGCCACGTGCAGCCCGAGCGTGGTGTCGACCGTCACGCTCTCCTTGTAGCTGGCCCATTCGTCGGCGCTCCAGCGGATGGTGGCGGGCTCGAGGAGCTGCACCTTCACCCGACGGCCGTGCTGGAAGGTGCGGATCTGGTGCGCGGCGGTCCAGACGAAGGCCGGCTCGAGCGGCGGCTCGACGCAGTAGCGCTGCTGGACCTGGGGGAGCAGATCGCCGCAGCGCTGGTTGGCGATCGTGGAAAGCAGCTTCAGGTACTCCGCGTGCGCCCAGCCGAGGGGTGATGACGAGTTCGTCGCCATCCCCGCCAGCAACCCTCGCTGCGGGATCGGCTTGGCGTCCCAGACCTGCTCCGGCAGCATCAGACCGGGTCCGGCGAACGACTCATAGGTTCGCGCCAGCCCGGTGACCCGGTTGCCGCCGGCGAGGAACTCGTACTGGGCGCGCTCGCCCGCCAGCAGCGGCCAGGGCCTACCGACCCCGCCGGGCACGCCGGGCGCCCAGGGACGGCCGTCGGGAAGCTCGCCGTAGGTGTCGCCGACGTAGCGCCGCCAGGCCGGCCCGCCCGGCCCGACCCAGAGCAGGTGGGTGTCGACCTGGGCGATGCTCGCGCGGACCTCGGGGTGGTCGGGACGCCGCACCCCGAGGCGGACGAGCTCGATGAAGTCGGTGCTGAGGACCGCCTCCGGCCCGGGGCCGGTCTCGGGGTCGGCGCCGAGCCGGACGTAGTGGCCGCGCTCGAAGCTGTAGCACCACGCCTCGACCCGGTCGGCCCAGTAATCGGCGACGTGAAGGAAATGAGCTGCCGCGACGTGCTCGCCGGCCGCGTGGGCGAACTCGGCCGCGCTGACCAGCGCGGCGATCGACGCGGCCAGGCTGGAGGGCGAAAGGCCTCCGGCATCCTCCCAGCGGTCGAGCGGCGTCAGCGGTCCGTTGCGGACGAGGTAGACGGCGGCCCGGCGAACCAGCTGCGGATAGGGGTCCCAGTCAAGGGCCTGGGCGGCCTGGAGGCGGCGCGCCAGCAGGATCGGGTAGGCGACCTCGTCGAGCTCGGTCGCGTTCCAGTGCGGTTTGCCGTTCAGGTACCAGTTCTGCGGCCAGGAGCCGTCCGGGCGCTGGTTGCGGCCGAGGTGGCGCAGGGCGCGGGTACCGGGCTCGACGTCGCCCGCGTCGAGCAGCGCAGTGGTGACGTGGTAGAGGTCGCGCGGCCAGACCAGGTTGTAGACGTGGTTGCCGTCCTGGTTGGACTCGCCCCAGGGTGCGCCGGGTGCCGCGACGAAGCCGCCACGCTCCTCCTTGTCCTCGAGGCTCCTGAGGACGGTCACCGAGGCCGCCGCCAGCGCCCCGCCGTCGCCGGCGACCTGGCGGATCCGGGCGGGAAGGTCGGCCTGCCTGCGCCAAGCCTCCTCGAGCGCGGCACGGGTTCCGGCGGCTCCTCGCCGGAGCATCTCCCGGGCGGCCTCTTCGGCGTCGGGGCGGGAGTGAGCGAAACCGATCCCGACCTGGAAGGCGCCCGCGTGGAGAGCGAGCTGGGCGCCCACCGCGACGTTGCCGGGCCCCGCCGAGGTGTAGGAGGCCGTCATCTCGCCATCGTTGTCGTTGAGGTCGATGAACAGGTCGGAGCTGTCCCGATAACCGGCGCTGGCACGATCGAACGGTCCGCAGACGGCGATGTGGACGTCGCCCTGGCGCGTGATCAGCGCCGGCGGCGAGCCCGATGTGACAAGCGCGTCGTTGCCGAGCCCATAGCGGTTGAGATGAGGGGTCGCCATCAGGTAGAGGCGCAGATCGGGCAGCTCGGGGTTGAAGTCGCCGGCGATCAGCAGCGCCTGGAGCTCGATGTCGACGATGAACTCCTTGGCGAGGTGGTACTCGGCGTGGGAGCTGAAGACCTCGATCGCCGGCACTCCCGGCTTCGACCAGCGGAGGCTGTGGTCGGCCTGGGCGGCGTCGTCCACCGGGGCGATCCCCGGCGCGGCCACGAAGAAGCGGAGCTCGTGCAGGGCCGGCCGGTCGAGGCTCGGGTAGAAGACCTCACTCAGGTTGCCCTTCGCGAGGGTGAACCAGACCTTGCTGGAAATCCCCGGCGAGCTCCCGAAAGCCTGCTTCCGCCCGGGGCCCCAGCCAGGTGGGGAACCGGGCCCTCCCGGGGCCTCCATGCGCGACTTAGTATGACTTTGATGCGCGCGATCGCCCTCGACAAGGCCAGCTCGAAGCCGGTCCTGAAGGACGACCTAGCGGAACCGGAGCTCATCTCGCCCGACCAGCTCCTGATCCACGTCCTCGAGGTCGGGATCTGCGGCACCGACCGGGCGATCGTCCGCGGCGAGGCCGGGGAGGTCGCGCCCGACGCCGACTACCTCATCCTCGGCCACGAGATGCTCGGCGAGGTTGTGGCGGCAGGCAGCGGCGCGGCTGCCGACTACGCGCCCGGCGACCTTGTCGTCTGCACCGTGCGCCGCCCCTGCCGGCTGCCCGAGTGCCCCACCTGCGCCCATGGCGAGAGCGACATGTGCTACACGGGCAAGTTCACCGAGCGCGGCATCTTCCGCGCCGACGGTTACATGACCTCACGGATCGTCGAGTCCACCGAGTTCACCGTCAAGCTGCCGCCCGAGCTGCGCCCATACGGGGTGCTGATGGAGCCGACGACGGTCGTCGAGAAGGCGATCCTGGAGGCGGTCCTCGTCCAACATCGCCTGGACTGGGTCCGGGAGCTGAACAACGAGCGGGCCATCGCGCGCGACTGGCGCTTCGTCCGCCGGGCGCTGGTCGCGGGTGCCGGCCCGATCGGCACGATGGCCGCTTTCCTGTTGCGCCTCCACGGCGTGGAGACGCACGTCGCCGACATCGTTCCGGCCGGCGGCTACAAGGCCTCGCTCATCGACTCGATCGGAGCCCGTTACTGGAACTCGCTCGAGACTCCGCCCGCCGAGATCGCCCGCCAGGCGGGCAACCTCGACCTGATCGTCGAGGCGACCGGCGTCGCGCCGGTGGCGTGGGACCTGCTCGGGGCGCTCGGGGTCAACGGCGTCCTCGTCTTCACCGGGGTGCCCGGCGACCGGGGCGGCGAGTTCCAGATGCAGGGTGGCCACCTGATGCGCCAGCAGGTGCTCTGGAACCAGATCGTGATGGGCTCGGTGAACGCCAACCGGTCCTACTTCCTACACGCCGTCAAGGACCTGACGGAGATCGCGAGCCGCTGGCCGGAAGCGCTGGCCGGCGTGATCACCGCCCACCACCCGATGGAGGCCTACGAAAGCGCCCTCACGACGCAGCCCAAGGACGAGGTGAAGGCGGTCTTCGACATCCCCGACGTCTGACGCGGCCGGGTCCGGGGGGTCCGGTCGGTAGAATTCAACTTCCTTCCGAGCGGGGAGGTGGCTGAGTGGTCGAAAGCGCCCGCCTGCTAAGTGGGTAGGGGGTTAATTCTCCCTCGAGGGTTCGAATCCCTCCCTCTCCGCCAGTTTGCAAAATCGGCCTTCACGACCCCCGTGGCGGCATCGGCCGCGTCCGCGTCTCGAGCCTTTTCGGCCTCGACCAAGATCAAATCGAGGGGTGCGTGGAGCTGGACGGCAAGACGGGCGTGTTTCCAGGTGGAGTTCGAAACAACGAGCTGCAGAAGACGGCGCCGCTCGTCACTTCCCTGACTCATGAAGGCGTCGTGGGCGCCGCTGGCCAGCTCGAGCAGCTCGACGCCGGTATCCGAATAGCTTCGGTCGGCGCGGCGGTGATCCCGCATCGCCTCCCCGACCCGGTCCTGCTCCGCCCGCCACTCGCCGGCCTTGCGCTCGTAGAAGGAGACGCTGATCTTGCCGTCGAGTTTGTCGACGTACATCTGGTCGAGCCGGTTCTGGAGCTGGTCGTGCTCGGCGATGAGCCGCGCCAGGGCCTCGTCGTGGAAGCGCTTCTCGTCGGTGTGGCTCTGCCGGAGCGCCTTCGTCAGGAACCCCTTGACGTCGTCGTCGAGACGGAGGCCCTTGAGCAGCTCGGCGAACTGCTCGGTGATGGACTCCTCGCGGGCGTATTTCTCCGGGCAGCGGCCTTTGTAGCCGGTACAGCGGTAGTAGACGTAGCGACCCTTGTGGGTCTCGCCGGTCATCGAGCAGCCACAGTGCCCGCAGCGGACGAGCCCGGAGAAGGCGAACTTATGCCGGCGTCGTTTGGGTCGCCGAGCGCCGCGCCCGTCGAGCCCGTCTTGGACCTTTTCGTAGAGCTCCTTCGATACGATCGGTTGCTAGGTCC
>DATCPJ010000216.1:0-3605 GCA_036570145.1 Candidatus Dormiibacterota bacterium
TTCCGAGACTGCTTCGAGCTACTTCCGGCGTAGCCGGCGCGCCAGCCGGCCCAGCAAGCCCGGCGGCGTTGGTTGGCCGCCGTGGAGCCAATAGCCGACCGGGAAGAGGCGGAGCTCGAAGCGGTCGCTGATAAGCCCCCAGAGGCCGCGGGGCGCGTACATTGCGATCACCACCGCGATCCCGCCGACGATGACCAGGTACCAGGCGCCGCGGTCCGCTAGCGTCTGCTGCAGAGCGAAAAAGATTGCAGTCCCCAGGATCGGCCCCTCGATCGTGCCGACGCCGCCGATCACGGCCACGAAGATCATGTAGGCGGACCACTGGACGCTGAAGACGGAGCCGGCCTGCACGTTGAGCTGGCTGAGGATCAAGAGCGACCCGGCCGCGCCGGCCCCGGCGGCCGCAACCAGGTACACGATCCGTTTCGCCCGGGTGACCCGGACCCCGACGCTGCCGGCCCCCACCTCGTTGTCGCGGATCGCGGTCAGGTCGAGGCCGATCCGGCTGCGGAGCAGCAGGTACGCGCCGAGCAGCGCGAGCACGGCAACCGCCAGGGCCGCCCAGTAGGTCAGCGCCAATCGGATCGCCGGGTCCCAACCGCTCAGCCCGGGAAGGCTGGCGCCGGTGCCTCCGCCAAGGCTGGGAAACCGCACGGCGATCAACTGGAACGCCTCGGCCACGACCCAGGTGCCGATCGCGAAGTACTCGTTACGGAGCCGGAAGACGAGGAAGGAGATCGGTATCGCGCCGATCGCACAGCCAAGGGCTGCGAAGGGGACAGCGAAAAAGGGCGACACCCCGTTCTGGGCGAGGACGAGGACGATGTACGCGCCCATCCCGATATAAGCCTGCTGACCGACTGAGATCAGGCCCGCATACCCCGCCAACAGGTTCCACATCGTCGCCAGGACGAGCAGGATGAAGAAGTTCACGAGCAGGCTCGTGACGTTGGCAAAGACGACATAGGGCAGCGAGAGGAGCGCGACGACCACCAGCGCGGAGAGCAGCGCGCTCCAGGTCGCCGGCCGCCGCGAGCGGGTGACCCGGACGGCCCCTTCCCTCTGGCTCACGTGAGTCTGCCGCGGAACAGGCCGCTCGGCCGGAGCGCCAGCACGGCGAGGAACACCAGGTGCCCGGCCAGCACGCCGAATCCTGAGTCGACCTGGGCGCCGACAGCTTGGGCGACGCCCAGGATGATGCCTCCGAGAAGCGTTCCCCAGAGCGACCCGATGCCGCCGATCACGACCGCCTCGAAGGCGAAGATCAGCCGCTGCGGCCCGGCGCCGGGGTCGAAGGAGGAGTAGCTGCCGAAGGCGATCCCCGCCAGGGCCACGGTGGCGAAGGCGATCGCGGCGGCGATCCCGAACACGTGCCGGACGTCGGCGCCCACGATGCCGGCCGCCTCCTGGTCGTCCGCCGCTGCCCGGATCTGGCGGCCGAGCGGCGCCCGGGAGAGGAAGAGCTGAAGGGCCGCGATCACCACCACGGCGACGCCGAAGACGATCAGCGACAGGTGGCCGACGGAGAGCTGCGGCGTGAGCTGGAAGGAGCCCGCCGCGAGCGAGCCGGAGGGCAGCGAGTGGCTGTCGGCGGAGAAGGCCTCGAGCATCGCGTTCTGGAGCACGATCGAGAGCCCGAAGGTGACGAGCAGTGTGGTCAGGGGGCTGACGTCGAGGCTGCGCTGGATGATGAACCGCTGCACCGTGTAGCCGACCGCGGCGAAGAGCGGGGCGACGATTACGGCCGACCAGAGGACCGGGACGTGGAGGCCGGTGATCACCGCCAGCGCCAGGTAGGCGGCCAGGACGGCGAAGTCACCATGGGCCAGGTTGACGACCCGCATGACGCCGAACATCAGGGACAGCCCACAGGCGAAGAGCGCGTAGAGGCCGCCGAGGAGGATCCCCTGGACGACCGCGTTGACCCATTGCATTCGAGGCGGCCTAGCCGGCTCCCGCCGGCCGCGCCACCAGCCCGAAGTAAGCGGCCTCCACGTGCGCCGGGGTGAGCTCACTCGGCCTCCCGCTGAGCGTGATCCGGCCCTCGAGCAGGCAGTGGGCGTAGTCCGAGACGCGGAGCGCCTGGGTGACGTCCTGCTCCACCAGGAGGATCGATACGCCCTCCGCGAGCAGCTGCGGCAGGATGTCGTAGAGGCGCTTGACGAGGGCCGGAGCCAGGCCGAGGGAGAGCTCGTCGAGGAGGAGGACCCGGGGGTTGGCCATCAGCGCCCGGCCGATCGCCACCGCCTGCTGCTCGCCCCCCGAGAGGTGAACCGTGGGACGGCTGCGCCTGTCCGCCATCCAGGGAAAGAGCTCGATCACCCGGTCGACGTTCCAGCTGCCGGCCCGGGCCCGGGTCGCACCGATCAGCAGGTTCTCCTCCAGGGTCAGCGAGGCGAAGAGGCGCCGCCCCTCGGGGACGAGGACGACGCCTCGGGCGACCCTCGCATGCGCGGGCAGGGTGGTGATCTCGCGCCCGTCCAGCCGCACCGATCCGTTGCTGGGGCGGTGGAGGCCGGCGATCGTGCGCAGGAGGGTCGACTTGCCGGCGCCGTTGGCTCCGATCAGGGCGACCGTCTCGCCCGCAGCCAGGGTGAAGCCGACCTCCCTCAGAGCTTCCAACTGGCCGTGGCGGACGGTGAGGCCGGAGACCTCGAGAAGCGGCCCGGCGGCGGCTGGGATCAGGGCGCGGCGCCTCCGCCGGCGACCCCGCCGACCCCGTAGCCGGTGCCCAGGAAGACCTCCTTCACCTCCGGGCTGGCGAGCACCTCCTCGGGCGACCCGTCACCGATGAAGCGGCCCCCGGCGAGGCAGATCAGCCGGTCGACCAGCCCGAGCAGCGCCCGGACCACGTGCTCGACCCAGATCACCGCCACCCCCTGGCCGCGAACCGCGGCGACAACCTGGATGAGCTGCCGCACCTCGGGGTCGGTGAGCCCGGCGGCGACCTCGTCGAGCATCAGGAGCCGTGGGCCGGTCGCCATCGCGCGAGCCAGCTCCAGTCGCTTGCGCTGGAGGAGGCCGAGGCGGGCGGCCGGACGGTTGGCCTCGGCGCGGAGACCGGTCTGGTCGAGAACCGCGGCCGCCAGCTCCCGCGCCTCACGGGCAGGCAGTCCGGCTCCGCGGTTGGCCGCCACGAGGACGTTCTCGAACACGGTCATGTGCTCGAAGGAGCGAGGCACCTGGTACGTGCGGCCGATGCCGAGCCGGCAGCGGGCGGCGGCGTCGAGCGCAGTCACCGGCCGCCCCGCAAAGCGCACCTCGCCCGCGTTGGGCGCGAGATCACCCGAGATGACGGAAAAGAGGCTGCTCTTTCCGGCCCCATTAGGTCCCACGATTCCGACCGCGTCGCCGGCGCCGACCGTGAGGGACAGCGCCTCGGCCACGACCACGCGGCCGAACCGCTTGGAGATCCGATCCAGCTCGAGGATGGGCGCCTCCGAGCTCACGCGTTGGTTGGTTCGAGCTTCCCGTTCAGTGGCACGTCCTTGTTGAGCGTGTTGTCGACGACGTACATGCTCCAGGGGTACTTGGTCCCCTTCTTCCACTGCACGCCCACCGGCTGCTGGATGGCGACGCCGGGTACCGGACCGGCCGTCCAGTCG
>DATCPJ010000217.1:0-10147 GCA_036570145.1 Candidatus Dormiibacterota bacterium
CCCAACCACCGGCTGCGGCTGCTGATCCCCGCCGACACCCATGAAGGAGCCTGGGCGGGCGTGGCCTTCGGAGCGGTCCAGCGTCCCTTCCGCGCTCCGGGCAGCGAGCCGGGCTGGGAGTACGATCTGCGCACCGACCCGGCCCGCCAATGGGTGCTGGCAGGCGGTGTCGGGGTGATCCTGCCGGGTCCGTTCGAGTACGAGCTGCTCGAGGGATACATCGCGCTCACCCTCCTTCGCTGCACCGGCTGGCTCTCGCGCCGCGACCTGGACAACCGGCCCGGCAACGCGGGGCCCGAGGTCGCGACCCCGGACGCCCAGCTGCTCGGGCGGCATCACTTCGAGCTGGCCGTGCTTCCCGGCTCGGCCGACCACCTCGAGGTCGCCCGCTGGGCCGACGCCTTCTGCCACCCGCTGGCCCTCGCACCGGCCGGGCTCGCGGCTCCCCCGGCGCTGAGCGGGAAGCGGTCGGAGTTCGTCAGCGCGCTCCGCCGGGTGGCCGGACGGGCCCAGCTCCGTACCTATGACCTGGCCGACTTTCGGATCGAGGAGCGCTGGCTAGACTGAGCCTTCTTGGCTGACGGGTACGTGGGCGCGCTGGACATCGGCACCTCCTCGGTCCGCGCGCTCCTCTTCGACAGCGAGGCGGTGCAGGTCCCCGGCGTCGAGGTTCATCTGCCCTACCAGCCAAAGGTCGCGCGGGACGGCACCTACGAAACCGACGCCGGCCGGCTCCTCGGCCTGGTCGACAGCGCCGTCGACGGCCTGCTCCAGGAAGCCGGGGCCCGGCGGCGGAGGCGGATCCGTGCGATGGGAGTCTCGACCTTCTGGCACGGCCTCCTCGCCGCCGATGCGTCGGGCCGCCCACTCACCCCCGTTTATCTCTGGGCGGACACCCGGTCCTGGCGGCAGTCGGACGAGCTCCGCGGCAAGCTCGACCCGGAAGCGGTCCATCAGCGGACCGGGTGCCTGGTCCACCCGACCTACTGGCCGGCCAAGCTCCTCTGGCTCAAGGCCACGCGGCCCGAGCTGTGGCGCCGCCGGCCGCGCTGGCTGAGCTTCTGGGACCTCGTTCACCAGCGGCTTTTCGGCAGAGCGCTCACGGGCGTCTCGATGGCCAGCGGGACCGGCCTCCTCGAGCTGGCCGGCTGCCGCTGGGATGCGCCCCTTCTCGCGCTGCTTGAAGTCGGGGAGGAGCAGCTTCCCGCCCTCGGCGAGGCGGGGCAGGGACTCCAGCACCAGTACGCCGTTCGCTGGCCGGACCTCAAGGGGGTGCCCTGGGTCTGCGCGGCGGGCGACGGCGCGCTCGCCAACCTCGGCAGCAACTGCGTCGACCCCTCTCAGCGCGCGCTGACGGTCGGAACCTCGGGCGCGCTGCGGGTGCTCTACCGGGGATTGCCGGACCGCGTGCCTGACGGCCTCTGGTGCTACCGCCTCGACCGCGAGCGGGCCGTGGTCGGCGGCGCGCTCAGCAACGGCGGCAACCTCTACGCCTGGCTGACCCGGACGCTGGCGGTCGAGCGGGCGACGCTCGAGCAAACGCTCCGGCGGATGAAGCCGGCAGCGACCGGGCTGACCTTCGTTCCCCTCCTGGCGGGCGAGCGCAGCCCCGGCTTTGCCTCCCACGCGACCGGGTCGCTGGCCGGCCTCACCCAGGCTACGACGGCGACCGACATCGTCCGGGCCGGCCTGGAGGCGACGGCGATCGAGTTCCGGCGCGTCGACCAGGGGCTGGACACGGTCCTGCCCGGCGCCCGCCGGCTGGTGGGCAATGGCGCCGGCCTCCTGGCGTCGCCCGCCTGGATGCAGATCATGGCCGACGCGATCGGCAAGCCGCTGGCCGAGTCGCGGGCGCGGGAGGCGTCGGCCCGGGGCGCCGCCATCCTGGCGGCGGAGTTCGTCGGGGCGCTGAAGAGCGACCGGCTCAAGACCGAGGTGGGGAGGACCTACCGGACGAACCCCGCGGCCCACGACGCGTACACCGTCCAGTTGGCGCGCCAGGAGGAGCTCTACCGGCTCCTCGTACGCGAGCGGGCCCTAGATGCGATCCTGAAAGACCGAACGGAAACTGGAGGAAAGGGATGAGCAAAGCCGCGAACCCGCTCAAGGAGCTGCACGGGCAGGGGCAGAGCCTCTGGTACGACAACATCCGCCGTCAGCTCATCACCTCCGGCGAGCTCGCCCGGCTGCGCGACGAGGGCGTCTACGGCGTCACCTCCAACCCGACCATCTTCGAGAAGGCGGTCAGCGGCTCGACCGACTACGACGAGGCGCTCGTGCGGCTGGTCAAGGCGAAGCGAAAGCCGGCCGACATCCTTTGGGACCTCATGGTGGAGGACATCCAGGCGGCCGCCGACGTGTTCCGCCCCGTCTACGACGCGAGCCAGGGCCACGACGGCTTCGTCAGCATCGAGGTCTCGCCCTCCGTCGCGCGCTCGACCAAGCGCACGGTCGAGATGGCCCGCGACCTCTGGCTGCGCTGCAAGCGGCCGAACGTCATGGTCAAGATCCCCGCCACCCGGCCGGGGCTGCCCGCGATCCGGCAGATGATCGGCGAGGGCGTGAACATCAACGTCACGCTGATTTTCTCGGTCGAACGCTATGCCGAGGTTGCCGAGGCCTTCCTGGCGGGACTGGAGGACTTCAAGGGCAAGGGGGGCGACCTCAACAAGGTCAACAGCGTCGCCAGCTTCTTCGTCAGCCGGGTCGACAGCAAGATCGACAAGCTGCTGAGCGCGAAGATCGCCGCGACCAAGGATCCCAAGCACGCCAGGAAGCTGGAGCGGCTCTACGGCAAGGCCGGTATCGCCAACTCCAAGATGGCCTACGAGAAGTTCAAGGAGCTCCACAGCGGTCCGCGCTGGAGCGTGCTCAAGAAGGCGGGCGCGACGCCCCAGCGCTGCCTCTGGGCGAGCACCTCGGTCAAGGACCCGCGCTACCCGGACACGATGTACGTCGAGGAGCTGATCGGGCCGGACACCGTCGACACCGTTCCGCCGAACACGTTGGCGGCCTTCCGCGAGCATGGTGAGGTCCGCCGCTCGCTCGACGAGCACGTCGACGTCGCGCGCCGGCAGCTGAAGGAGCTGGCCGAGGCGGGGATCGACCTCGACCAGGTGACGAGCGAGCTGGAGGTGGAGGGCGTCGACTCCTTCTTCAAGTCCTACGAGGACCTCAACCGCGCGCTGACAACGGCCGCGCGGGAGATCCGCGCCGGCAAGGGGCCCACGCAGTGGTTTTCGCTGGGAACGCTCCAGCCGGTCGTCGACAGGGCGACCGCGGCCCTCCAGAAAGCGGACGCGCCGCGCCGGCTGTGGGCCAAGGACGGGTCGCTCTGGAAGGGCGACGCGGCCGACTGGCTCGGCTGGCTGAACGTGGTCGAGAAGATGGAGTCGAAGGAGTCCGAGCTGCGCGCGCTGGCGCGCGCCGCCAGGGCCTACACGGATGCCGTCCTGCTCGGAATGGGTGGTTCCAGCCTCGGTCCCGACGTGCTCCTCAACACCTTTGGCAGGGCCTCCGGGCATCCCCGCCTGCACGTGCTCGACACCACCGATCCCGCAACCATCGCGGAGCTGACGAAGCTGATCGACCTGCCCGCGACCCTTTTCATCGTCGCCAGCAAGTCGGGCGGCACCACCGAGACGCTCTCCCAGTTCGCGCACTTCTGGGAGCTGGTCTCGAAGCAGTCCAAGAAGCCTGGCGAGCAGTTCGCCGCCATCACCGACCCCGGCACGTCCCTGGAGAAGCTGGCGCACGAGCACAAGTTCCGCTGGGTCTTCCAGGGCCAGCCCGACATCGGAGGCCGCTATTCGGTTCTCAGTCATTTCGGGCTGGTCCCCGCCGCGGTCGCCGGGTACGACTTCGGCGCCCTCCTGGAAAGCGCCTCGGGGATGGCCCACGCCTGCGCGGCGGACCTGCCGGCGGAGAAGAACCCGGGCGTCTGGCTGGGCGCCGTGATCGGCAGCCTCGCAAACGAGAAGAAGCGAGACAAGCTGACGCTCGTGCTCTCGCCCAAGATCGGAACCTTCGGCTATTGGGTCGAGCAGCTGATCGCGGAGTCGACCGGGAAGGAGGGGCGCGGCATCGTCCCGGTCGAGGGCGAACCGCTCGGCCGGCCCGCGGCCTACGGGGACGACCGCCTTTTCGTCCACGTCCGGATGGCGAGCGATCCCGAGCACGAGGGCGTCCGCGCGCTCGAGGCGGCCGGTCAGCCGGTGGTCACCCTGACCGTGCGGGACAAGGCCGACATCGGGGGCGAATTCCTCCGCTGGGAGATCGCAACCGCGGTCGCCGGCTCATTGTTGAAGAGCAATGCCTTCGACCAGCCCAACGTGCAGGAGTCGAAGGACAACACCAGGAAGGTCCTCGGCGAATTCCTGGCAAAGAAGCGGCTGCCCGCCGCGGAGACCGTCGCCGTCGAGGCCTCGGGCTCCGAGCTGAAGGCCTTGCTCGGCAAGCTGAAGGCGGGTCGGAGCTACTTCGCGATCATGTCCTACACGGCGCGAACCACCACCTCGGAACGCTCCCTGGCTCGGATCCGGACGGCGGTTCGCGATTCCCACAAGGTGGCGACCACCTCCGGCTACGGGCCGCGCTTCTTGCACTCGACGGGGCAGCTCCACAAGGGCGGCCCGCCGGTGGGGGTCTTCCTGCAGGTCGTCCAGGAGGACGGCATCGATGTGCCGATCCCCGGCCAGCCGTACGGGTTCAGCATCCTGAAGCAAGCGCAGGCGATCGGCGACCTGAAGTCGCTCGAGTCGCGCCGGCTGCCCGTGCTGCGGGTAACGCTGGGCCGCAACCACGGCAAGGGTTGGGCCGCCCTCGTCGCCGCGGTCGAGAGCGCCGCCGGCAAGCAGTAAACCGGGTCTACAGGGGGAAAAGTGGATGGAGATGGCGATGATCGGCCTCGGCCGGATGGGCGGCAACATGGTCTCCCGACTCCTCGGAGCCGGCCATCGGATGATCGCCTTCGACCAGTCGCCCGAGGTGGTGCAGGCGAAGGTCGGGGAGGGCGCCATCGGTGCGGGCAGCCTGCAGGAGCTCGCCGCCAAGTTCACCGAGAAGCCGCGGATCGTCTGGGTGATGGTGCCCGCCGGCGAACCCACGACGCAAACCATCGCCCAGCTCTCGGACGTTCTCGAGCCGGGGGACATCGTGATCGACGGCGGCAACACCAACTGGCAGCTGGCGATGAAGGACGCCGAGGGCCTCAAGGCGAAGGGGATGCACTACCTCGATGCCGGCACCAGCGGCGGTATCTGGGGCCTTAAGAACGGCTACGGCCTGATGGTCGGCGGCGAAGCTCCGATCTTCGAGCACTGCAAGCCGCTGCTCACCGCTCTGGCCCCTACCGAGGGTGGCCTTGTCCACTGCGGTGCCGAAGGCTCGGGGCATTTCGTGAAGATGGTCCACAACGGCATCGAGTACGGCCTGATGCAGGCTTACGGCGAGGGTTTGGAGATCATCAAGAAGTCACCCGCTTTTCCGGGCATGGACCTGCAGGCGATCGCCGAGGCCTGGCGCTACGGGACGGTGATCCGCTCCTGGCTGCTCGACCTGATCGCGATCGGTCTCAAGGAGGATCCCGAGCTGGCCTCGCTGACCGCCTACATCGAGGACACCGGGGAGGGGCGCTGGACGGTCCAGGCGGCGGTCGAGGAGGGCGTGCCCGCCGGCGTCATCACGCACTCGCTCTTCGAGCGCTTCCGA
The DNA here is from genome assembly GCA_036570145.1 of Candidatus Dormiibacterota bacterium. GTDB lineage: Bacteria > Chloroflexota > Dormibacteria > Dormibacterales > Dormibacteraceae > UBA6019. The sequence goes on from DATCPJ010000217.1 coordinate 5,710, forward strand.
AGCCGTGACCAGAACTCCTTCTCCGACCGCGTGGTGGCGATGATGCGAAAGCAGTTCGGCGGCCACGCGGTTCGACCCGCCGGCCATGGCTGAGGCCGGGGAGGCCCCCGCCTCGAACCCTCTCGGCGAGGGCCTCCAGGAGTACCGGGTCATCGACCCGACGCTCATGGTCATCTTCGGCGCGACCGGAGACCTCGCCAACCGCAAGCTGCTGCCGGCGATCTACAACCTCGCCGTCCAGCGGATCCTGCCGGCGGGCTTCGCGGTCATCGGGGTGGCCCGGGACGACCGCTCCGACTCCGCCTTCCGCAAGCTGGTGGGTGAATCGATCCGGCTCCACTCGCGCACCCAGCCCGTGAACGAGCCGGTCCTCAAGTCGCTCCTCGACGCCATGCGCTACCAACTGCTGAGCTTCGACGACAACGCCGGGTTCAAGAAGCTCGACGCCTTCCTCGACGAGGTCGCGGCAGAGCGCCACAGCGGCGGCAACCGGATCTACTACTGCGCGACTCCGCCGCCGACCTTCCCGCTCATCGTGCGCAACCTCGGCGCGGCCGGCATGGCGAGGGCGCCAAAGGGCAGCACACGAAGGATCCTGATCGAGAAGCCGTTCGGGACCGACCTCAAATCGGCGAAGGCGCTCAACGAAGAGGTGGAGAACGTCTTCCACGAGGACCAGGTCTTCCGGATCGACCACTACCTCGGCAAGGAGACGGTCCAGAACATCGTCGCCTTCCGGTTCGCGAACTCGATCTTCGAGCCGGTCTGGAACAACCAGTTCGTCGACTGCGTCCAGATCACGGTCGCCGAGGAGCTCGGCGTGGAAGGTCGTGGCGGCTACTACGAGGGCGCCGGCGAGATGCGGGACATCGTCCAGAACCACGAGCTGCAGCTGCTGACGCTGGTTGCCATGGAGCCGCCGGTCAGCTTCGACCAGGGCTCGGTCCGGGACGAGAAGGTCAAGGTCCTCAGGGCGGTCTGCCCGATCGCCGGCGAGGCTGTCGATCGCGACGCGGTCCGCGGCCAGTACGGTCCCGGCTGGGTGCTCGGGCACAAGGTGCTCGGCTACCGCCAGGAGAAGTCGGTCAACCCGCATTCGCGGACCGAGACCTTCGCGGCCCTGAAGTTGGCGATCGACAACTGGCGTTGGGCGGGGGTCCCCTTCTTCCTGCGCGCCGGCAAGCGGATGCCGAAACGGTCGACGACGATCCGCGTCCAGTTCAAGCGCCCGCCCCACCTCACCTTCGGCCGGCAGGCGATGCGCGAGGTCGAACCGAACGCGCTGACCCTCCACATCCAACCCGAGGAGGGCATCTCGCTCCGCTTCGCCGCCAAGGTGCCGGCGGCCGGCATCGTCATGCGAAGCGTCAACATGGATTTCCTGTACTCATCCTCCTTCCTGACCGAGGCGCCCGACGCTTACGAGCGGCTGCTCGCCGATTGCATGGTCGGCGACGCGACCCTCTTCACCCGGAAGGACGAGGTGGAGACGGCGTGGTCCATCATCGATCCCATCGAGGAGAGATGGGCCGATAAGCGGGTCAGGTTCCCCAACTACGCCGCCGGCAGCTGGGGGCCGAGCGCGGCGGACGAGCTGATCGAACGATCCGGCTTTCACTGGCACCGCCCGTGAGCACCGCCGCGCCGGTCTGGAGCGGAGCGAATGTCAGCGTCGAGGAGGTCCTCCGGCAGCTCAAGGTCCTTCGGTCGGGCGCTTCCGGCTCGCCTCGCAGCAGCGTCCTGGACCTGATCATCATCGCCTCCGCTGCCCCCGAGGCCAAAGCGGCCGCTGCCGCCGTGGAGAGGCTGATGACCCGCCATCCCTGCCGCGTGCTGGTCGTCCTCGACGAGCCGGGCGCGGGCCCGAGCCGGATCGATGTGACCATCACCGAGCTTGGCAGGTCAGCCCCGGACGGCATGGCCTCCGGCAATGAGCAGGTGTTCCTTCGCGTGCGGGGGCCGGCGGCGCAGCACATCCCCGGCCTCGTCGACTCCCTCCTGCTCACCGACGTGGCGACCTACGTTTGGTGGACGGGTTCGCCACCCCTGCGCGGCGCTCGTTTCCTCTCGACCCTGGAGGCGGCCGACGTGCTGCTCTTTGACTCCGCCCGCTTCGAGCGTCCCTACGAATCCTTCACGGCGCTCGCCGACGTCGCCGCCGGCTCTTCCACGACCACCTTCGGCGACTTCCATTGGACGCGCCTGGGGCCCTGGCGTGAGGTGCTGGCGCAGTTCTTCAACCCGGTCGAGCGGCGTGGCTTCCTCCGCGGGATCGGCGCGGTCGCTGTCGATTACATCGCCGAGGGCCGCGGCAACCGGTGCGCGGCCGTACTCCTCGCGGGCTGGCTGGGATCGGCGCTCGGCTGGCGGCTCAAGAGCGCGGCGGCGGGGAGGGGAGGGGTGCTGGCCGCCCACCTCGTCTCGCCCGACGGACACCCGGTCCAGATCGACCTGCGGCCGGCGGCGATGGAAGGATTTGCCGCCGGCGAGATCACCGGCGTCCGTATCGACGCCGCCTGGCAGGGCGATCTCTGCCGGCTTCACGCCCTTCGGGACGAGGCCGACAATGGCCACGTGGTGGTCGAGGGCGAGCTCCGCGGCAGTCCCTTTCCGCGGCTGGTCCTACCGGTTCCCGCGATGGTTGACGAGGCTGTCCTGGGCCGGCTGCTGCGCGACGCGCGCGCCGACCGCGCCTATCCCCGCGCTCTCCAATCGGGAGCGGAGCTGCTGAGATCGGCACGCACCTGACCGCCCTCGCCGACGCCAACGAGGTCGCCCGTGTCGCGGCCGAGAAGGTGGCCGCCGCAATCGCTGGCGGCGCGCGCTCCCTGGTGCTGACAGGCGGCACGACGCCCCGCCTGCTGTACGGCATGCTGGCCGGCATGCCGGTGGAATGGGGAAGGGTCAGCCTCCTCTTCGGGGACGAGCGCTGCGTGCCGCCGACCCACCCCGAGAGCAACTACCGGATGGCGAAGGAGACACTGCTTAACCGGATTGACGCGGGCGCCGTCCTGCGGATCCCCGGCGAGCTCGGCGCGGAGGAGGCGGCGGAACTCTATGACGCGGCTGTCGGGCGCATGCAGCCGCTCGACCTGGTGCTGCTCGGCATCGGCGAGGACGGCCACTGCGCGTCCCTCTTTCCCGGCCACCCGGCGCTGGACGCGACCGGCTGGGCGGTGCCCGTCCACGACGCTCCCAAACCGCCGCCAGACAGGGTCTCGCTCACCCTGGGCTGCCTGCGCAACGCCCGCCGGGTCATCTTCCTCGTCACCGGGAAAGCGAAGGCGGAGGCCTTCCGCAAGGCGCTGGCGGGCGAGGTGCCGGCGGGGATGGTCCCGGGCGCCGAGTGGCTCGTGGACTTCGAGGCGGCGGCGTCGTGACGCGCCGTGTCGAGATCGTCCCGTCGATCCTGTCGGCGGACTTCCTGCGCCTCGGCGACCAGGTCCGGGAGGCCGAGGCGGCCGGCGCCGACCGGATCCAGGTCGACGTTATGGACGGCCACTTCGTCCCCAACCTCACAATGGGCCCGGGCATCTTCAAGGCTGTCCGGGGAGCTACCCGGCTGCCGCTCGAGGCCCACCTGATGGTGGAGTCACCGGAGCGCTGGATCGACCTCTTCGTGGCTGCCGGCGCCGACCTGATTCTGGTCCAGGTGGAGTCGACGTACTCGCTCTACCGGACCGTCACGGCGATCAAGGCGGCAGGCGCACGGCCGGGCGTCGTCCTCAACCCGGCGACACCCGTCGAGTCGATCCGGGAGATCCTGCCCTACGTCGACCAGGTCCTGGTCATGACCGTCGAGCCCGGTTTCGGCGGCCAGCTCTTCGTGCCCCACTCGGCCGAGAAGATCCGCCGTGTGCGCGAGCTTGCGCCCGACCACGACCTCGAAGTCGACGGCGGGATCGACGCCGCGACGGCGCGGATCGCAGTTGAGGCAGGCGCCAACCTGCTTGTGGCGGGCAGCTCGGTGTACGGCTTCGAAGGCGGGGTGGCGGCCGGCATCGAAGCCCTCCGGGAGGCGGCGGATCGAACCTGAGGCTGCCAAGCGGCTCGCGGCCGAGGCAGCGCTCGAGCTGGTCCGGCCGGGAATGCTGCTGGGCCTCGGCACGGGCTCGACCGCGCGCCACTTCATCGCCGGCCTGGCGGGCCGGGATGTCACCTGCATCGCCTCCTCGCTCGCCAGCGCCGAGCAGGCGCGAGCTCTCGGCCTCCGCGTCGTCGACGAGCTCGACCGACCTTGCGACCTGGCCGTCGACGGAGCAGACGAGATCGACCCCGAGCTCGGCCTCATCAAGGGCCGGGGGGGCGCGCTGTTCCGCGAGAAGCTGCTGGCGATCAACTCGGAGCGCTTCGTGGTGGTGGCCGACGAGTCGAAGCTGGTCGGCCGCCTCGGCGCGGGCGTGCTGCCGGTCGAGATCCTGCCCTTCCTCTGGCGGCA
>DATCPJ010000218.1:0-14488 GCA_036570145.1 Candidatus Dormiibacterota bacterium
CGTGGTGCTTGAAGCTCACGTCGGCCGCGGCCGCCAGCTTGTCCTTCTTCGGCTTCTTCTTTTTCTTGTCGTCGCGCCCGCGGTTGTCTCTTCCCTTTGCCATGGCGAAAGCAGATCTTATTCGAGAAACGCCACGAGCTCGCGGAGGAAGGACTCCACGTCGGTCACCAGGCCGATCGACTGCCAGGAGCCGCGATCGGCCAGCTTGGTGACAACCGCCGGGTTCATGTCGACGCAGACCGTCCGAACCGAGGCGGGAAGCATGTTGCCGGTCGCGATCGAGTGGAGCATCGTCGACAGCATCAGGCACATCCGCACGCCCGGGATCTCCTTGCGCATCGCCTCCTGGGCCTCGACGACGTCGGTGATCACCTCCGGGAGCGGGCCGTCGTCGCGGACGCTGCCAGCCAGCACGAAGGGGATGCCGTTGTCGATACAGCTTTTCATGACCCCGGTCTTGATCTCGCCGCTCTCGACGAGAGCCCGGATCGAGCCGGCCGCCCGGACCCGGTTGATCGCCCGCATGTGGTGCTCGTGGCCGGCCTCGATCGGCAGCCCGCTCTCCAGGTTCACTCCGAGCGAGGTGCCGAGCAGGGCCGCCTCGACATCGTGGGTGGCGAGCGCGTTGCCGGCGAAGAGGACCTGGACGTAGCCCAGCTCGATCAGGCGGGAGAGGTAGCGCGCCGACCCCGTGTGGATGACTGCCGGGCCGCCGACGACCAGGATCCGGCCCTTCTCCTCCTTGATCTGCCTCATCTCCGCCGCGATCTGCTGGATCAGCAGCTTCTTCGGCTTCTCGATCGAGACCTCGCTCTGCATGAAGCCGAAGATCTCGACCTGCCGCGAGCGCTCGAGCGGCAGGATCCGGATGCCGCTGTGCCCGACGACGACCTTCATGCCCTTCTTCGCCTGGGAGAAGGGCAGGCACCAGGCGCGGCCGGCGGCCTCGTCGACGGCGATCGCGGTGTCCATCTCCTGCCGCTCGACGGTCACCCACTTCTTGCTCGGCAGGAGGACCAGGGTGGTCAGGTTGTTGGTCGAGTAGAAGTTGTCCGGGTAGACGCCGTCAGTTGGAATCTCCTCCAGCGTGACGGGGTGGTCGTCCGCCGCCGCCGCGCCAAGCTCCTTGGCCTTGCGGACGATCCGGTCCAGCTTCTCGGGGTTCGCCGCGGCAACCTGGATGCGGCAGAAGGAGGTGTCGGTCTTGTGCTGGCCGACGCGCAGCTCCTCGACGGTGAAGTTGCCGCCCTCGTCCATGACCATGTCCATGATCGAGGGGAGCATCAGCGAGTCGATGATGTGGCCCTCCAGGATCAGGAGCGCGGTGTGGCGGTTCTCGCTCAGAAGTCCCTCCCAGCCGTCGCCGCGGCAGATGCGGTGTCCAGACCGGGGAGATCCCGGAAGGGTGGCCGGAGACTAGGAGCGCATCCGTGGCTGCGTGACGACGGCGTAGGCCGGGCCCCTGACATCGATATCACCGGTCTGGGCGCCGCAAAGGGGTCCCCGCCGACGTAGTCGGTGGGGTGTAGCTGCGCGGGGGCGGTTGGGAGGGACTTCCGGCGGCGAGCACCGAGCGCATCCGGTCGCGGAGCGCGCGTGCCTCGGCGCCGGGGTCGGCGGCGTAGAGGACCGAGCGGCTGGCGTTGACAAGACAGGCGGCGGGGTCCCCATTCCATGCCGCCCGGAGCGATGCCTCGAGGTCGCCGCCCTGGGCCCCGATCCCGGGCAGCAGGAAGGGCAGCGGGCTGGCCTCCCGCAGCTCGGCGATTTGCTCGGGCGCCGTCGTCCCGGCGACGAGGCCCACGTTGCCCGCCGCATTGACCCGTGCGGCGAGCGCGGCGACCCGGAGATACAGGGGACGGCCACCCGCATCGAGGTGCTGGAGATCCGCGGCGCCCGGGTTGGATGTCCGGCAGACCACGTAGACGCCCCTGTCGACGTGGGCGGTGAACTCCGCGAGCGAGTCCGCGCCGTGGTAGGCGTGGACGGTCATCGCGTCCATGCCGAGCGCTTCGAACGCGGCCCTGGCGTAGGCGGCACTGGTGTGCCCGACGTCGGCCCGCTTGCCGTCGAACAGGAAGGGGATTTCCGAGGGAGCACCCTGACGCACCTCGAGGAGGGCCTTCCACCCGTCCGGCCCGTACTGCTCCCAGAAGGCGGAGTTGGGCTTGTAGGCGGCCGCGTAGTCGGAGGTCTGGCTGATGACGTCAAGGCAGAAGCGCGCCGCGCCGGCCGCTCCGCCGGGGATCCGCTCGGGCTCGGGGTCGAGGCCGACGCAGAGCACCGAGTCGCGCGCCTTCGCTGCGGCCCGGAGCTTCTCGAAGTACGTCTCCGCCACGAGGCGAAAGCTTAGTCGTGCCCGCCGGCAGCGCACATTCGGTGGAAGTCCCGGGAATTCCACATATCAAGCAAGACAACGCGTGTCTCCGACACCAGAGCGTGCGTTCTGCCTCCCCTTCCTTGGACTTTCTCGCAAGACCTTGGTCCGGGGCCAGACCCGCGAGCCGACGCAAGATCAAGGGCGGCGACGCCGGCTCAGCTCAGGCCCGGCCCGCGTCCGATTTCCGCTTTCGCTTCCGCATCCGGCAATAGGCGCAGACCTCCGCGGTCGTCGGCTGGCCGCATTCGGCACACTCCCGGATCGTCACCGGTTCGGCGCCCCCCAGGGCCTCCTTGCCGCGGCGCAGGAAGCCGGTCAGGAATCGGTATTTGAGGCCCGGCTGCGTTTCCTCCAGCAGGTTCAGGGCGTCCTTGTACTCGAGCGACTTGGCGCCGACCGCCAACGGGCACTCCTCCAGGATGTAGTCGAGCCGCTCGATGATCGCGTAGGCGGCGCTGTCCCGCTCGGCCAGCTTGAAGAGCGGCTTGACCTTGCGGGCGAGCTTGGGGTGGGTCGCCTCGAGCACCGGTCCCTGGCGGCCGAGGAAGTCGGTCTGCCAGTGGATCACGTTGCCGAAGAGGGTCGCCGCCTCGTCGTCCAGGTTGTGGCCGGTGGCGACGACGTCGTAGCCGAGGTCGACCGCGACCTTGTTGAAGTGGTAGCGCTTGACGGTCCCGCAGGCGGCGCAGGGCTTGCCCTCCCGCTGGTTGCGCAGCTGCGGCACCGCATAGCCGTACTCCTCCTTCAGGTCGACCTGGTGGAGGGTCAGGCCGTGTTTGGCGGCAAATCGCTCGGAGGCCTCCTGGGAGCGTCTGGAGTAGCCGCCGATGCCGAGCCGGATGTACATCCCGTCGGCCTGGTAGCCGAGCTGGAGCAGGGAATGCCAGAGGGCGAGGCTGTCCTTGCCCCCGGAAACGGCGACCAGGACCCGCTGCTGGGGGGTGAACATCTCCTGCTCGGCGATCGTCCGCTCCACCTGGTTGCGGAACCAGCCCGGGTAGCAGGCCGCGCAGAAGGCCGAGCGGTGGCGGCGAACCTCGACGTTGGCCGGCGCCCGGCAGCGGATGCAGTGCAACTCAGCCTCCGCTGATGACGGGCCAGACCTCGACCGAGTCCTCGGCGCGGAGGCGGACGTCGCGGGTGAGGATCTGGTCGTCCCGGATGACGATGAAGGCGTCCTGGTGGAGGCCCAGCTCGCGCAGCAGGTGGCCGACGTCGGTGGCCCCGACGTCGCGCGTCTCGCGGTTTGGAAGGATCGTGACCCGCAACCTCTCCCATTGTTACCATGCGGGCCTCCGTGCGGGAGCGCGATGCGACTTACGCGGTGGTTTTCGGCGTGCTGGGGATGTTCTGCGGCATCTTCGGCCCCGTGGCGCTCCAGGTCGGCCTTCGCTCCCTCCTCAACATCAACGGCTCGCACGGCGCGCTGACGGGTACGGGCTCCGCCCTCTTCGGCGTGATGGCCGGCGCCGCAGCCACCATCTTCCTGCTCGCCGGCATCGCCTGGTTCCTGCTCGTGGGGGTCTTATGAGGAGAACCCTCGGGCGCCTGCCGGGCGCCCTGCTGGTGGTGTTGCTCGCGATCGTCAGCTATCCCGGCGCCGACCTGGTCGCGCTCCTGACCCGGCTGGCGCCCCGGCCTGCCGCATCGCTGAACGTCCCGGGAGGGGCGCTGGAGTGGCTGCACGTCGAGCATCCGCACGGCGGCACGCCCTTCATCGCCGATCCCGAGGGCCGCCGGGTCGAGCTCCGGGGGACCGTCGCGGCGGGCCTGGTCGACTACTGGTCGGGCACCTCGGACGTCAACTCGGAGCCGCCTCCCTTCTTCCCCATCGGGCCCTCCGGCTATGCCGGCGGCGCGTGCCCGGCCAACTCCCTGACGATCCGGGTGCCACCGCTCTGCCAGAGCGACATCGCGGAGATGCGCGCCCTCGGCTTCAACGTTGTCCGCCTCGCGCTCAGCTGGAGCCTGCTCGAGCCCCAGCCCGGCCAGTACAGCACCGACTACCTCGACCGGATCGCGCAGGTCGTCGGCTGGGCGCGTGACGAAGGCATCTACACGATCCTCGACATGCACGAGAACGCCTATTCGCGCTACATCCCGCGGCCCGCCAGGGTGACGCTTCCCGGCGGCAAGCTCCCCTCCCTCTTCGACCAGACCGGCGCCCCCAAATGGGCCACGGTCACAGATGGGCTGCCCGGCGACAAGTTCCTCAACCAGCGCGAGATCAGCCCCTCGGTCGGTGCAGCGTTCACCAACTTCTGGCTCAACACCAAGGTCGCCGGCGAGGGGCTGCAGGACCACTACCTGGGCGCCGTCGCCACCCTGGCCCGCCGCTTCCGAGAGGAGAGCGCGGTGGTCGGCTACGGCGCCTTCAACGAGCCCTGGCCGGGCTTCGTGCCACCGCCGCTGAGCGACGACCTGCTGATCTACCCCTTCTATCGCCGGCTGATCGACGGCATAACCGGCGTCGCCGACGGCGCCCGCTGCCCAAGTGGCTTTCCCGCCCTACCGATCTGCGGCCACTCGAGCCTGGGCGTCGGCGACCGCCGCCACATCTTCTTCCTCGAGGCGGACCACCTGCGCGAGGTCACCGACTTCCCGACCGCGTTCGGGCTGCCGGTCAGCTCCTATCCCAACCTGGCCTTCGCCATCCACCCATACACCCACAAGTACACGATCGACGCGTTGGCCGGCCAGGACCCGAAGACCGCCGGCTACCCCTTCGGCGGCTACGACCAGGCTTACGGCACGGCCGAGGCGGAGGCGCGTTCGATGGATGCGGCCCTCTTCGTGAGCGAGTTCGGCAACGAGCCCGCCCTCGACGGGCTCCTCCTCACCAACGAGCTGAAGGAGCAGGACAGCCACCTCACCGGCTCGACCTACTGGCCCTGGAAGGAGAACTGCGGCGGCAGCACCTGGGGCGTCTATGCCGGCCCGCTCGGCAACGTGGACACGCCCTGCGCCCACCAGAAGCTCACCCTCCAGGCGACCGCCCCCCAGCCCGAGAACGGCTGCCTGCGCAAGTCGAAGGAGCGGCTGCTCGCCCGGCCGACCGTGATAGCAGCGGTCGGGACCGGGCTGAAGTACGGCTACGACCCGGCGACGGGAGCCTTCTCGCTCTCGGCGACGGCTGCGACGGGCAACCAGCTGGCGACCCGGGTGCTGGTCCCCAAGGCGGTCGCCGGGACCATCAGCCAGCCCTCCTCCCCCCTCCCCGACGGCAGCCGGGTGGTCAGCTTCGTGCCCCTGGGCGGCTACACCCTGACCATCGCGGCGGCCCCTCTTCACCTGGCCGGCTGTTAGGTTCAGGTCCTATTCGGGGGAGAATGCACTCGTGGAGACCAATCCGCGGGTGCTCCGGGTCGCCCTCGCCCAGCTCAACCCGACCGTTGGCGACCTCGAAGGGAACGGTCGCAAGGTCATCGAGTGGACCGAGCGTGCCCGTGAAGCCGGCGCCGACCTGGTCGCCTTCCCTGAGCTGTTCCTGACCGGCTACCCGCCCGAGGACCTGCTCCTCAAGCCGAGCTTCATCCGCGACAACCTCCGCCAGCTGGAGAAGGTCGCCGCGGCCGCGAAGGGGATCGCCCTGGTCGTCGGCTTCGTCGACATGGAGAACGACATCTACAACGCCGCCGCCTTCGCTTCCGACGGCGAGGTCAAGGGCGTCTACCACAAGTACTACCTGCCCAACTACGGGGTCTTCGACGAGGAGCGCTACTTCCGCCGCGGCGCGCGCTGCCCGATCTTCGTCTACCAGGGCGTGCGGATCGGGGTCAGCATCTGCGAGGACGCCTGGTATCCGAGCGGGCCGCTCTCGGTCCAGGCGCTGCACGGCGCGGAGCTGCTCGTGAATATCAACGGCTCGCCCTACCACGCAGGCAAGCGGGAGGCGCGCGAGACGATGATCCGGACCCGCGCGATGGATGCCCGGGCGTTCATGGCATGGGTCAACACCAGCGGCGGGCAGGACGAGCTCGTCTTCGACGGCAACAGCCTCATCTACGGACCTGAGGGCCAGGTCATCGCGCACGCGCCGTCCTTCGAGGAGGCGCTGCTGGTCGGCGACCTCGACGCCGGCTCGGTCTTCAGCGAACGGCTCCACGACACCCGGCTCCGGCGCGAGGCGCAGGAACCCGTGCATGTCGAGATGGCGGTCAGCGAGGTGGAGGTCGGCGAGCACCAGCACGCGACCCGGAAGTGGCTGCGGGCGCCGATCGCGGAGCCGCTCGAGGGAGCCGCCGAGGTCTACGCGGCGGTTGTGACCGGCACCCGCGACTACGTCCACAAGAACGGCTTCGCCAAGGTCGTGCTCGGGCTCTCGGGAGGCGTCGACTCCGCCCTCACCGCGGCCATCGCCACCGACTCGCTGGGCCCCCAGAACGTCATCGGCGTCACGATGCCGTCGCGCTACACGTCGGCCGAGAACCTGGAGGACGCGGCGGAATGCGCCGAGGCGCTCGGCATCCAGCTGCTGGAGATCCCGATCGACCCCGCCCACAAGGCTTTCGAGGAGATGTTCGAGGACCTCTTCGCCGGCACCAGGCCGGGCGTCGCGGAGGAGAACGTCCAGCCCCGGATCCGGGGCATCATCCTGATGGCGCTCTCCAACAAGTTCGGCTACCTGCTGCTTTCGACCGGCAACAAGTCGGAGCTGGCGACCGGCTACTGCACCCTCTACGGCGATATGGCGGGCGGCTTCGCGGTGCTGAAGGACATCCCCAAGACGCTGGTTTACGAGCTCTGCGTTTACCGCAACTCGATCGATGGAAAAGCCATACCGGAGCGGATCCTGAGCAAGGCGCCCTCAGCCGAGCTTCGCGAGAACCAGAAGGACAGCGACAGCCTGCCGCCCTATGCGGTGCTCGACCCGATCCTGCGCGGCTACGTCGAGGACGACCGCAGCTACGAGGAGCTGGTCGCCACCGGCCACGACCCCGACACGGTCCGCCTCGTCATCCAGCTGGTCGACCGCAGCGAGTACAAGCGGCGGCAGGCCCCGCCCGGCGTGAAGATCACGCCGCGCGCTTTCGGGCGCGACCGGCGGATGCCGCTCACCAATCGCTACGCTGCCGACGGCCAGGCCACGGTCCGGGCCGCCGGCCGCAAAAGCCGCCGATAATTGAGCCGGGTTCTCACCCTTCCCCCTTTCCCAACAACGGAGTAACTGTGGCCTCGAGCTACGACATCGCGATCGTCGGAGGCGGCCCCGCGGGCTATGTCGCCGCGCTCCGTGCCGCCCAGCTGGGGGCTCGCGTGGTCGTCATCGAGAAGGACAAGCTGGGGGGCACCTGCCTCAACTGGGGCTGCATCCCGACCAAGGCGCTGCTGACGTCGGCCGAGGTCTTCGCGCTCGCCCGGCGAGGTGCCGAGTTCGGAGTTGACGTGAAGGGCCTGACCTTCAACCTTCCTGCCGCGATGGAGCGCAAGGCGAAGGTCGTCAACACCCTGGTGAGCGGCGTCGGGACGCTCTTCAAGTCGAGCGGTGTGGAGTCGCTGCAGGGCACCGCGCGGCTCCTCGGCAACGGCCGCCTCGCGGTCGGCAAGGTGGAGATCTCGGCCGCGGACATCCTCCTCGCCACCGGCTCGGTGCCGGCACGGATCCCGATCAAGGGCGTCGAGCAGACCATCGACTCGACCGCAATCCTCGAGCTCACCCGTCTGCCGAAGCGGCTGGTCATCATCGGCGGCGGCGTCGTCGGGATGGAGTTCGCGTCGCTCTTCAGCGAGCTGGGCACCGAGGTGACCGTGCTCGAGATGCTGCCTCAGATCCTCCCGATGATCGAGACCGAGGTGTCGAACGTGTACCGCCGGCACCTCGAGAAGCTCGGCGGCACCGTCCACACCGAGGCGAAGGTCGAAGAGGTGCGGAAGGACGGCAAGCAGCTCAAGGTCCGCTTCGGGCTCAAGGGCGAGGGCTCCGAGGCCGCGGCCGACGTCGTCCTGCTGGCGGCCGGCCGGTCGCCCTACACCGAAGGCCTCGACCTCGACTCGGCGGGCGTCGAGCTGGACGGTAAGCGCGTCAGGGTCGACGACCACCTGCGCACCTCGGCGGACGGGATCTGGGCGATCGGCGATGTCATCGGCGGCATCATGCTCGCCCACGTCGCTTCCTACGAGGGCGTCTGCGCGGTCGAGAACATCGCCGGCGGCGGCGACCGGGTTCCCGACTATCACGCCGCGCCGAACTGCATCTACACCGAGCCCGAGATAGCCAACGTCGGCCTCGGCGAGGCGGAGGCACGCGAGGCCGGACACGAGGTGAAGATCGGCCGCTTCCCCCTCCAGGCGAGCGGCCGCGCGCTCACCCTCGGCCAGGCCGAGGGCCTCGTCAAGATCATCGCCGACGCTGAAACCGACAAGGTCCTCGGCGTCCAGATGGTCGGGCCACGCGTCACCGAGCTGATCGCGGAGGCAACCCTCGCGATCCAGCACGGGCACACGATCCACGACATCGACCTGACCATGCACGCCCACCCGACGATGGCCGAGTCGCTGCTCCAGGCCGCGCTCGCGGCCGACGGCCGCGCGATCGAGATACCGAACCGCAAAACCCGGACGCCGGCGACCGCTGCGGTCGCTGCGAGCGCGGCCGAACCCAAGGAGGAGAGCTCTGTGGCACGCAGTGTCGACCAGGGGGGTGGGGCGCGCGGAGGCTCCGCCGAGCACGACCCGACAGGGGGGACGCCCCCCTCCGATCAATCAAAGAACACCGCCGCCGCCGGCAACGGGAGGCCGTCGAAACTGACGTCGGTGCAGACCGACATACGACTGACGATCGACAAGAAGAACCGTGCCGAATTGATGCGCCTGTACCGCTTGATGTACTACATCCGGCGCTTCGAGGAACGCTGCCAGGAGATGTACACGCGGGCCAAGATCGGAGGCTACTGCCACCTCAACATCGGTGAGGAGGCGACCGTCGTCGGCGGCATCGCCGCGCTTCACCCGAACGATTGCATCTACACCAGCTACCGCGAGCACGGTCACGCGATCGCGCGGGGCATCGACCCGAAAGCGGTGATGGCCGAGCTCTTCGGCCGCGAGACGGGCACCTCCCACGGTCGCGGCGGCTCCATGCACCTGTACGACGCCGAGCGCCACTTCATGGGCGGCTACGGCATCGTCGGCGGCCATCTTCCGCTCGCCGTGGGCGCGGGCTGGGCTATCAAGTACGAGAAGAAGAAGGACGTCGTCTTCTGCATGTTCGGCGATGGCGCGACCAACATCGGCGCCTTTCACGAGTCGCTCAACTTCGCCGCCGTGTTCGACCTGCCGGTGGTCTGGTTCTGCGTCAACAACAAGTGGGGCATGGGCACCTCGGTCGAGCGCGCGTCCGCCGTTCCCGACATGTATCGCAAGGCTTGCGCTTACGACATGGAGGCCATCCAGGTCGACGGCATGAACGTGCTCGACGTGCTCCACAAGACGGGCGAGATCGTCGAGAAGACGCGCAAGGATTCGAAGCCGCGCTTCATCGAAGCGGTCACCTACCGGTTCAAGGGCCACTCCGTCGTCGACCCCGACAAGTACCGCGACGAGAAGGAGAAGAAGGAGCACCTGAAGTCCGATCCGCTGACCTTCTTCGAGTCGGAGCTGATCGCGGCCAAGCTTGCCGGCCCAGACGATTTCAAGAAGGTCAAGGACGAGGTCGAAACCGAGGTCCAGGAGGTCATCGATTACGCCGACAAGAGCCCCAATCCCGACCTCAAAGACCTCTACAAGTACGTCTACGCAGGCGAGTGGGAGGTCGGCGGACGTGGCTGAGATGCTCTACCGGACCGCGCTCCACGACGCGCTGATCGAGGAGATGGACCGCGACGACAAGGTCTACCTGATGGGCGAGGACATCGGCCGGTTCGGCGGCGCCTACCGCGTCACCGACGGGCTGCTCGACAAGTACGGTGAGATGCGGGTCGTCGACACGCCGATCGCCGAAGAGGTGATCGTCGGCTGCGCCATCGGCTCGGCGATGCTCGGGCTGCGGCCGGTGGTGGAGATGATGACTGTCAACTTCTCGCTCGTCGCCTTCGACCAGATCGTGCAGAGCGCGGCGAAGATCCGCTACATGTTCGGCGGCCAGGCGACGGTGCCGCTCGTGATCCGGATGCCGGGCGGCGCCGGCCACCAGCTCTCGGCGCAGCATTCGCACAGCTTCGAGGCGCTCTACGGCATGATCCCGGGTCTGCTGGTGGTCGCGCCGACCACCCCCGAGGACGCCAAGGGTCTGCTCAAATCGGCGATCCGAACACCCAACCCGGTGATGTTCCTGGAGTCGATGAGCCTCTACAACATGAAGGGCGAGGTCCCCGAGAACGAGTACCTCACCCCGATCGGCAAGGTCGCGCTGCGCCGCGAGGGCAAGGACCTCACGATCGTCGCTGTCTCACGCCAGGCGGTGCTCGCCCAGCTCGCCGCGCAGAAGCTCGAGGAGGAGGACGTCGACGTCGAGGTGATCGACCTTCGCTCGATCCGGCCCATCGACTGGCAGCCGATCGTCGACTCGGTCAAGAAGACCAACCGGCTGCTCGTCGTCGAGGAGGGCTGGCCCACTTACGGCGTCTCGGCCGAGATCGCGGCCGGGATCCAGCTGCGCGCCTTCGATTACCTCGACGGGCCGATCGAGCGGATCGGCGGCGCCGAGGTGCCGATGCCCTACAACCAGCAGCTCGAGAAGCTGGCGATCCCTTCCAGTGACGACATCATCCACAAAGCCCTCGAGATGGTGGGCAAGGGAAAGAGCTGAAATGTCCGAGGTCAACATGCCGAAGCTCTCCGACACGATGGAGGAGGGCACCGTCATCGAATGGAAGAAGAAGACGGGTGACCCGGTCAAGAAGGGCGACGTGCTGGCCGAGGTCGAGTCCGACAAGGCCAGCTTCGAGCTCGAGGCGGACGCCGACGGTGTGCTCAGCATCGTCATCGACGCGGGCAAGGCGGTTCCGGTCGGCGACGTGATCGCCAAGATCGGAAAGGAGGGCGAGGCGCCCGCCAAGGCCGAGGCAAAACCCACGGCCGACGACAAGGCCGAGGCCAAGCCCGAGCCCGAGGCCGAGGCCGAGGCCGAGGTCAAGGCAAAGCCGAAGGCGAAGGCGAAGGCGGATGAGGCGGCGGATGAGGAGGTTGTGACACCCGCCGCCGAGGGCGAGGTTGAAGGCCCCGCCGAGGAACCGTCCGAGGAGCCGGCTCAGGCCCGCCCGGCAGCAACCAGCGGTGGCGACGCCGCCCGGATCAAGGCATCGCCGATCGCCGCCCGGTTGGCGGCCGAGATGGGCGTCAACCTGGCCGAGCTGAAGGGCAGCGGGCCCGAGGGTCGCATCATCAAGGAGGACGTGCTCGCTGCGGCCAAGCAGGGCGGCGCGGGCGGACGGACGGCGCAGCAGCAGCGGGTACCCACGCGATCGGGGCCCGAGGTCGAGCACGAAGAGCTCACCCGGATGCAGACCATCGTCGCCCGCCGAATGGTCGAGTCGAAGACGACCGTCCCCCACTTCTACCTCACCGCCGAGGCGCGGATGGACGAGGCGGTGCGGATCCAAAAGCAGATCCGGGAGACCGTCACCGGGGCGGAGAAGCTGACCATCTCAGACCTCGTGATGCGCGCCAGCGCACTGGCCCTGCGGCGCTTCCCAGGTGTCAACGCCTCCTGGGGTGGTGACCACATCGAGGTCAAGCGCCGCATCAACATCGGCTTCGCCGTGGCCCAACCGAAAGGCCTGGTGGTGCCGGTGCTGAAGGACGTCGACGACAAGGACCTGGTCCAGATCTCGATCGAGTCCCGGCAGCTCATCGAGCGGGCGCGCGCCGGCAAGCCCTCACCCCAGGACCTGGAGGGCGGCACCTTCAGCATCTCGAACCTCGGGATGTTCGGGATCACCGAGTTCGCCGCCGTCGTGAATGTGCCTGAGGCGGCCATCCTCGCGATCGGCGCGGTGACCGATCGTCCGGTCGTCGAAAACGGCCAGGTCGTCCCCGGCAAGCTGATGAAGATGACGCTCTCGGTCGATCACCGCGTCCTCTACGGGGCGGATGG
Organism: Candidatus Dormiibacterota bacterium; assembly: GCA_036570145.1. GTDB lineage: Bacteria > Chloroflexota > Dormibacteria > Dormibacterales > Dormibacteraceae > UBA6019. The sequence continues at coordinate 12,414 of DATCPJ010000218.1, forward strand.
GGCGCAGTTCCTGGCCGAGGTGAAGCGCCTGCTCGAGAACCCGGTCAGCCTCGTGCTCCCTCCGGATCTGGGATGACGCCGAAGGAGGTCGCGGCCCGGATCGACGCCGTGGGCACGGCGATCGAAGCCGAGCTCGGCACGCTCGGCGAGGAGCTGGCCTCCTGGCACCCGGCCGAAGGGGAATGGTGCGTCAAGGAGGTCCTCGGCCACCTCATCAACACCGAGCGAATCGGTTTCGCCGGCCGCATCGACGAGATCCTGGCCGCCGACGAGCCCAGCCTTCGGGCGACCGGACGCGAGGAACCGGCCTGCGCCCGCGACCTGGCCGAGATGCTGGCCGAGTTCCGCGAGCAGCGGAATCGGAGCGTCGATCGGGTCGCCCGCCTGCAGCCCGTCGACCTCGCTCGCGGCGGCGTCCACGAGCGGGTCGGCCGCCTGACCGTCAACGACATCCTCCACGAGTGGATCCACCACGACCGGGCTCATTTGAAGCAGATCCTCGGGAATGTCCAGGCGTACGTGTATCCCGAGATGGGCGGCGCCCAGGCCTTCGTCAGCTAGTCATTCGGGCCGCGGGTGCGGGCTTGGGGGGGCTGCTGGAAGTGTCAGCCGAACCCTCAGCCGCGACCCCTCCAGCTCCGCCCAGAGGCGGCCGCCCAGCGCAACCGCGAGCTCGCGGCTGATCGAGAGTCCGAGGCCGACGCCGCCTGCCGACGGGCGCGAGGGATCGCCGCGGTAGAAGCGGTCGAAGATCCGTTCCACGTCCGGCGGGTGCTGTCCGACGCCGTTGGAGACAACGATCTCGACGCTCTGGACACCGTTCTCGACCGCAAGCACAACCGGGTCACCGGGCGTCGCGTACTTGACCGCGTTGTCGAGCAGGTTGGCGACGACCTGGTGGAGCCGCTCGACGTCGGCCCGGACCGGTCGCAGGTCCCCCGGCACCTGGAGGTGGATCTCGAGGTCGCGCGCGGTGGCACGGGGCCGGACGATCTCGAGCTCCTGGTCGAGCAGGGCGCGGAGATCGACCTGGATCGGGTGGAGCGGGAGCTGCCCGGACTCGACGCGGGCCAGGTCGAGCAATTCCTGCGCCATCCGGAGAACGCGCTGCGCCTCCTCCTGGATGATCTCGGCAGCGCGCTTGCGCTCCGCCGGCTTCTGGAGGCTGCCGTCGATCAGCGCCTGGCTGAACCCGATCAGGCTGGTGAGCGGTGTCTTCAGCTCGTGGGAGACGTTTGCGAGGAAGTCCTGCTGCTGGGTGCGGGCCCGCTCCACCGCCTCCGCCATCCGGTTGAAAGAGCGGCCGACCACACCGATCTCGTCGGGGCTGGTGTTGGCCACCCGACGCGCGTAGTTGCCGGCCGCGATGTCCTCCGCCGCCGCGGCCAGCTCGGAGAGGGGCCGTGCGAAGGCGCGACTCACGATCAGGCCAAGGGCGAGGGCGACGGCAAGCGCGAGCAGGCCCGCCTCGAGAAAGGGCGGCAGCAGCGATTGGACGGCGAGGGCGTTGATCGACGCGGTGGTCTGGACCAGCACCAGCCGGCTCGCGCCGAGAGGGTTTCGGCGGGTGCCGAGCCCGACACCGGAGGCGATGTAAGGCTGGCCACCGAGCACGATGGTTCCCTCGATAGCGGTGGCCTGGTCGAGCGTGCGGGTCCGCACGAGCTGTAGCTGCATCCCGTACGCGTCCTCGTTCTGGGTGTCGTAGATGACGACGTTCTGCGCGGTGAGCAGGAGTAGGCGGTCCGCCACGCCCGGCACGAGGCCCTGGAGGCGCTGTTCGTAGACGGTGCCGGTCGCGATCCTGCCGCCTGGGCAGGCACTGGTAACCAGGGCCGGGAGCGTCGCGCATGCGGAATGGACGACCTCCCGCTGGGCCGCGATCGCCCTTCGGTCGAGGTCGACCTGGGCGTTGTCGAACTCGAGGGAACGGACGAGGAAGAGAGAGAGGATCCCGCTCGTCAAGAGGCTCACCCCGACGATCGCGGCTGCCGCCAGCAGCAGCGCCACCGTGCCGCTTGTCAGAAGGCTCACCGCCACGATCACCGCCGCAGCCAGCAAGAGCCGGTTGCGAA
>DATCPJ010000219.1:0-4013 GCA_036570145.1 Candidatus Dormiibacterota bacterium
CCCGCCGCGACCAGCCGGGCATTGACGTTGTTGATGCGCTCTTCGGTGAAGGGGGCGAGAAGGCCGCGGATCGCGGCGGCGGTCAGCAGGGACGGATCGGCTTCGGCGACCTCACCTTCGTAGACCATCTCCAAAGTACCCACCCGGCCGCCCTCCAGCTGGACGAAAAGCGAGCCCATCCGCTCCGCCAATTGGGCGAAGGGCCGCAGGAAGGCGAGCTCTTCGGGAGGCAGCGCCGGCGCGTTCACCGTGTAGCGGGGGAGCTCGCCGGCCAGGACGGCGGCGACCTCCTCGGCCACGTCGAAGGCGACCGAGGTCTGCGCCTCGGTGGTCGAGGCGGCGATGTGGGGCGTGGCGATGAAGTTCGGCAGCGCCAGCAGCGGGCTGTCCGACGGCGGCTCTCGCTCGAAGACGTCGGCGGCGGCCGCGGCCAGCGCACCTCGGCCGAGCGCGTCTGCCAGGGCGGTCTCGTCGACGATCCCGCCCCGCGCGGCGTTGATCAGGCGCGCGGTCGGCTTCATCAGTGCCAGCCGATCGGCGTTGATGAGGTTCCGGGTGCCTTCCACGAGAGGCACGTGAACGGAGACGAAGTCGGAGCGGCGGAGGAGGTCATCGAGCCCGACCAGCTCAACATTGAACTGCTCTGCCCGCTCCTCGGGGACGACCGGATCGAAGGCGATCACCTCCATCTCCAGGCCCTGTGCCCGCTTGGCGACCTCGGTGCCGATGTTGCCGAGGCCGATCACTCCGAGCGTCTTGCCGCGGATCTCGACCCCCGTGTACTGGGAGCGCTGCCACTCTCCCCGGCGCACCGACGCGTCAGCCTGGGGGATCCAACGCGCCGACGCCAGCAGGAGGGCGATGGTGTGCTCGGCGGCGGCCGCGATGTTGCCGCGAGGCGCGTTGACGACGAGGATGCCGCGCTTGGTTGCAGCGGCCACGTCGATGTTATCGACGCCGACACCCGCCCTGCCGACGACCCGGAGGCGCTTGCCGGCCTCCAGCACCGGTTCGGTGACGCGGGTCTGGGAGCGGACCACCAGGGCGTCGAAGGCGCCGATCGCGGCGACCAGCGCCGCCTCGTCGAGACCCGTCCGGACCTCGACCTCGCCCAGCTCGCGGAGCCGCGTCAGGCCGTCCTCGGCCAGCTGGTCCGCGACCAGGATCCGGTGCACTAACGCACTACCCAAGTGTCCTGAGTCAGAAGCTCGACAAAAATGCCCGAGTCGGCGCAAAGCGCAAACTGGGTGACCCTGCGGGTTCGCTCAGGGGCGACTTTTCGCCGATCTGCTGGCTCAAGACACTCAGCGGCTGCCGACTTTCTCCGCGGCGCCCGCGAGGACGGACTGTGCCGCAGCCAGCGTCCGGCCGTCGGCGGGTGCGTGGTCGAGCTCCTCGAGGGCCTGCTCGATCGCCCAGAGGACCTGCACGATGTCGCCTTCGCTGACCGCTCCGAGGTGTCCGACGCGGACGATCCGCTCGCTGATCTTGGCGGTGCCGCGGCCGCCCGCGATAACGACGCCATGACGGCTGCTGAGGAGCTTGCGGAGATCCTCGACGGCGATGCCATCGGGCACCACCGCGGCCGTCACCGTCGCCGACCGGTAGCCTTCACGGGCCAGCAAGGTGAGCCCAGCCGCCTGCAGACCGGCTGCCGTAGCGTCGGCGATCCGGCGGTGCCGCAGGTAGGCTGCGGCGAAACCCTCTTCCTTCAGGATCCGGACGCCCTCCTGGACGGCGAAGAGGGTGCTCACCGCGGGCGTGGAGGGCGTGAAGCCCTTCTCGGCCCAGGTTCGGTGCGATTTCCAGTCGAAGTAGAAGCGCGGCGACCGCGCTCGCTCGACAACTTCCCAGGCCCGCGCCGCAACCGCCGCGAAGGCGATCCCGGGAGGCGCCATCCAGCCCTTCTGGCTGCCGCTCAGGACTACGTCGAGGCCCCAGGCGTCCATCTCCACCGGCATCGACGATGCCGACGAGATGGCGTCGACGACGACCAGGCGGCCGGCGTCGCGGACGACCTTGGCAAGCGCTGCGACCGGGTTGGTGAGCCCGGTCGAGGTCTCGTTGTGGGTGAGGAAGACGACGCCCGCCTCGGGATTGCCGGCGAGGACCTCGGCCAGCCGCTCAGGCTCGATGGGCTGACCCCAGTCCACGGAAAGCTTCACGACCTCGGCGCCGTAGGCGGCGTTGATGTCAACGAAGCGGTCGCCGAACACACCGCAGGTGCAGACGACGACCCGGTCGCCGGGAGAGACGAGGTTGGCGACAGCCGACTCCATCGAGCCGGTGCCGGAGGAGCTGAGGATCAGCAGGTCGGCGGTGGTGGTCCCGAAGACCTCCCGGACACCCGCCGAGATCTCCCGGTGCATGGCCGCGAACTCGGGCCCTCGGTGGTCGATCATCGGCCGCGCCATCGCGCGCACCACGCGCTCCGGGAGGGGCGTCGGCCCGGGGATCCGCAGCTGCTGAGTCATCAGTGTCCTGCCCCCGGAGTTCGTTGCAAGATCGCCGCCAGGGGCGTCGAGATCAAGGAAGTGCCCGAGCACCGGAGCGTGCTGGCCCATAGGCCCGTGCGCGACTTGGATTGGGGGCCCCCGCCGGAGGCTGGGGAATGCGGACGGAGAAGCTGACGCTGCTTGGTTAGGGGGCCCCGCCCGAAGGGTGGGGAATGCAGACGGCGTCCCTGGCTGATGAGCCCGAAGGGTCGGCCTGCCGTCGCGTGCGACGGCCGAGACATTTGCGGCGAACTTCGGGGGCGGGCCACTTTACCTATGGTCGGAGGTGAAGGGGATGAGCGCGATCTGGCGGGCGCGCTTGAGGGCGACCGTAAGCGGCCTCTGGTGCCGGGCGCAGGTACCTGTCACGCGGCGCGGGAGGATCTTGCCACGCTCGGATATGAACCGGCGCAGGCGGGAGACCTCCTTGTAGTCGATGTACTGGGCCTTCTCAACGCAGAAGCTGCATACCTTGCGGTGCGCGCGCTTCGGCTTTCCATCTCGTGGCGGCATTGCTTTCTTAACTCACTCCCTAGAACGGAATCTCGTCCGGATCGACGTCCCGCGGCATTTCCTCGGCCATCCCGGGCAGGTCGTCGACCGGTGAGGCGGCGACCCGAACCCCGGCGCCGGCGCCGGCACCCGCGCCACGCGGCTCGAGGAACTCGACGTCGTTGGCCACGACCTCGGTCGCACGCCGCTTCTGGCCGTCCTGACCTTCCCAGGATCGGGTCTGGAGTCGACCCTCGATGTAGACCAGGGAACCCTTTCGAAGGTAGTCGGCCACCATCTGGGCCAGGCTTCGCTTGCCGATGTTCCAGGCCACGATGTTGTGGTAGTCGGTGAACTCCTTGCGCTCTCCGTCGGCGCCCGAGGTGTAGCGGTTGGTCGCGATCGAGAAGGACGTGACCGGCTGGCCGCTCGGCGTGTAGCGCATCTCGGGATCCTTTGTCAGGCGTCCGATCAGCATCACCTTGTTCAGGCTTGCCATTACTCCTCGTCCTCCTCCTGGGCCCCAGGTTCGGCTGGAGCCATAGCGTCTGACGCCGCCGCGGTGGTGGGCTCGGGCTCGTCGCCGGCGGCGGCCTCGGCCTCGGCCTCGAGCGGGGCAGGTGCCGCCGCCTCGGCTTCGGTCGCCGCTGCGGGCTTGAGAACCGGCTTCCGGACGATCAGGTGCCGGAAGACGGTGTCGGAGATCTTGAGGGTCGCCTCCATCTCGGGCACGCGGGCGGGCTCGATCTGGAAGTCGGTGAGGACGTAGTGGCCCTCCTTGAGGTGGTCGACCTCGTAGGCCAGGCGCCGCTTGCCCCAGACGTTGGTGTTCTGGATGTTGCCCTCGAGGCTCTCGATGAGCGTCTCGACGCGCTTGGTCACGTCAGGAAGGTCGGTCTCCTCGACGTCCGGACGGACGATGTAGAGGATTTCGTAGTCGCGCTGCAATTTGGGTTGGAAATTCTCCTCTCCGTGGATCAGGCCCCGGGCTCAACGGAAACACTCCGGCCGGGACCAGAAAGGAAC
>DATCPJ010000220.1:0-13466 GCA_036570145.1 Candidatus Dormiibacterota bacterium
GCTTCGACGAGCCGCAGCCCGGCCGTGCGCCAGGCGGTGGAGGAGGACAGCTCGTCGCCGCCGAGCAGGCGCTGGATCCGGCTCTGCATCGTCATTCGGCGCGCGTGTGCTCCCGCGGCGGCAGCTGGAAGGCGAGCACCGAGGAGGTCGCGACCGCTGCCACCTTGCCCTCCGCGTTGAGGACCGTCGACTCCAGGAAGAGCACGGTCCGGCCCGCTTTCACGACCCGGCCCTCGGCCTTGACGTTCCCCTTGATGACCGGGCGGATGAAGTTGATCTTCAGCTCGATCGTGGTGTTGGCCCAGCCGACCTCCTGGACGGTCATCCCGGCCATCCCCATCGCGGCGTCCGCGATCGCCGTGAGGACGCCGCCCTGGACCACCCCGTTGGGCTGGTGATGCTTCTCCGAGGCCTCGAACTCGAGCACGACGTGGCCCGCCTCGACGGTGGTCACCCTGATCCCGTAGGGCTCCGCCCAGCCACCGCGGGCGGGGTGGCCCTCGCCGCGCTTGAAGAGCTCCAGCCAGGTGCCCAAGAGTTAACGCCGGGCCCGACCGCGGTAGCGCGAAGGCCCGGCGGCGCGGCGCTTGGGTGCCGCCGCGATGGCCAGGGCCACGTCGGCGTCGTCCTCACCGATGTCCTCGCCCGCGATCCGCTTGCGGAGCGCCATGATCCGGTCCCGGACCTTGGCGGCGTCCTCGTAGGCGAGCTCGCGGGAGAGGCGCTTCATCTCCTTCTCGAGGTCGCGCACGATCGCGATCAGGTCCTCCCGGGGCAGGCCGGCAACAGCGGTGAGGTCGGCCGCGTCGGCCGCGATCTCCGCCTTCTCGAGGTGCAGGTTGTAGATCGCCTTGATGACCGTCGCCGGCGTGATCCCGTGCTCCTCGTTGTAGGCGACCTGGATGCGGCGCCGCCGATCGGTCTCCTCGATCGCCTCGCGCATCGAGTCGGTGACCCTGTCGGCGTACATGACGACGTGGCCGTCGACGTTCCGGGCGGCACGGCCGATGATCTGCACGAAGGAGCGGAAGGAGCGCAGGTAGCCCTCCTTGTCGGCGTCCAGGATGGCGATGAAGGAGACCTCCGGCAGGTCCAGCCCCTCACGCAGCAGGTTGATCCCGACCAGCACGTCGAAGGTGCCCAGCCGGAGGTCGCGGAGGATCTCGATCCGCTCCATGGTGTCGATGTCGGAATGGATGTAGTTGACTCGGACCCCCATCTCCTTCATGTAGTCGGTGAGGTCCTCGGCGAACCGCTTGGTGAGCGTCGTAACGAGCGATCGCTGGCCCGCCTCGGCGCGCTTTCGGACCTCGGCGATCAGGTCGTCGACCTGGCCCTCGCTTTTGCGGACCTCGATCACGGGGTCGACCAGGCCGGTCGGCCGGACGATCATCTCGACCGACCGCTCGGAGCGGCGGATCTCGTAGGGTCCCGGCGTCGCCGACACGTAGACAACCTGCTTCACGCGCTGCTCCCACTCGTCGAAGGACAGCGGCCGGTTGTCGAAGGCCGAGGGGAGGCGGAAGCCGTATTCGATGAGCGGGCCCTTGCGCGAGCGGTCGCCGCCCAGCATCGCGCCGACCTGGGGCACCGCCACGTGGGACTCGTCGACGAAGATCAGGGCGTCCTCGGGCAGGAAGTCGAGGAGGGTGTAGGGCGCCTCGCCGGGCTGCCGGCGGGTGAGGTGGCGGGAGTAGTTCTCGACACCCGCGCAGGTCCCCGTCTCGCGGAGCATCTCGAGGTCGAAGTTGGTCCGCTGGCGGAGCCGCTGCGCCTCCAGCAGGCGGTCGTGCTCCTCGAACCACTTGACGCGCTCCTCGAGCTCGAGCTCGATGTCGGTCAGTGCGAGCTCGAGCTTCGCGGCCGGCGTGACGTAGTGGGTCGCCGGGAACACCTTGAGGTCGTCGCGGGCGCCGAGGATCTCGCCCGTCGTCCCGTCCATCTCGAGGATCCGCTCGATCTCGTCGCCGAAGAACTCGACCCGGAAGACGCGCTCCTCGTAGGCGGGCACCAGGTCGACGACATCGCCCCGGACGCGGAAGCGGAGCCGGGCCAGGTCGTAGTCGTTGCGCTCGTACTGGAGCTCGGTGAGCTTGCGCAGGAACATCTCGCGCCGCAGCGTCGCGCCCCGCTTGACCTCCAGCGACTCGCCCATGTAGTCCTCCGGCGAGCCGATGCCGTAGATGCAGCTGACGCTGGCCACGACGATCACGTCGCGGCGGGTGAGCAGCGCCTGGGTCGTCGCGTGGCGGAGGCGGTCGATCTCCTCGTTCCGGGAGGAGTCCTTCTCGATGTAGGTGTCGGAGCGGGCGATGTACGCCTCCGGCTGGTAGTAGTCGTAGTAGCTGACGAAGTACTCCACCGCGTTCTCAGGAAAGAGCCGGCGGAACTCGGCCCAGAGCTGGGCGGCGAGGGTCTTGTTCGGGCTCAGCACCAGGGCGGGGCGGCCGAGCCTCTCGATCGCCCACGCCATCACGTTCGTCTTGCCGCTCCCGGTGACGCCCATCAGCACCTGCTCGTTGAGCCCCGTCGCGACACCGTCGACGATCTCCTCGATCGCCTTCGGCTGGTCCCCGGTGGGCTCGAACGGTGCGCGGAGAAGGAAGGGCTTGGGCATTCGGGTAGCCCCGAATTGTACCCCTCCGAGCCCCTCTCCGAACGCCTGTTCGCCACGCGCTCGTCTCGGCCCGCGAAGTGCAACGCGACGCTTGGCGGCGGGGACTGGAATGCCTTGAGTCTGCGCCGCATTGGGTGCGCATCCAGGGAAGGGGAGTCGTTGCGACGCTTGGGTGCCGGATCGCTTTATTCAAGTGTCGGAGCCGCGCCGGAAAGGCCCGTCTTCGACACCCAAGCCAGGCGTCCGACTCCCCTTCCTGGACCTTCTCGCCAACGCGCCGGTTCGACATTCTGCCTGCGAGCCGACGCAAGACAGTGGGTTGAGACCCTACGGCAGGTTGAGGATGATCGCCTCGACGACGGTGCCGGCGGGGATCCCCGGGCCCCCCGGCGGGATCCGGACCAAAGCGTGCGCCCCCACCAGCGAGAGGAGCCGCGAGGAAGACTGGGAGCCCGTCGAGGTCGCCACCAGCTCGGCTCCCTCACGGACCAGCGTGACGCGCTGGTACTCGGTGCGGTCGAAGGAGGCCGTCGCGTCATAGCCGAGGCGGACCGGCAGCCGCGGCCGCTCCAGGTCGGCGTAGCCCTGCAGGCGGCGCAGCGCCGGGCGGACGAAGACCTCGAACGTCACCAAGGAAGAGACCGGGAAGCCGGGTAAGCCGAAGGCGAGCCGCGGCCCCGGCATGGTCGCGAAGGTGAACGGCTTGCCCGGGCGTAGCTTGACGCGACCGATATGGACCTCGCCGAGCCTCTCCAGCAGCGGCTTGACAAGGTCGTGGGTGCCGACCGAGACGCCGCCCGAGGTGACCAGCACGTCGGCGTCGGCGAGCGCTTCCTCGACCAGCGCCCGCAGCCGGTCGGGGTCGTCGGGCGCGATCCCCAGCAGGCGCACCTCGGCGCCGGCCTCGGAAAGCGCCCCCAGCAGCGCGAAGCGGTTGGAGTCGACGATCTGGCCCGGTCCCGGCTCATCCCCCACCTCGACCAGCTCGTCCCCGGTCGACATCAGGGCCACCCGCGGAAAGCGCCGGACGGGGAGCGCGGCGAAGCCCATCGCGGCAGCGAGCCCGAGCTCGGCGGGACCCAGTGCACGGCCGGCTCGGAGGGCGACCTCGCCGCGCTTCAGGTCGGCGCCCGGCTGATGGAAGTTGGCGCCCGTGGCAACCCTCCTCCGGATGCTTACGAGGTCGCCGTAGAGGTCGGTCTCCTCGACCATGACGACCGCGTCGGCACCCTCCGGGAGGACCCCACCGGTCAGGATCCGGGCCGCCGTGCCCGGCTCCAGGACGCCCGTGAAGGGATGACCGGCAGCCGACTCTCCGACGATGCGGAGCCGGGAGCCCGCGTCGGCCGACCGGATCGCATAGCCGTCGACGGCGCTGGCGGGCCAGGGCGGCAGGTCGCGGGGCGCGACCAGGTCCTCGGCGAGCACCCGTCCGAAGCAGTCGAGGATCGCGGCGCCCTCGACCGGAAGCACCGGGGTCAGCCGGAGAACGCGGGCGTGCGCTTCGGCAACGTCGATCAGCGGGTAGGTCGATGCCCTCACCTGGCACCGACTTTAACGCCCCGGCTCATGCCGGGTAGACCGACACCTCGGTCGCCTTCACGGACAGCCAGACCGGACCGCCCTGCGCCAGCCTGAGCTCCGCGGCGGCGGCCGCCGTCACTTCGGCGACGAGGGCGAGCGGCGCCTCGACCCGGACCCGGGCCCGGTCCCCGCTCTGCTCGACCCCGGTCGCTTCCCCCAACCAGACATTGCGCGGCGTGCCCTCCGGCCGCAGCCGGTGGAGCGCGACAGCACGAGGATGGATCACCGCGAACACGTCGCCCTCGATGGGGTCGGCGACGGCGATGACGGTGCCGTCGGGCAGGGTCACCGAGCCCGCCGAAGCGCGGCCCCGGAAGAGGTTCACGCCGACCAGGTCGGCGACGTAGCGCGACCGGGGGCGCGCCGTCACCTCGGCAACCGTCCCCGACTGCACGAGGCGGCCCTCCTCGACGACGAGCAGCCGGCCGGCAAGGGCGGCCGCCTCGAGCGGGTCGTGCGTCACCACCAGGCGGACGCCCCGGAACGCGGCCAGGTGCCGGACCAGGTCGCGCCGCACCTGGACGCGGCTGCTCGCGTCGAGGGCGGAGAGGGGCTCGTCGAGCAGCAGCAGCCGGGGATCGCCCGCCAGCGCCCGGGCCAGCGCGACCCGCTGGGCCTGCCCGCCGCTCAGTGCCGAAGGACGCGCCTCCTCCTGCCCGGCGAGGCCGACGAGCTCCAGCCAGGCGGCCGCCCTGGCCCGTGCGTCGCGGCGGCCCATGCCCCGGCTGCGAAGCCCGAAGGCGACGTTCTCGACGGCGCTCAGGTGGGGAAAGAGCAGGTAGTCCTGGAAGACGACGCCGCAGCGGCGCTTCTCGGGCGGCACCCGAACCCCGGCCGCCGCGTCTTCCAGCACCACCCCGTCGAGGACCACGCGGCCCCGGTCCAGCGGCAGCAGGCCGGCGAGGGCGCGGAGCAGGGTCGTCTTGCCGGCGCCGTTGGGGCCGAGCACGGCGACGACCTCGTCGTCGGCCGCGCTGAGCTCGAGGTCGAGATCGAGCGTTCCGAGCCGGACCCCGACCGAAGCCTCGATCAACCCGCGCCGAGCCAGCGGTCGCGGAGACCGACCAGCACGGCGAGGGAGACCAGGAGCAGAACGAGGCTGAGCATGATCGCCGCGTCAGGGCGCGTCTCCAGCTCGAGATAGACCGCGAGAGGCAGCGTCTGGGTCGTGCCCGGGAAGTTGCCCGCGAAGGTAATCGTCGCACCGAACTCGCCGAGGGCGCGGGCCCAGCAGAGGACCGAGCCCGCGAGCAGCGAGGGAAGCACGAGCGGCAGCGTCACCCGCCGGAAGAGGTACCAGCGGCCGGCGCCGAGGGTGCGGGCCGCCTCCTCGTAGCGCAGGTCCATCGAGCGCAGGCCCGCCTCGACCGTGATGACCAGGAAGGGCATCGCGACGAACGTCTCGGCGAGCACCGCCCCAGCGGTCGTGAAGGGGAGGTGGATGCCGGCGGCGGCCAGCAGCGGCCCGAGCAGGCCCCGGCGCCCGAAGGCGAGCAGTAGTGCCACGCCGCCGACGACCGGCGGCAGGACCATGGGCAGGGTGACGAGGGCGCGGAGCACGTTCCGGCCCCGAAATCGGACCCGGGCGATCAGCCATGCCAGGGGTACGCCGAAGACGACCGCCAGGGCGGTCGCCGAGAAGGAGGTCAGGAGCGAGAGCTGAAAGGCGAGTCGCGATTCCGGGGCGCTCAGCTGCCCAACCGCATCGTTCCAGGGAGCCCGGGCGACCAGGCCCGCCAGGGGCAGCAGGAAGAAGAGCACGGCGACAGCTGCGAGGAGCAGCGCGGCGGCGGGAGGACGGTCTCCGGCGACGCTCCTCAAGGCCCGGTGAAGCCGAAGCGGGCGAGCGTCTTCTGCCCGTCCGCGCCGAGGAGGTAGTCGACGAAAGCCTGCCCGGCAACGGCCCCGGACGAGCCCTTGAGGACGGCGACCGGGTAGCGGGCGACGACATTCTGGGCATCCGGGATGGGCGCACCGGCAACCCTGGCGCCACCGGCGCGAACATCGGTCACATAGACGATGCCGGCGTCCGCCTCGCCCAGCGCGACCTTGCTGACGACGGCCTTGACGTCGAGTTCCAGGCTGGCGGGCGTGACCTTGACCCCTGCCGCCTGCAGCGCCTGGCCCGCATAGTGGCCGGCCGGGACGGCGGGCGCGGCGAGGACGACGATCAGCCCGGGCTGGGCCAGGTCCGCCAGGCCGGTGATGTGCTTCGGGTTGCCCGCCCCAACGACGATCTCAAGCTTGTTAGTGGCGAAGATCTGAGGCGGAGCGGCTGTCAGCCCGCCCGCGGTCACCTTCGCCATGTTGGGCTCGTCGGCGGAGGCGAAGACGTCGGCCTGGGCGCCGTTGGTGAGGTTCGTCACCAGGGTCGAGCTGCCGGCGAAGTTGAAATGGACCGCGGCCCCCTGATGGCGGGCATGGAAATCCGCCCCGACCTGGTTGAAAGCTTCGGTGAGGGAGGCGGCGGCGAAAACCGTGACGTTTCCCTCGACCGGGTCGGGCGTGGCGGCAGGGGCGGCGACGCCTCCGCAGGCGGTCAGCAGGACGGCGAGTAACCCGGGCCAGGATCTCATTCCGGTACCTCGACGACCACGTTGGTCGCCTTGACGCTGGCGACCGCGCGTACCCCCGGCTCGAGTCCGAGCTCGTCTGCCGCCTCGCGCGACATCAGCGAGACGACCCGATGCGGCCCCGCCTGGAGCTCGACCTGGGCCATCACGCCGTCCTTGACGACACGGGTCACGATCCCCGCGAAGTGGTTGCGCGCCGACTCGCGCGCGATCAGCCGGCGGACCGGTGGATCGGGCAGCTCGGCGGCGAAGCGGGCGAGGTCGGCGGCCGCGATCTCGCGCTGGCCCTGACTGGTCCGGACGGTCGGCAGACGGCCGGCGTCAGCCCAGCGGCGAAGCGTGTCGGGGCTCACCCCGAGCAGCTCGGCCGCCTCGCCGATGCGATAGGTGGTCACCGCGCTAATCTAGCATCTGCAAGCTCTAAGCGCCTCATTGGAGTGCATCTGCGGCAGGGACACGTTCGGAATCAAGCATGTCCGCTTGGGCACTGCAGAGGCTCAAGAAATGTGATAGTAATTATTGGGGAAAATTTGGCGTCAGCGACCTCCGACATGAGCAGCTCCGGGACGGTGCGCGAATCGCGCGGGCTCCTTCGCGTGCCGCTCTTCGTCCTGAGCCTGGTCGCCTTCGCCGGGTTCGGCCTGGACGCCCTCGCCGCGCTCGGCCACCCGGTGCCGAGCTGGGACGTGGGCATCGAGCGGGTGGTTCAGCAGGTTGGTTGGGGTCCGCTTGCCGCCGCCTTCACCGCGGCCGACTGGTTCGAGGGGCTGAAGCAGGTCGCCGCGGCCGTGGTCGCCATCCTCCTGGTCGCGATCCTGAACCGGCGCGGCTTCTTCCTGATGGTCTGGGGTGCGCTCAGCGGCGCCGCCTACCAGCTGATCGACATGCTCGTGCACCGGCCGCGTCCGGAGGCGGCGCTGGTGCACGTGATCCGGCACACCAACGGCTGGAGCTTTCCGAGCGGGCACGCCGTCTTCTTCACCTGGATCATCGCCTACCTCCTGCTGATCCTCGGCCGGCCCCACCTTCCCCGCCCCGTCTTCATCGCGGGCTGGATCCTCCAGGGAATCGTCCTGGCGATCATCGCCGTCGGCCGTGTCTACACCGGCGAGCACTGGCCGAGCGATGTCCTGGCAGGCCTGCTGCTGGGTGCCGGCTGGACGCTCCTCGGACTCTCCATCCGCCCCCTCTCGGACCCTGTGCTGGAGGCGCGAAATGCCTGATAAGCCGGAAGTCAAGACGGTCGCCACCGACGCGAAGCAGGCTGCCGCCGAGGTCGGCAAGGGCCGGCCGGGTGTCCACGCCCGGCACTGGCTGTGGATGATCGCCCTCGGCTGCCTGCTTCTCTTCGGCGTCGACTCTTACTACGTCCTCTCCGGCACGTACACGTTCATCGATCGTGGAATCGAGCTCTTCGTCCAGGGCTTTCCCTGGGGACCGGTCGTTTACCTGTTCAACCTGTTCAACTCCGTGGCCGGCCTGTGGCAGCTGGTCGTCGGCCTGGCACTGGCCGTCGTCATGGCAGCCTGGGATAGGCGTGCCGGCTGGCTGATGTTCATCGGAGCCGGCGCCAGCCTCCTCGACAACCTGATCAAGGTCCTCGTCGCCCGCCAGCGGCCGGCAACCGACCTCGTGCACGTCCTCAGCCCCGCCACCGGCTACAGCTTCCCGAGCGGCCACGCGGTCTTCTACACCTGGGTGGCGGTGATGCTCGCCGCGGCGCTCGCACCAAGGCTCAAGCCGCGAGGCCGGCCCTTCCTCTGGCTCGGGGCCGCGCTGGTGATCTTGATCGGGTGCACCGCCCGCGTCTACGAGGGCGTCCACTGGCCGAGCGACGTGATCGGCGGCTTCCTTCTCGCCGTCGCCTGGTGTGCCTTCGTGCTCTGGGTGCCGGAGCGCTGGCTGCCGACCCCCAGCCGAACCTGGCTCGGCCGCACCCCGCGCCGGAAGGCGGCGGTCTGAAATGATCCGGGGCCACGCCAGCGAGGCGAACCAGGGCGCCAAGGCCGCCGCCGCGAACCCGTTTTACATGTACGCCGCCCGGGCCGGCTATGTCGCCCGTGGCGTCCTCTACGGCTACATGGGCTACGCGGCCCTCAAGATCGCGCAGACGGGCGGCAGCCGTCCCGCCGACCAGAAGGCGAGCCTGATCGCAGTCGCCGGCTTCCCGCTGGGCAGGTTCATCCTCGTCGCCGGCATCGTGGCGATCGCGGCGTATTCGGCCTGGGGCTTCATCCGGGCGATCTACGACCCGCTCCACCGAGGCCACGACCCGCAGGGCATCGTCACCCGCCTCGGCTTCGCCTGGAGCGGCCTCTCCTACCTGGTCCTCGTCTTCTTCGCCTTCGGGCTTCTCACCAACGGCGGCACGGGCGGCAATGCGGACGGGATGCAGCAGATGGCGGCCAAGCTGATGAGCGTTCCGGCGGGGATCCTGCTGACCGAGGCCGCCGGCCTGATCGGCCTGGCAGCCGGGTTCGGCCAGTTCTTCGAGGCCTACCGCGCGAGCTTCAAGAAGGATGAGAAGCGGGGCCGGATGTCGGAGGCGGAGAAGAGGATCACCGACACCCTCGGGCGCGCCGGCTTCGTGGCAAGGGGCGTCGTCTTCGCCCTGATGGGCTGGTTCATCTTTCTCGCCGCCCGGCAGCACAACTCGGGCAAGGCGACCGGCTTCACCGGCATCTTCACCTTCATCCTCGCCCAGCCCTACGGCCGCCCCCTGCTCGCGCTGGTCGCCCTCGGCATAATCGCCCTCGGCCTCCACAGCGTTGTGCTGGCCCGCTACATAAGGCTTCCCGGCGACAGCGCCTAGGGCCCGCGCGGCAGCCTAGCCGGTGGTTTCCTCGGCGACCTGGAGCGTCATGATCTGCGGCGCCTCGAAGGAGTGGTGCGCCCGGATGTAGGCCGAGGCCTGCTTGGCGTGCGCCTCCGAGGTCGTCACCAGGAGCATCGCCTCGTGGCTCCGCTCCAGCTTGCCGGCGGCCATCCAGAAGGAGTGGATGGCGGAGATCACCGAGCCGCGCGTCGCCAGCCCCTTGCTGAGCAAAGCCTCACCCAGGTTCTCGGCTTCGTCGCGGGTGGCGGCTGTCACCATCAGCAGGATCGGCTTCTCTTTCATTTCGGCGGCCTTTTCATACGGCGGTCCTGGCCTCGCTCCATTCGAGCCAGCTGATCGAGGCGGCCAGGAAGGTCGCTCCCAGCAGGAGGCCGCCGATCACGTCGGATTCCCAATGGACTTCAAGGTACAGGCGATCGAAGGCGTCCAGCACCACGATCCCCACCGCGGCGGGGAGGGCGAACCGGCGCAGGGCGGGCCGGTTGGCGAGCCGGATGACGACGAAGGCGAGCAGGCCGTAGATGACCATCGAGCGGGTCACGTGCCCGCTCGGGAAGCTCCACTCGGTACCCCCCAGCCGCTCCAGCAGCGTGGTGACGCTGGGTCCGTCCGGGTGGGACAGGCTGAGCGGCGGCGCCGGGTGGTTGATGGTGTGCTTGTAGATCAGCTCCACGACCGAGGAGAGCGGCAGCGCCGCCGAGGCGAAAGCGCCCAGCCGGTAGCGCTGCCGCCAGAGATAGAGGAAGAGGCCGAGGCCGAGGAGCCCGGTCAGCTCGAGGCCGCCAAAGAGGGCGATGAACCGGAAGACCGGCAGCAGGGCGGGAAAGTAGAGCGTGTTGAAGGAGGAGGCGACCTCGAGGTCGAAGCGGTGCAGGAGGCCCGCGGCGACGGCCATGCTGAAACCCACGAAGGCGATCGCGAGGATCCCCGCGGTGACCGCGTAGCGTCTTACCGCTGGCATCGGCGGCAGAAGACGGTGGCCCGGCCACCGAGGCGGACGAGGGTCAGCGGGCGGCCGCAGTTGAAGCAGGGCCGGCCGCCTCGGCCGTAGACCTGGAGCTCTTCCTGCTGACGCCCCTTGGCGCCGTAGAGGTCGACGTAGTCGTCGATCGAGCTGCCCCGGTTGGCGATGCCGAGCAGGAGCGACTCGCGGAGCGCCGCGTGGAGCCGCTTGACACGGGAGCGGGTGATCCGCGCGGGCGCCCGGTCGGGCCGGATCCGGGCTCGGTAAAGGGCTTCGTCGGCGTATATGTTGCCGATCCCGGCGAGGATCGACTGATCGAGCAGGAGGAGCTTCAGCGGCGCCCGCCGGCCGCTCAGGCGCCGGTGCAGGTCGCGGGGCGTGAAGAGGGGGTCGAGCGGCTCCGGCCCGAGCTTGGGCAGCTTGCGGGAGGCGACCAGCTCCGCCTCGGACCCGAGCAGCAGCCGCCCGAAGCGGCGCGGGTCGGAGTAGCGCAGCTGGCTGCCGTTGTCGAGCGAAAGCACGACGTGGGTGTGCGGTCGCTCGGGATCCTCGGGAAGCTTGTGCAGCAGCTGCCCGGTCATCCCGAGATGAATCACTAAAACGACCCCTGCGGCAGCAGCAAGTCTTGCCTCCCCACCGCGTGGGGAGGTGTCGGCGAAGCCGACGGAGGGGCCTGCCCCGCCGGCCAGCCGGAGAAGCATGTATTTCCCACGCCGATCGAGCGCGACCACCCTCTGGCCGGCCAGGTCGCGGACGAAAGCCTCCGGCTCCGGGTGGCGGACGATGCTCGGAAAGCGGAGGTCGACCGCGACGATCGTGCGATCGACGATCAGCGGCCGGAGGTCCGAGGCGATCGTCTCGACCTCCGGTAGCTCAGGCACGCACCAGGGCCACCTTGCGCACCTCGGCCCAGTTGGGCCCCGCCTTCGCCTCCACCTCCAGGCCGCCCTGCAGCTCGTAGGCGGTGACCATCACCCGCGGCACCAGCTCGGCGAAGGCCTCCGTCTCCCGATCGGGGATCTCGAAGACGAGCTCGTCGTGGACCTGGAGGATCATCTTCCCCTCCAGCCGGCCCTCCTCCAGCTCGCGCTGGAGGCGCACCATCGCGATCTTGATGATGTCCGCCGCGAGCGACTGGATCGGGAAGTTGATCGCCATCCTCTCGGCGGCCGAACGGAGCTGGAAGTTGGGCGAGCGGAGGTCGGGGATCGCCCGCCGGCGGCCCGTGGGACTGGCGACGAAGCCGTCCTCGCGGGCCTTGTTGCGGATCCCGTCGAGCCATTCCCGGAGCTGGGCGTAGGTTGCCCAGTACTCCTTCAGGAACTCCCGCGCCTCGTCCCCCGGGATGCCCATCTGGATCGAGAGGCCGTACTCCCCCTGGCCGTAGAGGGAGCCGAAGTTGGCGATCTTGGCTAGCCGGCGCTGGTCCTGCGTCACCGCCTCGATGGCGACCTTGAAGACCCGTGCGGCCGTCGCGGCGTGGATGTCCTGGCCGGCCTCGAAGGCGCTCAGCAGGTTGGGGTCCTCGGAGAGGTGGGCTGCGATCCGGAGCTCGATCTGGGAGTAGTCGGCGCTGAACAGCCGGTGGCCGGGCCGTCCTGCCACGAAGGCGCGCCGGATCCGCTGGCCGAGCTCGGTCCGGATCGGGATGTTCATCAGGTTGGGGTTGCTGCTGGAGAGCCGGCCGGTCGCGGTGGCGGCCTGGTTGAGGCTCGTGTGGACGCGGCCGTCGCGGGGATCCACGAGCTCGGGCAGGGAGTCGACGTAGGTCGACTTGAGCTTGCTCAGCTGGCGGTGCTCGAGGATGCGGCCGATGATCGGGTGTTTGTCGCGGAGCGCCTCGAGCGTCTCGGCGTCGGTCGAGTAGCCGGTCTTGATCCGCTTGCCGACCGGCAGCTTCAGGTCCTCGAAGAGGAACTTGGCCAGCTGCTGGGGCGCGTTCAGATTGATTTTGACCCCGCCCGTCTCCTCGGCCAGGGTCGCGACCTCCACCTCGATCGCCGCGAGTTGCCCGCCGAGGTCGATGGCGACTTCGGCCAGGTAGGGGACGTCGATGGCGACGCCCTCCGACTCCATCGCGGCGAGGACCCGGGCGAGCGGCAGCTCCACCTCGTGGAAGAGGTAGTCGACGCCGAGCTCGCGCATCTCGGCAGCAAGCCGGGGGCGGAGGTTGTAGGTCGCCCGCGCCCTCCCGGCGGTGTAGTTGGCGGCATCGGTGACCTCGGTCGCCGACGGCTGCCGGGCGGTACGGCCGGTGCCGAGCAGCTGGTCGGTGGGAACCAGGTCCATGCCGAGGAACTCGCGCGCGAGGTCCTCCAGGCGGGGATCCCGTGCGCCGGCGCCCAGCAGGTACGCGGCGAGCGAGCTGCTGAATCCCCAGCGGTAGTGGTGTGCGTCCACACCGTCGAGGGCGAGCTGCATCTCCTTGACGTCGTGGCCGAGCAGCTCGAGGCCACGCAGGTTCGATGTGATGTCGTTGACGACCGACCCGATCGGCAGGTTGGCGGGGTCGTCGTCATGGCCGACGGGCACGTAATAAGCCTCGTCCGCGAAGCCGAACCCAAGGCCCACCAGCCGGCCACCCCGGGCAGGCCCGTCCCAGAGGCCGAAGAGGCCCACCTCCTCGCTCTGGTGGAGCCGCTCGACGAGCTCGCCGAGCTCCGCTCCTCCCGGGGTGACGATCCGGACGCCCGCGGCAGGCGCGACCGGGTCGAAGGCGAGCGTCGGCTGGAGTGGAACCTGGACCGAGTCCGGCAGGGGGAAGCGGGCGAGCAGCTGGCGGAACTCCAGCTCGTCGAACTTCCGGCGCGTCGCATCCGCGTCATAGCGCGTCCAGCGCGACCGCTCCAGGTCCAGCGCGACGTCGACGTCGCGGCGGATGGTGACCAGGCG
>DATCPJ010000221.1:0-1971 GCA_036570145.1 Candidatus Dormiibacterota bacterium
GTCGCAACCCGGGGAGTGGCCACCGGGCTGGGCGTCGACTGAGCAGTAGTCGGCGAGCAGGCGGCGAGGACAGCCGCCGCGAGGAGGGCCGTACCCTTTCGGGCATGCAGCTGACCGAGCACGTCTCTTATGAGCTTAAAGACCGGATCGCCTTCGTGACCCTTACCCGGCCGGAGGCGCGCAACGCCCTCAGCAACGCCATCGCCGACGGCCTCCTGATGGCCGTCAAGGAGATCGAGGGTGACCCGAAGGTGCGGGCGGTGATCCTCAGCGGCGAGGGTCCGATCTTCTGCGCCGGCGGCGACCTCAAGGCCTTTGCAACCGGCGGCTTCAGCGCCAACCGGGCGGCCGTCGTCCACGACGGGCTGCTCGGCCTCCATCGGAGCCCGGCGCCGGTGATCGCTGCCATCCAGGGCGCCGCGATCGGCTACGGCCTGGGTCTCGCCTGCGCCTGCGACATCCGGCTGGCGGCCGAGGGAACCAGGTTCCAGGCCGGCTTCACCGGGATCGGCCTATCGCCCGATTCGACCACCTCCTACTTCCTTCCTCGCCTCTTCGGGCCGTCGGTCGCCGCACGCTTGATGCTTACCAACCTGCCGATTGATGCGGAAGAGGCGCGGACCCACGGGTTCGTCGCCGCGGTCCACCCGCCGGCCGAGCTGGCGGCCGCGGCGGTCGAGCTCGCCGAGCGGATCGCCCGGATGCCCAGCGGCGCGCTCCGCCGCGCCAAGCTGCTGCTCCAGGCGAGCCTCTCCCACAACGCCGAGGAGCAGGTCGCGATGGAGGTCGGCTTCATCCTCGAGTCCTTCGCGACGGACGACTTCCGGGAGGGCGTCACCTCCTTCGTAGAGAAGCGGAAGCCCGACTTCGCCGCCGAGCGGCAGTGATGGCCGAGCCCTTCCTCCGGACGACCTGGACCGACCCCCTCACGGGTCGCCACGGCTTCCTCGTCATCGACCGGCTGGTCGGCGGCATGGCCGGGGGCGGGACCCGGATGCGGGAAGGCTGCACGCTGGAGGAGGTCGAGCGGCTGGCCCACGCGATGACGCTCAAGAACGGCGGCCTCGACCTGCCCGCCGGCGGCGCCAAGCTCGGCCTGGACATCGACCCGCACGACCCGGTGGCCCATGCCCTGCTGGTCCGCTTCATCCGGGCGATGCGGCCCTTCTTCGAGTCCTGGGTCGCAACCGGCGAGGACATGGGGACCAACCAGGCGCAGCTGATCAAGGTGTTCGAGGAAGCCGGTATCGGCCCCACCTTCAAGGCGGTCGTCAACCGGAGCCCGGACGGCGGGGCCGAGCTGGCGCGTGCCAATGCCAGCTTCGGCGGCACCGCGGACGGAATACCGCTTTTCGACCTGGTCGGCGGCTATGGCGTCACCGAGGCCGCGCTCGCCGCGATGGCTCACCTCGGCTGGCAGCCGCGTACCACCCGGGCGGCGATCCAGGGCTTCGGCTCGATGGGCGGTTCATCCGCCCGTTTCCTGGCCCGGAAGGGGGTGCGGGTCGTGGCCATCGCGGACGCCGGCGGGACGATCGCTAACCGGGACGGCCTCGACGTCGAGCACTACCTGGCGGCGCGCAACGGACACGGGGAGATCGACCGCGCCATGCTGCGGGCCGGTGACCGGCAGTTGGAGCGAGACGATTGGCTGCGAGCCGAGGCCGAGCTGCTGGTGCCGGCGGCCGTCGCTGACACGATCAACGAGGGGAACTGTGACCAGCTCACCGCGGGGCTGATCGTTGAGGCCGCCAACATCCCGACGACGGCCGGCGCCGAGCAGCGGCTGGCCGAGCGCGGCGTCCTCGTGATCCCCGACTTCATCGCCAACGCGGGCACCAACGGCTGGGCGTGGTGGGTGCTGCTCGGGATGGTAGAGCCCGGCGCCGACGCGGCCTTCGGCAAGATCGCCGAGTCGATGCGCCTGACGGTCGGGGCGATGCTCCGCCTGGCTGCGGAGGAGAGGATCAC
>DATCPJ010000222.1:0-1514 GCA_036570145.1 Candidatus Dormiibacterota bacterium
CCAGCCGGCGGCCGGGACCGCCCCAGCCGGCGAGGAGCAGCGAGATCGGCAGCACCCCCGCGCCCCAGAAGAGGAGGAGGACGAAGGTGTCGCGCGCGCAGAGGACGCCGTTGACGGTTCCCTGGACGAGCAAGAGGAGGACGAAGTACTCGCGGACCCGCTCCCGGATGTGGGCCGAGGCGAGCACGGCGACCACGCCGACCAAGGAGCCGGTCAGCAGCAGCGGGATGGTGACCCCGTCGACGCCGAGGTGGTAGTTGATGCCGAGGGCGGGCAGCCAGGGGACGTTCTCCTCGTACACCGGCGCCGAGCTGAAGAGGCTGGCGGTGCCATAGGCGACCACCGTCAGGAAGAGCAGCCCGGTGCAGGTCCAGAACGCGGTCTGGTAGATCGTCCGGTCGTACCGCCCGCGCGGGTTGGGCATGACCGCGATCAGCACCGCGACGATGATCGGCGCCCAGATCAGGGTGCTGAGCAGGAAGTTGAAGTGGATGATGGTCGGTCCGAAGGGCGAGATCGGGCTCGGCGACGGGCTGGGGAGCGCCGTCGCGACCGCCGTCGCTATCGACGTCGGGATCGCGGTCGGGGTGGGGCTCGCGTCGAGGAAGGCGAGGAGCAGGTTCACCGGTACACCCCGGGAGCCAGGAGGCCGGCCGCGACCGCGACCAGCACGGCCAGCCCGAGCAGGACGGGGAGCAGCGGCACCGGCCTGCGCAGGCTGCGGCCGGCGTCGCTGACGAAGCGCGCCAGGCGGGACTCACCGCCGGCCACGCCACGGTCCTCGGCAAGCTCGGTGAGCTTCAGGGGCGCTTCCACCACCACCCGGCCGAGTGCGGACCGGCCGGCGCCGTAGCCGCTCGCCCACAGGTTCGCGGCGCCGGCCCCCAGCCGGTTGCCGAAGGGACGCGCCAGCACGAAGAGAAGGGCGGCGAGGAGGACGCCGGCGAGGGCGACCCCGATCCACTCGAGCGCGATCACCGCCGTGGTCGGGTGGTGCACCAGGTGGTCGGCGTAGCCGAGGAAGCGGCCGATGAAGAGCCCGACCGAGAGGACGATCGCGAGCAGCGCGAGGAAGAGCGGCGGATACGCCATCGCCGCGGGCGCCTGTCTCACCCGATTGGGGTCGAAGCCCCGTCGCCGGGGCAGCAGGGCGTGGCCGGCGAGGAAGTAGATCCGGAACAGCCCGAGCATCGCGAGCGCCAGACCGAGGGCGTAGGCCAGGGTCCACCACCAGGCGAGCGAGCCGCCGGCAATCTGGCCGGCGCCGCCCACCAGTCCGATCGCTGCCAGCGGGAGTGCGACGACGGAGAGGCGCATCCTGCGCAAGCCCTCCCCCATCTCGCTGATCAACGGCGTCCGCATGCCGGCGACCAGCGTGCCCGTGGCGAGTGTCGCCGCGCTGCGGGCGAGGGCGGTCGCCGCCAGCAGCAGGATTGCCGGCGCCACCACCCGCGGATAGGCGAAGGCGAGCACCGCCAGCGCCGAGACGCCGATCCCGGCCGCGGTGACGGCAC
>DATCPJ010000223.1:0-7311 GCA_036570145.1 Candidatus Dormiibacterota bacterium
CTACGACACCACCTTCTCCAAGATCAAGGCCGCGGTGCAGGCGAATCAGACCCCATCGCTGGTCCAGATCTACGACGTCGGCACTCGCTTCATGATCGACTCGAAGCAGATCACGCCGATGCAGCACTTCATCGACGAGGACAAGTACACGACCGATCTCGAGCCGGTGATCGCCAACTACTTCTCGATCAACGGCAAGCTCAACTCGATGCCCTGGAACAACTCGATGCCGCTGCTCTACATCAATAAGGACGCGTTCACCGCCGCCGGGCTCGACCCCAACAAGCCGCCGACTACGCTCGACGAGATCCGGGCCGACGCCCAGAAGCTGACCAAGAAGGACAATTCCGGCCAGACCGTCCAGTACGGCTTCGGGGCCGCCATATACGGCTGGTTCCTCGAGCAGTTCGCGGCGCGCGCCGACGTGCTCATGTGCAACAGCGGCAATGGGCGCGACAAGAACGCCACCAAGATGCTGTCGGACTCGCCGCAGTTGGTGAAGGTGATGGACTGGTGGAAGCAGATGCTGGCCGACGGTCTGGCCCTCAACACCGGCCGCACGACTGCGAACATGCAGACCGCCTTCAAGGCCGGGCGGGTCGCGATAACCTTGGAGTCGACGGGAGCGCTGGGCGGATTCATCTCCGGCTCCAAGTTCCAGGTCGGCGCCGGGCCCTACCCTCGCTCGGAGGCATCGAGTGCCGGCGGTCCGATCGTCGGCGGAGCGTCGCTCTGGATCATGAACAACAATCACCCGGCCTATGAGCAACGGGCGTCATGGGAGTTCGTGAAGTTCCTCGAGCAGCCGAACTCGATGGCTTACTGGCACACCCAGACCGGCTACTTCCCGGACACCAGGAAGTCCCAGGAGGACCCGACCGACGTCGCCTTCCGGCAGACCCGGCCCCAGTTCGACGCGGCGCTCCAGCAGCTCCACGCCGAGAAGACGGACAAGGCCACCCAGGGCTGCGTGCTGGGCGTCATGCCCCAGGCGCGGCAGGCGAACGAGGTGGCGATGGAGAAGATCCTCGCCACCGGCGCCGCCTCCAAGCCGGCGCTTTCCGACGCCGTTGCCTCGATCCAGCCCGCGATCGACCAGTACAACCAGGCGGTCGGCGCCAAGTAGTTCAGGAATCGCAGCGGGAGGCCTGGCAGAGGTTGGGGCCTCACGCGCGGGCAGGATATGCCGGTCTGCGATCCGCGAGGATGTCTGGTGGTGGGTGATGCGTTGGCGGAGCCGGTGTTCTGGTGACGGCTCTCCTTGGCTCGCTGCCCGGCCTCGCGGCCATCTTCGGGGTTTCGGCGATCGCGGTGTGGTTCGCCGGCACTCGATTGTCATCCTCAACGGACGTTCTGGCCGACCGCTACCACCTCGGTGAGGCGCTGGGCGGGGTCATCCTTCTCGCCGTCGCCACGAACCTCCCCGAGATCGCGATCACCAGCACCGCGGCGATCAGCGGGCACCTCGAGCTCGCGATCGGGAACATTCTGGGCGGCATCGGGATCCAGACCGTAGTGCTGGTCGCGCTCGACGTGGCGCAGCCGAGTCCGCTGACCAGCCGGACCACGTCACTGCGGCCGTTGCTCACCGCGGGGCTCGTCGTCGCCGTCCTGGCTATGACCGTGATGGGGACGGCCCTGCCGCGGTCGCTCATCTTCGCGCGCCTGGCCCCCGAGGACATCGCCGTCGCGGCTGTCTGGCTGGCGGGCCTGCTGCTTATCAAGCGCTCCGGCGCCGGGCTGCCGTGGGCGCTGGCCAACGCGCCGCGGAAGGCGCGATCGAAGCCCGCTCAGACCAAGAAGTCGTTCGTCGGCCGACATCCGCTGCTGGTCTTCTGCGCGGCCGCCGTGGTGACGCTCGCCGCGGGCGCGGTCCTCGCGCAGACGGGTGAGGCCATCAGCCACCACATCGGGATGACCGGCGTGGTTTTCGGGGCTACGATCCTCGCAGCGGTCACCGCCCTGCCGGAGCTGTCGACCGGGCTCGCGGCCGTGAGGATCGGTGACCACGAACTGGCTGTCAGCGACATTTTCGGTGGCAACGCCTTCTTGCCGGTGCTCTTCCTCCTGGCCACCCTGCTCTCCGGGAAACCGGCTCTGCCCCAAGCGGGCAAGAGCGACCTCTACCTTGCCGTATTCGGAATCCTGCTCACGATGCCGTACATGGCCGGCCTGCTCTTCCGGCCGCGCCGAGAGTTTGCGCGGTTGGGACTGGACTCGATCGCTGTACTGGTCCTCTATGTCGTCGGCGTCGCGGGCCTGCTGTTCGTCGGCCCGTAAGGGCTTCATGACCCAGTCTCGCCGGGCAGCCATAAGCAGATCAATAGCCTTCGCCAGCGGTCAGGGCGGCAATAGTGGGTCCGCTTTGGCGGCGCCTGGTCCCACTCCTCTTCCTGTTCGTCGGCGGTTGCCTGATGGCGCTTCGATCTCGACGCGATATCGCCCTCGGGAATCTCGTCCTGCGTCCCCAACTGCGGGTGGCCCTCCGCACCAACCCGACTCCGCGACTAATGCGGCGTGATCGGGTTGTAGGAGGGCAAAACTCGATCCGGCACGATCGGCGATCCTCCGTGAATGCTTGAGCTACTCCGGATCCTGCTCCCCACCCTGACCGCCCTGCTAAATGAGCGCCGACTTTTGCCGCCTTACAACGGGCCCAGGTCCGCCGAGCAGCCCACTAGTTATCGGTTCGGCCGGAGCTCCCCGGTGGTGCCGCGTTGATCTCGGCGAGGTGGACCCGGTTGAGATCCAGGAAGCGCTCCAGCGTGCCGAAGCCGGTGACGTGGCCGCCGCCGCTGCCGACGAGCTCCATCGCCCTCCGCCCACTCGCGGCCGCCGTCGCGAGGTCGATCCCGGTGCCGATGCCGGAGGACTCGAACAGGTAGACCAGGTCCTCGGTGGCGACGTTGCCCATCTCGGTTGTGTGGATTGGCATCGCGATTCCGCCTCCGATCCCCGCTGCCGAACCGTCGAACCTCCGGACGCCCGCCTCGAAGCCGGCGAAGGCATTGGCGAGTGCGAGTCCGGCGAGGGTGTGAAGGTGGAGGCCGAGACGCACGTCCGGCCAGCGGTCGAGGATCCGGGCGCAGCGCTCGCGCACGAGTGCGGGCCAGGCGAGCCCGATGCTGTCGGCAAGGCTGATGTCGCGGATGCCGAACGCGACGCCACGCTCGACGATCGCCATCACCGCCTGCTCCGGCACCAGTCCGTCGTAGGGGCAGACGAAGGAGATCGCCATCCCGAGCGCGACCTCGGTACCCGACTTGGCGCCCAGCTCGACGGTGCGTTCGATGTCGAGCAGGTTGTCCTCGATCGACATGTTGGAGTTGAGCCGCTGGTAGGTCGGGCTCGCCGCCACCAGGCAGGAGATTTTCGGCATCCCCACGGCGATCGCCCGCTGGGCGCCCCTGAAGTTGGGCACCAGCGCACGCAGGCGCACGCCAAGGTTGCGACCGATGACAGCCTCGGCGACCTTCTCCGCGTCGGCCAGCTGGGGGATGACGCGGGGATGGACGAAGCCGGTGATCTCGATCTCCGGCACCCCGGTCGCCGCGACTAGTTCGATGAACTCGATCTTCTCCTCCGTGGTGGGCTGCCGGAGGCCGGGTTCGTAAAGGAGCGTCTGGAGCCCGTCGCGGGGAAAGACCTCGGTCACCTGCACCTGCCCGTCCGGCATCGCTTCTCTCCCCGGCGACTCAGTCGCCATACCGCTTCTCGAGCTCGCTCCACTGAGCCAGGCCAATGATCTCGTCCCGCTCCTCGAAGCTCGCCAGCCGGTCAGCGATCGCGGCCGAGGAGCCGTCCCTGCGGAGGGTCGCGGCCGCCAGCTGCATGCCGTGGATCGCGGCCCGCTGCAGGTCGGAGGGCACGATAACCAGCCGGTAGCCGAGCTCGGCAAGCTCGGCCGCAGGGATCAAAGGCGTCCGCCCGCCCTCGAACATGTTGATCAGGAGAGGGCCGGGGATCGAGCGGGCGATCTCCTCGATCTCCTGCCGCGAGCGCGGCGCCTCGACGAAGACCAGGTCGGCGCCCGCCTCCGCGTACAGCCGGCCGCGCCTGATCGCCTCCTCCAGGCTCGAGTGGCCGCGGGCGTCGGTGCGCGCGATTATCAGCATCTTCTCCCGGGTGTCGAGCGCCGCCCGCAGCTTGTGGACCATCTCCTCGGCGCTGATCAGCTCCTGCCCGGTGTAGTGGCCGCACTTCTTGGGCGCCACCTGATCCTCGAGGTGGATCGCGGCCGCGCCGAGCCGCTCAAACTCGCGGACGGCACGGACGACGTTGAGGGGGTTCCCGTAGCCGGTGTCCGCGTCGGCGATGACGGGCAGCAAGGTGGCGTCGACAACCTCGCGCAGCCGCACCAGCACCTCGGTCATGGTCAGCAGGCCGAGGTCCGGCACCCCGCTGCCGCGGGCCACGGCGCCGCCGCTGCAGTAGATCGCGGAGAAGCCCGCCGCGGTCGCGATCCGCGCCGACAGCCCGTCGTAGACCCCCGGCGCCACGACAATCTCGGGTCCCTTCAGCAGCTCGGCGAGCCGCTCGGCCCCGCTCACACCACCGCCGCCAACTCGGCCACCGGAACCTCGTCGAGACGCTTGATGATGTCAATCGCGGCGGCCGGGCCGCCGAGCGCGCGATATTTGGCCTCCAGCGCCTCCCAGCTCGAGGGGCCGAGATAGTCGGGCTTCGCGAGCTTGCGCGTGCCGCCATCGCGGAGGAGCACCTCGACCCGGACGCCCTGGTGCTCGGGGAAGGCGGCCGAGAGCGCGGCGTCAGAGTGAACCTCAACCCGCTGGAGGAGGGCCTGGACGTCGGCGCCGCGCAGCCTCTCGTCGGAGTACTGGGCGGGCGTCATCTCGCCGTCGATCAGCGCGGCGGCGACCAGGTAGGGGAGCGAGTGGTCGGCCTCCTCCTTGGTGGTCACCTTCTTCTTGTCGCCCGCGCCCGGGCCGATGATCTCGTAGGAGACGTCGAACACCCAGAGGTCGATCCGTTCGACGTCGGCCGCGCCGAGGCCCGCCTCACGCAGCTCGAGGATCGCGTCCAGCATCGACTGCGAGTGTCCCTCCGCGTTGTAGCGCTTGATTATCGTCAGCTCAACCGCGTCGAGGCCCTCGACCGCCCAGTCCAGCTCGAAGGGCCCGGCGATCGCGTCCATGAACCCCTTGCTGCCTTCGAAGACCTCCATCGGACCGGTCACGCCGCGGCGGGCGAGGAAGGCGGCGTGAACGGCCCCGAAGGCGGCATTGGGGTAGGCGAGGCCCTTCCAATTGCTGAGCGAACCGGTGCGGGTGACGCGGAGCGCGTTGAAGGCGGTGCCCGCGATCGCGATCGCGTTGGCCGTCCGGACGGCGTCGAGCCCGAGGACCTTGGCGACCCCGGCCGCGGCGGCGTAGGTGCCCTGGGTGGAGTGGTCGAAGCCCCGGGCGCGGACCGGCGCCACCTGGCTGAGCCGGATCTGGACCTGGTAGGCGACAGCGAGTGCCAACAATAGGTCGCGTCCGCCCGCGCCCGCGTACTCGGCCGCCGCCAGCACCGGGGCGAAGTTGTCACTGGGGTGGCAGGCCTCACCGCGACCGAGGAAGGCGTCGTTGAAGTCGAGGTAGCGGACCGCGGCGCCGTTGAGGAAGGCCGCCCGATCCGGCGCTGTCCGGCCACCGCCGAAGAGCGTCGCCAGCGGGCTGCCGCCGAAGTCCTCGGTGTGCTCGCGGATAGCCCTGATCGGCGGCGCGCCGAGGGCTCCATGGGCGCAACCGACAGCGTCGAGGACGCGCTTTTTGAGCGCCTCACGAGCAGACTCGGAAAGGTCGTTCCAGCTGGCGTCGACCACGAATTCGGCGAGCTGCTGGACCGCTGTCACGCGTGCCACCAGGTGGATCTTCCAGCTCCCGTCCAGGCCAGCTTCGCGATCATCAGCCGCTTTCGATACTACGCCGTCCCATGTAGCGGATGCTGTGATCCACCAGATGGTACAGTCGAAAGGTGGGTGACGAGGCTCGTGGCCAGCTCGATGGAGTGCGGATTCTCGAGCTCGGGTCCCTCATCGCGGGTCCCTTCTGCACGCGGCTGCTGGCCGACATGGGCGCCCGCGTCCTCAAGGTCGAGCCGCCAGGCGTGGGCGATCCGCTGCGGACCTGGAGCGTCGTCACCGAGGAGGGGTCCCTCTGGTCGATGGTCCAGTCCCGGAACAAGGAGTCGGTCGCGATCGATCTCCGCAAACCGGCCGGGCAGGAGCTCGTCCGCTGTCTTGCCGCGGAAGTCGACGTCGTCGTCGAGAACTTCAGGCCGATGCGCCTGGAGTCGTGGAACCTGGGGCCAGCGCAGCTCCGGGAGGCAAACCCGAAGCTGGTCCTGGTCCGCATCTCGGGCTTCGGCCAGACCGGCCCCTACCGCGACCGCCCCGGCTACGGGAGCACGGGCGAGTCGCTGGGCGGCCTTCGCTTCATCACCGGCTTTCCCGACCGACCGCCGCTCAAGATGGGGATCAGCATCGGGGACGCCATAGCGGCCCTCTACGCCGCCATCGGGACGCTCGCGGCGCTTCGCCGGCGAGATGAGACGGGCCGCGGCGAGGTCGTCGACGTCGCCCTCAATGAGGCCGTTTTCAGCCTCCTCGAAGGGATCCTTCCCGAATTCGGCCACACGGGGGTCGTCCGGCAGCGCCAGGGCAACGCGCTCCCCGGCTCGGCCCCCTCCAACAGCTACCCGACGAGCGACGACCGATATATAACGATCGGCGCCAATGGCGAGTCGATCTTCCGCCGCTTCACCGTCGCGATCGGGCAGCCAGAGCTTGCCGAGGATCCCCGCTTCGTCGACAACCAGTCCCGCCGCGCGAACGCCGCGGCCCTCGATGCCCTGATCGAGACCTGGACCCGCCGGCACAGCGTGGAGGAGGTCTGGCAGATCCTCAACGAAGCCGGCGTCCCGGCCGCTCCTGTCTACAGCATCGCCGACATCGCGGCCGACCCCCATTTCCGGGAGCGGGGCATGATCCAGGAGTTCGCCGGTCCCGGCCGCATCGGCAACCTCCTCGTGCCGGGATTCGTGCCCCGCTTCGAGGAGGCCCCCGGCGAGATCCGCTGGTTGGGAAGCCGGGTGGGCCAGCACACCGCCGCCGTGCTCCGCGAATACTGCAACACCTCCGACGAAGAGCTCAACCGGCTGGCGGCGGAGGGCGTGATCGGGTTGGCGGTGGCGTGACGATCGAGCTCGGGTCCGCCGCTTCCGGGCCGGTCGCCGCGTCAGTGCGCAGCGTGACCCGCGCGCTTCGCATCCTCGCGACCTTCGACGACGAGCACGCGGTGCTCTCCC
>DATCPJ010000224.1:0-9901 GCA_036570145.1 Candidatus Dormiibacterota bacterium
CTACCGCGCCGCCGAGATGCTCGACGGGCGGCGGCAGCAGTTCATCGCCGAGCTCGGCGGCGGGCGCCGGGCCGGCCGGGAGGTCGACGCCGCCGTCGAGGCGTTCGTCTGGTATGCGGGCTGGACCGACAAGCTCTCCCAGGTCATGGGAACGGTCAACCCGGTCGCCGGTCCCTACTTCAACTTCACGATCCCCGAGCCGACCGGCGTGGTCGGCGTCGTAGCGCCGGAGGAGCCCGCCCTGGCCGGCCTCGTACTCCGGATCGCTCCCGCCCTGGCCGGCGGCAATACGGTCGTGGCACTGGCGTCGGAGAAGGCCCCGCTCGCCGCCCTCACCCTCGGCGAGGTGCTCGCGACGTCCGACTTCCCGGCCGGCGTCGTCAACGTCATCAGCGGCTTCCGCAAAGAGCTGCTGCCCTGGCTCGCCGCCCACCTGGACGTCAATGCGATCGATGCTTCCGGCTGCACCCCGGAGCAGCTTGCGGCCGTCCAGGAGGCCGGCGCAGCCAACGTGAAGCGGATCGTGAAGGCCGATGGCAAGAGCGGTCGTCTGACCCTCCAGGCGATCACCGACCTGATGGAGATGAAGACGGTCTGGCACCCGATCGGCGTCTGAGCCGCCGCCGAACCGGAATATCCGTTCGTCGAAGCGGCTTGGAACTTGTGTGATCAAGATTTACGCCACGACGTGGTGCGGCGATTGCCGGATGGCGAAGCACGTGCTCGACTCCCGCGAGATCGCCTATGAGTACATCGACATCGATCTCGCGCCGGAAGCGGCCGAGCTCGTGCAGAGGATCAACGGCGGCTTCCGTTCCGTCCCGACCATCCTCTTCCCCGACGGCCGGGTCCTGGTCGAGCCGACCCGGATCGAGCTCGAGGAAGCGCTCGCCGCTTAGCCGCTCGACCGTTCAGCGGGTCGGCGCCTCCGCCCCGTAGTACCGCGCCAGGTCCGCCGGCAGCATGTGCGCCGGCTCGTCGGGGAAGATCGCCGAGGTCCGCTCGAGCGCCCGGGCTACGAGCGCCGAGCACATCAGGTGCGATGCGTAGGAGATGTTCAGCTTGGCGCCGGTGAAGAGCGATAGCCCCACGCTGAACATGTCCAGGAAGCCGAAGGGCTGGCCGACCAGGCTTTCGGCGAAGGCGGCGACCTGCTTGCGGTCGCGCTCGTCGGCGCTGCTGCCGAGGTGGACCAGGTGGTACTCCTCGGAGTCGTACTTGGTCAAGGGCGACCGGATGACCCCCCGCGACTCCGCCTCGACGAGCGAACCGTCCCTGTCGACGATGACCGCGGCATGGCTCCAGTAGGAGTATCTCCGCTCCCGGCCGCGGACCTTCTGGGCCAGCCGGAGCAAGCGGGACACCGGGTGATAGGCGTGGGTGAGGATGAAGTCGCCCGGCTTGAAGTCGGTCGCGGCCTTCCCCGGTTCGTAGCGCTCGACCCGAAAATGTGACATCGCCTGCGGTATATCTTCTCAGCATGTTCTCTCCAGACGCGCTGATCGCGATGTACGTGCCCAACGTTCGCGAGGCTCTCGACTTCTACACCGACAAGCTCGGTTTCAAGGTCATCACCGACCGGGCCGACGAGGAGTTCTCCTTCGCGACGGCGGCGCTGCCCGGCGCCAACTGGCGGTTTGGCTTCCTTCGCCCCGACGTCCATGGCGAGGAGATGGCCGCGCGCTTCAAGTCGGAGGTGGGCTTCGCACCCCACTTCATGCTCACGACCGACAACCTGAACGCCGAGATCAAACGGCTGGAGGCGAAGGGCGTCGAGATCACCGAGTACCCGACGCTGCAGGCGAGCGGCCTGATCCAGGCCCACATCAAGGATCTCTACGGAAACGCGATCACCGTGATGGCGACCGAGTCGCTCTTCTAGCGGAGCGCCGAGGCCTTGCGATTGGCCCCACCCTGCCCTCCCCATGCATGGGGAGGGTAATCAAGAGTGAGTCCCGATTAGTCGGTTTTCACCCTCCCCGCCCGCGGGGAGGGGACAGGGTTTCTATTTCTCCCTATTTCACCCTCCCCGCCCGCGGGGAGGGCAGGGTGGGGCCAAACATGGGCCTCGTTCCTGGCGTCTAGTCCCGGTAGCGGTAGACGATCCGGCCCCGCGTCAGGTCGTAAGGAGAAAGCTCGACCCGGATCCGGTCACCGGGTGTGATCCGGATGAAGAAGCGGCGCATCCGGCCGGCGGCGTAGGCGATCAGCTTGTGGCCGTTCTCCAGCTCGACCTCGAACATCGCGTTGGGGAGCGCCTGGGTGACGGTGGCCTCCATCGCGATCGCCTCTTCCTTCTGGTCCTCAGGCGCGACCACGGTGGGGCGCGCGCGAGCCGGCTTACGCCCGCGGGAGTTCGGCCGAGATGATCTTGCCAACCGTCCGAAGTCTACCTGAGCGCCGACCTGGCGCCGCCGTCAGCGGCGCGTCGCTCGAGGCCGGGTCGCGTTCCAGCGATCGATCCACGACCCGGTGACCTCCACCGACTCGGTGCCGTCGGCGAGGGCATGGACCGCCTTCTCGACCCGGTCGGCGAAGGACCGCGAGGTCTCTCCCTCGGCAACCTTGAGCGGCTTGCCGATCCGGATCGTCGCCCTGGCCGGCAGCGGTAGGTCGCGGCCTTTGGGCATGATCCGGTGGGCACCCCGGAGGTGCATCGGGATGACGTCCACCCGGTTCTCGGTCGCCAGGTGGCCGACCCCGGGCGTGAACTCCTGCAGGGCGCCGTTCGGCGAGCGCGTGCCCTCGGGGAAGACGAGCAGGTTCCAGCCCGACTTGAGCAGCTGGCTGGAACGGTGGAGCACCTCCCGCGGGCTGCCGGTGCGCGAGAAGGGGAAGGTGTTGAGCCACAGGCTGGTGAGGAAGCCGACCAGGCGGCGGTTGTAGAAGTAGTCCGCCGCGGCGGCCACGACGGTCCGCTCGCGGACGCGGTCGCCGAGCGCGTAGAGGAGCAGCGGGGTGTCCGCGTGGCTCGTGTGGTTGGAGGCGAGGATGACCGGCCGGTCGAGCTCCTGAACCCACTCCTCGCCCTCCACGGTCGGGCGCGCCATCACCTCCGTGAAGGGGATCAGCATCCCCTTCTGGAGGGCGTAGCGGATGCTCCGGACGGGCTCGGTCCGCGCCCAGCCGAGGTCGGTGGGCCGGTCGGGCACCGCGTTCGAGCGCTCGGGCCAGGAGGCAGGCCGCGGCATGCCCCGGCGGAAGCCGCGGCTCAGCTTGCGGTAATCGGCGATCATGCCGCCGACGCCCGCGACGAGGGAGGAGATCCCGACCTTGCCGGAGTACCAGGCGGGGCCGGCCATCAGCAGGACGACGAGAAGGGTTGGATAGCGACCGGAGGCCAGCCCGCCGCGGTAGCGGCGCAGCCGTTTGGCGTCAGGACGCCCGAGGCGAAGGAGGCGCCGAGAAGCACAGCGCGCGCAGCTGAAGCTGCGGAAGCGAGCATCGCAGAAGCCGACGCGTGCATCGGGCGTCCTGGCGTCAAAGCGCAGCCCACCCTGCTCGTTGTCCTGCTCACTCGACCTCGGCGAGGAAGAGCGGCGGCGTGCGCAGGTGGCTGATGCTCGGGTACCGGCCGACCGTCTGCTCGGCCATCTCGAGCGCGTCCTCCAGGGTTGAGGCGGCCTTGAAGCCGAGCCGGTGCACGGTGTTCCGCTCGCCGCCGACGACGATCACATCGCCGCAGTAGGCCAGCGCGTGGGCCGCCCAGTACCAGGCGTAAAAGGGGTGGACGCCGTGGTAGGCGTGGGACTGCTGGTACATCTGCCGGTACCAGGGGTCCTCCGCGAAGCGCTTCTCGTACTTCTTCTCGATCTCGTGAGAATCCAGGGTGTCGGCCAGCACCTCGTCGAAGAAGTCGATGTAGCTCGGGTGGTGGACGGAGTGGAACTCGTAGCGGCAGGGGTGGGACATGATCACCACCCCGCCCTCGCGCAGCACCGGCTTGTTCTTGTAGAGGTTGAACAGGTAGCCCAACCCGAGGCAGACGACGAGGACCGGGTTGAGGATCGAGTTCGGGTTGTAGGGGCCCAGATAGGGCACGCCCATGGTCACGATGTCGGTTTGGCCCTCGACCTGGACGAGCATCTGGCTGTGGACGGCCTCGAGTGTCTTGTCGTGGACCTTGTCGACCTGCCCGGCGTTGACGCCCGTCATCCCGTACGGAGCCAGCATCGAGTGGAAGATCGCCCGCTTCATGTCGGGCGGCGCCAGGTCGGTCGCCTGCTTCATCGCGTAGAAGGACGCCTGGTCGGAGGTGGTCCAGTCGGTCTCTCGCTTCTGGAGGAAGTTCGCGATCGCCGGAAAGGCGTGATTGTTGACGCTGGTCTCGATGTGGAAGACCCGGACTGCGTCCTCGATCAGCTGCCCTTGCCGGATGCAGGAGTGATGGAGCGCCGAGTTGGGCGGGTCCATGTAGCTCTTGGAATTGAGCAGCGTGTCGACCGTGTGGTGCACCTTGATGCTGCGGTAGCAGCCGAGGCCGGTCGACATCGACTTCTGGCCGCCGTCCATCGGGACCAGGGTCAGGTTGACGTAGACGACCAGGTCGGACTCGAGTGCGCGGCGGTTGAGCCAGGTCTCCTCCCCGTTGGCGGTCTTGCCGATCAACACGTTGCCCATCGGGTCCTCGGCGTCGTGGTTGTAGAGCCGGTCGGGCCAGAAGGTCGTGAAGACGCGGTCGCCGACAATGTGGCGGATCTCGTCCGCGGTCATCTTGCGGTGGAGGCCGATCGCGGCGATCAGCTCGATGTCCTCCACGCCGGCGTGGGCCGCCATGTCGACGACCTCTTCGATCACCAGCTGGCGGACGTCGGGTGAGGCCATCGGCGGCAGCGGCAGGCTGATGTCGTCGAAGGCGATCGTCAGCCGCATCCCGGGCCGCAGCAGGTCCTTCAGCGGGTCGTCCTCGATCGGGTGGCTCAGCGCTCGGCGGATCGCCCGTTCGGGATGCCCGATCGGCTCCAGCGGGTCGGCCGGGTAGAGGATCCGCGACCCCAGCGGCAGCCGCTCGAGCCGGAACCCCTCGCCGTGGTGGAAGAGCGTCGGCGGGCTGTTCCGATCGACCTCGACGACGGCTCCTGGTCTAGCCACGGGCGGCTCCGCTCATTTCGGGTCCCGCTGGTCGAAGGCGACCCGGACTGCGTTCATGCGCCCCGACGCCATGGCGTACTCGAGCGCCTCCCGGTAGTCGTCGAGCTGGAAGAAGGGGCCTGCCAGGCGCTCCAGCTTGAGCGACGGCGCGAGCTCGAGCGCCAGGTCGAAGGTCCGCTTGCCGTTCGCTTCCACGCCATAAGCGTATGCGCCCGTCACCTGCAGCTCCCGCTGCCAGATGGGCGCCCAGTCCACCTCCTCCTTGCCCGGCATGCCGACCAGGACGACCTTCCCCCCGCCGCGCGCGAGGCGGACCGAGTCGGCCAGGCTGGAGGCGCTGCCGGCGCATTCGAACACGATGTCCGCCCCGCCGAGGAGGACCGGGCGCTTCTCGAGCAGGTTGTCGACGGTATCGATCCGGCGGGCCTGGGTCGCGAAGCGAACCCGCTGGTAGACCTCCGAGGGGGTGACCACCTGGTCGGCGCCAAGGCTCTTGGCGAGCGCTGCCTGGTGCGGGTACTTGGCTACGCAGATGAGCTTTCGGGGAGACGTGAAGCTCTTGACCGCGGCCACCGTCAGCAGGCCGAGACAGCCGGCACCCATGACGAGGACGGTGTCCTCCGGCTTCGCGCCCGTCCGGAGCGCCGCGTGGATCGCGCAGGCGAGGGGCTCGGTGAGCATCGCCGCCTCGTCGCTGATCGCCGCCGGGATCTCGTAGAGCTGCGAGGAGTGGGCGACCAGCATCTCGCCCCAGCCGCCGCCCGTGTCATGGCAGTAGCCGGTCTGCAGGCCGACGTCGATCCCGCCCTCCGTCACGTTCTCGCAGAGCCCGATCCGCCCCTCAGCGCACATCCGGCAGGGCGGGTCGACGCCGCGGACGGCGCAGCCCAGCACCGGCTGGACGACGACCCGGGTGCCGTCTTCGAGGCGGCCGCTCAGCTCGTGGCCGGGGATGAAGGGGAAGCTCGTCAGGGGATCCAGGTAGAAGGACGCGTGGCCGGTGATGGCCGCGATGTCCGAACCGCAGATGCCGCTGACCTGGGGATAGACGACCTGCCAGTCCGGGCCCGGCAGGCGGGGCGGTTCGACGTCCTCGAGGTGGATCAGTGCCAGGGGGCTGGTGGCCACCGACGGCCGCCCGCCGGCCGCTTTCACAAGTGCATAGGCGGGGATGTTGCGGTCGTAGGTCAGGGCCAGCATCAGTGGTCGCGTCCGGGGCGTCGACCCGCAGATCGCGGCAGGCGCCGCAAGGCCGATGAGATGCGCGGTGACGTCTCGGAGGTGACCACTATGCGAACTGGGACCTGTATTCCTTGGAGCGGGGGTCGGGGATCGGAAGGCGCCAGTTGCCGGGCGGCATCGTCCACCGCTCGACCCGCCAGCCACGCTGGCCGGCAACCGCCGAGAGGCGGGCGTCGGGGTTGATGGCGACCGGCGTCCCGACCAGCTCCATCATCGGCAGGTCGCTCAGCGAGTCGGCGTAGGCGAAGCTGTCGCCGAGCGTGATCCCGTTCCGCGCCGCGTATTCCTCGAGCAGCGTGCCGCGCGCCTCGCCGGCCGGCGGCGGCGCCTCCAGGTCGCCGGTGAGGATGCCGTCCTTGACCAGCAGGTGGGCGCAGTCGACCTCGACCTCGAGGAGCTCTGCCAGCGGCTCCACGACGACGTCCAGAGCGCCGGTCAGGAGCAGCACCCGGTGGCCCGCGCTCTTGTGCTGGCGGATCCGGCGGACGCCCTCCGGGTAGAGGCGGCGGAGGGTCACCTCGTTCATCGCCTCCCGGCCGAGCTGCTTCATGTCCTCGTACTCGAGACCCTCGTATTCGCGGTAGAAGCTGCGTTGGAACTCGGCCCGCGAGCGGCGCTCCAGCTGCAACCAGCGGGGCGCCTCGCGGAGCAGCCCGGCGAGGAAGTCGGGCCAGTCGCGGACCGGTTGGGCCTTCAGCCGCATCCAGATGAAGTACTCGATCACGTTGGTCTCGACCAGCGTTCCGTCGACGTCGAAGACGGCCAGCACGTCAGGGCGGGCGGCACGCTTGCGGATCGCCTGGAGGGCGAGGTCGCGCGCTTCGCCGGGCGCCGTGCTGCCGGTCGGCTGCTTGCCCTTCCGGATGCCGGTCTCGGCACGCGCCATCCGGATCACGGTCGGCATGTGGACGTCCTGGAAGTAGTGCGACCAGTCGTAAAGGGCGGGGTCGAAGGGGAATGTCTTCTTCTCCGCCTCGGTCAGCCGCTCCCAGACCGACATCGTGTTCCGAGTGTCGTAGATGCAGTCGACCTCGGTGTAGACGCCGTAGAGCTCGGAGAGGTTGAGCCCGCGCTCGATCTTCGCCTTCGTCTCGTTGAGGTCGTCGGACACCCCGGCCATGCCGGTGACGGGGATCCGCTCCACGACCCATTGCATCGCCTCGACGACCTTGAGGGCCGCGCGCGCCTTGGCCTCCAGCTCCTGGCGGGGCGGGAAGGTCCACTGCGGAGCGCCGATCGCCTGCCCGTAGCGGTCGCGGAGCGGGTGCTTCTCGAAGTAGTCCTCCGACTCCTCCTGCATCCGGCGCAGGCGGAGCGGGTTCCGGCTCCCGGAGGCGGAATGGTAGATGCGGTACTCGCCCTTCGGCGGCGGCGCCGCTGCGACCGCCAGCACGGTGTTCACCACGTAGTCGGCCGGGATTATGTCGAGCAGCGCATCGGGCAGACCGGAGAAGTCCTCCAGCACGCGCCGGCCGTAGGCGAGGATGATCGGCTCCGCCATCCGGAACCCCTCCAGCCAGCCGGGGAACGGTTCCGCCAGCGCGCTCTCGATGATCGACGGCCTGACGATGGAGAGCGGCACGCTCCCGTGCAGCTCGACGACCGCGCGCTCGGCCATCGCCTTGGTGAACGAATAGATGTCGCTGAAGCCCATGGCGCGGGCGTGGACCCGGCCGCGCTCGACGAGCCGGTCCTTGACCCAGCGGTCGCGCAGGCGCTCCACGGTGCGGGCTACGGCCGGCGTCCCCGCCGGCCCCATCTTGGAGTGGGCCTCCTTGGTGAACCTCGCCAGGACCTCGGGAGTACGCGACTCCTCTTCCACCACCGGCCGAAGCGTGCTCAGGATCTGCGCCTCATGCCGCCAGTTGAGCCCGGGGTCGAGCGGCAGCTCCTCTCGGACGAGGCCGCGCAGCATGCCGCCGACGTAGGCGGTCGAGATGTGGACCAGGTGCGGATCGGTGCCGCCCTTGGCAAGCGTGTCGACCAGCCGGGAGGCTCCCAGCAGGTTGGTCTGAGCGCTCAGGTCGGCCGGGTTGTCGAACTCGACCGCCGCCGCGGATGCGATGACGATGTCGGCGCCCAGCACCTGGTCTCGACTGGCCTCGGTCAAGCCCAGGCCTTCCCGGCCGAGGTCGAGCTCGACGACAGCCAGCTTCTCCTTGACGAGTGCGCCAAAGGCTTCCTCGCCGAGGCTTTCCCGGAGCGGCTTGAAGGCAGGGCTGGAGAGCACCTCCTTCTCCAGGCGGTCGGCCGCCGAGCGGCGCTGGCTGGAGCGGATGGCGAGGTTGATGCGGCCCACTTCGGGCACCGAGCGGAGGAGCTTCTCGACGATCGACTTTCCGAGGAAGCCCGTCGACCCGGTGATGAGCAGCGTCTTACCGGCGAGGCCTTCGGCTATCAAGGAGACCAATTCTAGGTTTAAGCCTGAAGGGCCTCCTTTCGGCACGTGTAGCGTGGGCTGTCGTGGTCGAAACCCTCCTCCTCACCCACACCGACCTCGACGGTGTCGGCTGCGGCGTCCTCTTCAGCGGCGCCCGACCCGGACCGGGGACGGTCGAGCTGGTCGACAACGGCTCGATCGACGCCCGGGTCCGCGAGGCCCTGGCTGCTTCGCCGGCAATCCTGGTCACCGACCACGGCATTGACACGGAGACGGCCGACCAGGTCGATGCGTACATCGCGGCCGGCGGGCAATTCACGCTGCTCGACCACCATCGGTCCTCCGAGCACTTGGCCGCACGGCCGTGGGCGACCGTCGACGAGGCGCGGAGCGCGACCGGGCTCCTCTTCGACCACCTCGGCGAGCCGCCCGCCTTCGCCGAGTTCGCCCGACTGGTCGAGGACCACGACCTCTGGCGTCATGCGGATCCCCGTTCGGCGCGCCTGGCAGCGCTGGTCGGCCTGCTCGGCCACGAGAAGTTCCTGGCCCGCTTCATCGCCAACCCGCGGGTCGACTTCACGGAGGGCGAGATCCTGCTCCTCGACAACGAGGACTCGCGCCGAGAGGACTACCTGGCCAAGAAGCTGGAACAGGCAAAGGTCTTCGAGCGGGCCGGGGTCCGCTGGGCGGTCTGCTACGCCGAGCAGTACCAGTCGGACGTGGCCGAGCGGCTGATGACCGGGCTCGGCGTGGCGGCGACCGCGATCGTCAACCCCGCCCGCCGGACGGTGTCGCTCCGGGGGCGGGACTTCGACGTCTCGGCGGTGGCGCAGCGGCAGGGCGGGGGCGGCCACGCCCGAGCGGCGGCCTTCACCTTCAAAGGGCACGAGCTGGAGAAGGAGCTCGAACGCTTCGAGGCCGCCCTAGATGACCTGCTGGCGGGCACCTAACCTGCACCCACCCCGATGGGCGGTTTTCCCCCTCCCCGCTCTGCGGGAGGGCAGGGTGGGGCCAAACACTGCCTCTAGATGCAGCCCGTAGCCAATCCACCAATTCAGCGTTGGCGATTGCCTCAAAGTGGCCGGCCACGCAGGTATAGGTTTGCGACTGGCCCCACCCTGCCCTCCCCACACGGTGGGGAGGGTGATTGAAAGACCCGATACGGTGGGGAGGGTGATTGAAAGACCC
>DATCPJ010000225.1:0-8200 GCA_036570145.1 Candidatus Dormiibacterota bacterium
CAGCTCCACCGCGTCGGAGAGCTGCGACATGCCCGCCGAAGCGTCGGCGAAGGAGGCCCCGCCGAGGATCCGGACCAGGATCTCGCGGCCCTGGTCGCGGTTGAACTCCCCTCCCTGGACCCCCTTCAGGATCGCGACGAAGTCGGCAACCTCCGGCAGCCGGCCCTCGTAGGTCGGAAGGATCTCGCCGATGATCCAGTTCGCCGCCGGCTTGGCCTCGCCGCCGGCGCCGAGCACCCGCTCGAAAAAGCCCGCCACGTCGAGCTCGCGGGTGAGGAGGGCGGCGTCGGACTCGGGTATGTCGGCAACGGCGACCAGCCGGACCCGGCGCGCCGCGGGGAGCTCGGGCAGCGACCTGCGGAGCTCCTCGATGTAGGCCGGCTCGAAGCTGAGCGGCGGCAGGTCGGGCTCGGGGAAGTAGCGGTAGTCCTCGGCGCCCTCCTTTGAGCGCTGAGAGACCGTCCGCTGCTCCGCCTCCGACCAACCCCGCGTCTCCTGGACGACAGTGCCGCCCGATTCGAGGACCTGGGCCTGGCGGCGCACCTCGTACTCCACCGCCCGGAAGAGCGCCCGGAAGGAGTTGATGTTCTTGAGCTCGGTCTTGACCCCGAGCTCGCTCGAGCCGCGTTGCCGGATCGAGACGTTCGCCTCCGCCCGCAGGTGGCCCTTCTCCATGTCGGCCTCGCTGGCGCCGATCGTGCGGAGCACCGCCCGCAGCTCCATCGCGTAGTCCCGGGCGTCGGCCGCCGAGCGGAGGTCGGGCTCGGTGACGATCTCCATCAGGGGCGTCCCGGACCGGTTCAGGTCGACCATCGAGGCGCCACCGGAGTGAAGGCTGTCGCCCGAGTGGACCAGCTTGCCGGTGTCCTCCTCGAGGTGCACGCGCGTGATCCGGACCCGCTTTCCGGCGACGTCGATCCAGCCGTTCCGGCTCATCGGGAGGTCGTACTGGCTGATCTGGTAGCCCTTGGGCAGGTCCGGGTAGAAGTAGTTCTTGCGGTCGAACTTGGTGAACTCCTGGATCTCGCAGTTGAGGGCGAGCGCCGACTTGAGGAGCAGCTCGACCGCCCGCCGGTTGATCACCGGCAAGGTCCCCGGCAGGCCGAGGCAGACCGGGCAGACGTTGCTGTTGGGCGGCTTGCCGAGGTAGTCGGTGCCGCAGCCGCAGAACATCTTGGAGCGGGTCGCCAGCTGGACGTGGACCTCCATCCCGATGACGGTCTCCCAGTCGGTCCCCACCACCGCGCTCACAGCGCCGCGACCTGGGCGAGGACGCCGCTCGCCATCTCGTAGGCGCGGCCGACGCGAAGGGCGAGGTCCTCCCGCAACTGGGGCGTGATGACCTGGAGGCCGACCGGGAGGCCGTCGGCGCTTTGCGCCGGGAGGCTGAGGCCGGGCAGCCCGGCGAGGTCGGCGCCCAGCGTGAGGACGTCGCAGAGGTACATGGCGAGCGGATCGCCCGACTTCTCGCCGATCTTGAAGGCGACCGTCGGCGAGGTTGCGCTGACGATCGCGTCGCACCTTGTGAACGCCTCGTCGAAATCCCGCTTGATCAGGGTGCGGACCTTCATCGCCTTCAGGTAATAGGCGTCGTAGTAGCCGCTCGAGAGCGCGTAGGTGCCGAGCATGAGGCGGCGGCGGACCTCGGCCCCGAAGCCCTCCCGCCGGGTGTTGAAGTAGTTCGCCAGCAGGCTTTCGGCGTTCGGGTCGTGGAGGCCGTACTTCACGCCGTCGTAGCGCGCCAGGTTGGAGGAGCACTCGGCCGGAGCCACGATGTAGTAGGAGGCCAGGCCGTAGTCGGTGTGCGGGAGGCTCACCTCGACCACCTCCGCGCCCGCCTCCTTCAGCACGTCGATCGCGGTGGCGATGGAGCGCTTGACGCCCTCCTCCATGCCGTCAACCTCGAAGTACTCGCGGGGCAGGCCGAGCTTGAGGCCGCGGACGTCGCGGCCCACCTCGCTCAGGTCGAGCGGGCGGTCGAAGCAGGTGGCGTCGAGCGGGTCGTGCCCGGCGATGCTGCTCAGCACCGTCGCGCAGTCGTCGACGCTGCGGGCGAAGGGCCCGACGTGGTCGAGGCTCGAGGCGAAGGCGATCAGCCCATAGCGGCTGACCCTGCCGTAGGTCGCCTTGAAGCCGACCGTGCCGGTGAGCGCGGCGGGCTGCCGGATCGACCCACCGGTGTCGCTGCCGAGGGCGAAGGCGGCCATCCCGGCCGCGACGGCGGCCGCGCTCCCGCCGCTGCTGCCGCCCGGGACGCGCGAGGTGTCCCAGGGGTTGTGGGTGGGCCAGTAGCCGGAGTTCTCGGTCGAGCTGCCCATCGCGAACTCGTCGCAGTTGGTCATCCCGAGAAAGACCGCGCCCTGGTGGCGGAGCCGCGCGACCACCGTCGCGTCGTAGGGCGAGATGAAGCCCTTCAAGATCTTCGATCCCGCGGTGGTCTCGACGCCCTCGGTGCAGAACACGTCCTTGATCGCCACCGGGATGCCGGTCAGCGGGTGCAGGCCGGTACCGGCGGCAAGCCTGCGGTCGGCTTCCTGCGCCTGCTTGCGCGCCAGCTCGGACGTGCGCCTGAGGAACGCCCTCACCTGGCCGTCGACGGCATCGATCCGCGCTTCATGCGCCTCCAGCAGCTCGACCGCGGACACCTCCTTGCGGCGCAGGCGCCCGTGCATCTCCGCGATCGTCAGCCGGGTCAGCTCGGCGTTCATCCGGGATCGCCGTCCTGGATCGCCTTGACGACGAGGAAGCCGTCCTTCGCCTCGGGGGCGTTGGCGATCGCCGCCTCCTGCGGCAGGCTCGGCCGCGGCTCGTCGTCGCGCATCACATTGCGCACCTCCACCACCTGGGCGGTGGGCGGGATCGACTCCGTGTCGACCTCGCTCAGGCGGTCGATGTGCTCGAGGATCCGGGAGAGCTGCTCGGCGTAGAAATCCTCCTCGCCGTCCTTCAGCCCGAGCCGGGCCAGCAAGGCGACATGGCGCACCTGTTCGCGGGAGAGGGTCACGCCCGAAGTTTATCGAGTGGCCTCTGAGCCCTCCTCCAAAACCACCCGAAGTTTACCGCGGGGCCTCCTGACCCTCCCCCAAAACCACCCACCCAGGGGGGTTTTCTGGTGCGATCAGCGTATTCGGGTCCGTTCGAAGGGGCAAACCATCCCGGTTAAGAAAGGGCCCGCTCGAGCTCCGCCTTGGTCATCCTCGAGCGGCCCTTGATCCCGTGCTGGCGAGCCTCATTGCGGAGCTGGTCGTAGGTCCTTCCCTTCGAACCCGAGTGCGACCGGAGCCCGCCGCGCCGTCCGGAGGAGATGTCGTCGATGGACGAACGGCTCGGATCGGCTGCCTCGCCGGCTCGGGCCCGCTCCTTGTTCACAGTGCGGGCGGCGACCTCCTGCGCCTTGGCTTCCTTGGTCCCGTGGTCGAGGAGACCTTCCTTGATCTGCTCGTACTGGCGATTGCGCTTGGGGCTCCACGCGGCCGGCCTCGGCATATTGATAGTCCTCCTAGTAGGTTTACTCCTCATCGTAGTGCGTTTGTTAACGACGAGGGCACGCGCGCGCGCGCCCGCGAGGCGTTAGAATACGTACAAATGTTCGCGTCGACGATGGTCACAGCCTCTCCTCTCACCGAGCTCCACGCCGCGCTCGACGGTTGCGCGGTCGAGGTGGTCGACCAAGTGCACGACGCAGCCCTCGCCGAGGACTTGGTCGAGCTTCGCCGCGCCGCCGATCGGGTCGAGGCGGAGTTCGCGCGCCGCCTGGCAGTCTTCGACCGCCGCAAGGGCTGCCACCTCGAGGGCGCGATCAGCACGACCGCCTGGCTCCGCCATCGCTGCCGGCTATCGGGCACCGCAAGCGCCGAGCGGGTTGCGATGGCTCGACACCTGGCCGAGCTCCCGCAGACGGCCGCCGCCTTCGGCCGCGGCGAGCTCGGCTACGAGCACGCGCGCGTCATCACCCGTGCTGCCGAGAGCATCGGAGCCGAGGCCATGCAGGGTGCCGAGCACATCCTCGTCGAAGCGGCCGGCCGGCTCGACCCGCAGCGCCTGCAGATCGCCGC
Source organism: Candidatus Dormiibacterota bacterium (assembly GCA_036570145.1). Classification (GTDB taxonomy): domain Bacteria; phylum Chloroflexota; class Dormibacteria; order Dormibacterales; family Dormibacteraceae; genus UBA6019. The sequence goes on from DATCPJ010000225.1 coordinate 4,056, forward strand.
CGACCACCTCAAGCACTGCCTGGCACCGGACAGAATGCGCCGGGACGCGGACATCGAGCACGAGCGCCGGGCGCTCTTCATCAGCCCGCTGCTCGACGGCGTCTTTCGCATCGACGGCCATCTCGACCGGGAGGGCGGCGCCTGCCTGCTGGCTGCGCTCGAAGCCCTGCTCCCGCCGCGCGCGGCAGATGACTCCCGTTCACCTGCCCAGCGCCGAGCCGACGCCCTGGTCGAACTGGCCCGGCAGCGGATGGAGGCGGCCGGCGGGCGGCCCCACGTCTCCCTGATCGTCCGCTCGGAAACGCTCGCCGGCGAGCAGTCCGCGCCGGGTGGCGAGCTCGGCCGTGCCGGGGTCATTCCGGGTGAGACGGCCCTCCGGATCGCCTGCGATGCCTCCCTCTCGGTCGTCACGGTCGACGGCGACGATCGGTTGTTGAGCGTCGACCGGGCCACCCGCACGGTCCCACCCAGCCTTCGGCGCGCCCTGGTGGCTCGGGACCATGGCTGCCGCTTTCCGAGCTGCGACCGGCCGCCGGAGTGGACCGACGGCCACCACCTTCAGCACCGGGCCCACGGTGGCGAGATGAAGGCGAGCAACCTCGTCCTGCTCTGCCGCCGCCACCACCGACTCGTTCACGAGGGGGGCTGGCACCTCGAATGGGCCGCCAATGGCGACCTGGTGGCAAAGCCGCCTTAGGTCAAAAGCGACCTCTTCAGGGTCTCCTCGAGCCAGGCCGCATAGCGCTCCGCCGTCCAACCCCGCTCGACCCGCAGCAGCCGGTGCACCTCGGGGCTGGTCAGGGTCCAGACGATCGCCGCCGCCTCCTCCTCGCCAAGTCCAACACGAAGGGTGCCGTTCGCCGCGACCCAGCCGACGAAGAGGCGCATGTTCGCGTGTCGCTGCTCCTGCAGGCCGGTCCGCAGGGCCGCGATCTCGACGTCGACAGCGGCTGCGCCGCGCATGATGTCGTCCACCGGTCGGGCCCGCTCGATGATCGACGCTATGTCCTTGGCGAAGCCCTCCAGCTGCTGGTTCTGATCTCGTTCGGCACGAACCCGCTGCGGCCCTTCGCGGTCGATCACCGCCACCTCCTTGTCGTCGCCGCCCACTCGTACGTCCATCAATGCGTGGAGGATTCCCCGCTTGCTGCCGAACGTCGCGTAGACGGTGTCGCTGGCAACGCCGGCCGCCGAAGCGATCCCATCCACCGTTGCGGCGCCATAGCCGCGCTCCGTGAAGAGAACCTCGGCGGCGTCGAGGATGCGCAATCGGGTCTGCCGAGCCTGCTCCTGGCGCAGCGGTGATTGGTAACGCTTCCTCGGCTTGACTTCTGCCACGACTCTATCCTAGTCTCACATTAATCATCCGAGTATTACTCGGTTTAATTTAAAGGAGCTGTGGAATGGAACGGACCAGCAACGAGGCGCTCTACCGGCGGCTGATCGAGGAAGGGTTCAATCAGGGCAACCTGGCGGTCGTCGACGAGATCGTGGCGCCGGACGCGGTCGAGCACCAGCGGGGCTCGGAGTCGGGCCAGGAGGGCGTCAAGCGCACGATCCGCTACCTGCGGAGCGCCTTCCCCGACTTCGCCATCACGATCGACGAGGTGGTCGTCGACGGGGACAAGATCTGGGCGCGGCAGCGCGGCGGCGGAACCAACCTCGGCTCCTTCGCGGGACGCCCGCCAACCGGCGTCGTGATGAAGACCGATGTCTTCGACGTCGTCCGGTTCGAGAACGGAAAGATGGTCGAGCATTGGGGAGTTGCAGACCAGCTGGGCGCGATGGAGCGCCTCGGCCTCATCCAGCAGTAACGGCAGCGGCCCGGGTCGACCGCCGGCCCGGGCCACACGCCACTCAAAAAGCAAGCACGACCGGGTCCGGGTGACCGGCGTAGGGCAGCCGGCCCGCCTCCTGCCAGGCCCGAGCCGAGACGGCCAGGCGATTGCGCCCGGCGTTCCAGAAGAGGCGGTCGGCATCTTCGCTCAGCCCACCGAACACCCCGTAGGTCCTTCGAATCCGGCTCCCCGCGATCCCCACCAGGGTCTCGCCGGTCGCGAGGCCGCCCCGGACGGTCAGGTCGGATCCCTTCACGGCCGCGGCCGACGCCCGCATCCCCGCCTCCGCCGCCTGGAGAGCGAGCCGGGCGTGGTTCGACTGCGGGTGGGGCGCGTTCCAGACCGCCAGCAGTACCGCCTGGTCGTAGAGCAGGACGGTTCCGTCGTGCTTCAGGACGGCCTCCGTCACCAGGTCCAACAGCTCGCCCAGGCGGGCGGTGGCGGCCGGGCCATCGAGCTGGTCGGCCACCGCAGCGAAACCCGGAAAGCCGATCCGAAGCACGGAGACCGGTCGCCGCTCGAGCCCGTCCATCATCCCTGTGGCTGCTTGACCAGCTCCCCGAATTCCTCCTCCGACAGCACCGGCAGCTTCAGCTTCTCCGCCTTCTCCAGCTTCGAGCCGGCCCCCGGCCCAGCGACCACGAAATCGGTCTTCGCGCTGACGCTGCCTGCCGCCTTGCCGCCGAGCGAGCGGACCAGTGCCTCGGCGTCCGGGCGCGAGATCCGCTCCAGGGTTCCAGTGAAGACGAATGTCTTGCCCGTGAGGGGTCCCTCGCCCAGGGGCGCCGCCTCGGGCGGCTGGACGCCCGCGTCGAGCAGGTGCTGGACCAGCTCTCCGCCATGCCCCGCAAAGAAATGGCGGATCTCGATCGCCATGCTGGGGCCGATGCCCTCCACCGACCGGAGCTCCTCCTCGGACGCGCTGCGGACCCGATCGAGGGAGCCGAGCTCGGCCGCGAGGACCTCCGCCGTCGCCTCGCCCACCTGCGGGATGCCGAGCGAGTAGAGGAAGCGGGCGAGGGTCGGGTTCCTGGCGCCGGCCAGCCGGGCGACCATGTTCTCCGCCGACTTGGGTCCGAAGTGCTCGAGCTCCTGCCACTGTTCGGCGGTAATCCGGTAGAGGTCGGCCGGCTCCTCGGCCAGCTTGCGCTCCAGCACCTGCTCGACCGTCGAGTAACCGAGCCCTTCGATGTTCATCGCCAGCCGGGAAGCGAAGTGGCGGAGGCGCTCCATCCGCTGCGCCGCGCAGAAGGGGTTGATGCAGCGATGGGCGATGTAGGGCTCCTCGCGGACGACCTCGCCGCCGCAGACGGGGCAGCGCTCGGGCATCTTCCAGCCCTGCCGCGGCTCTTTGACGCCGACGATCTCGGGAATCACGTCGCCGGCCCGGCGGACGACCACCTCAGCGCCGACATAGACGCCCTTGGCGTTGACCTGCGATTCGTTGTGCATGGTGATGTTGCGGACCGTCACCCCGCCGACGATGAGGGGACGGATGTGCGCGACCGGGGTCAGGACGCCGGTCCGCCCGACGTAGACGGAGATCTCCTCGACGACGCTCTCGCCCTCCTCTGGGGCGTACTTGAAGGCCATCGCCCAGCGCGGGCTGCGGGAGACGAAGCCGAGCTCCACCTGGAGGTCGTGCCGGTCGACTTTGAGGACGACGCCGTCGATCTCGTGGGGCAGCTCGTGGCGGTGGGCGTGCCAGTGCTGGTGGAAGGCGATGACGTCCTCGATCCCGGCCAGCTGCCGGCGATGAGGGTTGACGCGAAAGCCCATCCTCTCCAGCCCGTCGAGGACCTCCCACTGGGAGCGGGCCGGGCCGGCCGGGTCGAGCGTGTACATGAAGGTTTGCAGGTTGCGCGAGGCGGTCACGTTCGGGTCGAGCTGGCGGACGCTGCCGGCTGCCGTGTTGCGCGGGTTCACGTAGCGCTCCCGGCCGGCGGCCGCCACCTGCTCGTTCAGCTTCTCGAACGCTTCGAGCGGGAAGTACACCTCGCCGCGGACCTCGAACTCGGCAGGCAGGCCAGATAGCGGCTTCACGGTCAGCGGGACGCTCTTGATGGTCCGGATGTTGGCCGTTACGTCCTCCCCGGTCATCCCGTCGCCTCGCGTGGCGGCGCGGACCAGGCGGCCGCCGCCGTAGGTGAGGCTGATCGCCAGGCCGTCGATCTTGAGCTCCCCGACGTAGCCGACGCCCTCGCCGGCCACGGCGCGGACGCGCTTGTCCCAGGCCCGGATCTCCTCCTCCCCGAATGCGTTCTGGAGCGACAGCATCGGCGAGCGGTGGCGCACCTTGGCGAACTG
>DATCPJ010000226.1:0-27016 GCA_036570145.1 Candidatus Dormiibacterota bacterium
GCTCGCTACACGCCGGGCGAGGAGGGCTATCGCTCGGCCTACGCCGCCGCGAGCGTGGCCCTCGCCCGCCTGACTCGGCAGGGACGCGTCATCGACGTCAACCAGGCTTTCGGGAGGCTCCTCGGCCGACCCGCCGCCGAGCTCGCGGGGTGCCGGCTGCTCGACCTCGTCCACCCCGATGACGCGGACGCGGTCCGGGCGGGTAGGCTGACCAGCCTCAAGGCCGGCAGGGTCCAGGCTGAGCTTCGCTTCAAGGCCGGCGACTCCGTCGTGTTGGGCCGGGCGACGATATCAATCGCCCGCCGCGCCGACGACGTGCCGGACTCCCTGATCCTCACCGTCGAGGACCTCACCGCGCTCAAGTCGGGCGAGGCGGCGCTGGAGCGGGCGAAGCTCCGCGACCCGGCCACGGGCCTGGCCAACTCGGCGCTCCTCGCCAGCCGGCTGACCCACTCGATCGCCACGGCGCGGCGCGCCGGCCGCAAGCTGGCGGTGCTCGTCCTCGAGATCGACCGCTTTATCGCGATCGACGAGAAGCAGGGGGCCGGCTCGGCGCAGAAGCTGCTTGCCTACATGGCCGCCCGGCTCCAGGAGCGGGTGCGCCCGTCCGACTCGGTGGCCCGCACCGGCGGCAACGAGCTCGCCGTCGTCCTTGGCAAGGTGGATGAGGTCGACCTCGCGGCCGGCGTCGGGAGGCGGCTGCTGGCGACGCTGGAGCCCGAGTTCCATCTCGCCGAAGCCGGGTTCCAGGTCAAGATCAGCATGGGCGTCGCGGTCTTTCCCGGCGACGGGAAGACGGCCGAGGCCCTTCTTCGCCGGGCGCGGCTGGACATGTACGTCGGCCAGCGCTCGCAGCCCGGCGTTGGCTCGGGCGGTGCCGGCGGTGGCGCCGGCGGCGGCGCCGGGCTCCTGGGTTCCGACCGGTCTTCGGCGACAGGCGGCAGCGGCGGGAAGCATCCGGGCGCGGCTGGCGGCGGCGGGATCCATCCCGGCCTGGGCGGAAGCGCCGAGGTCGATCTCGGCGCCGGCGGCGGAGCGAACGGACCGTCCTCGACCGGGCCCGCCGCGGCGGTTCCGTCGACCCCTGAGGCCGATCCGCCCGAACCGGGCGAGGACCTCTCGCGCCGGGTCGAGCTACTGGAGCCGGTATCGCTCTTCCTTGCCCTGCCCGACCGCGTCCTGCGGCGGATCGCCCGCTACATGAGCGAGCAGGCCGCCGGCGCCGGCGAGGAGCTGGCCGGGCCAAACTCGCCGGCCGCGCTGCGGATCATCCACGAGGGCGCCTGCGAGGTTCTCACCGAGCACGCGGGCGAGTCGCTGAAGCTGCTCACCCTCGGCCCAGGCGATTTCATCGGCGTCGACTCGCTCTTCTCCGACGATCCCCTCCCCATCTACGTCCGGGCCCTGACCGATTGCAAGCTCCTCGTGCTCGAAGGCGAGATGGTCACCCGCGCCGCGCCGCCCGGCTCCGCCTTCCGCGAAGCGCTGCGGCAGGCCTCGGGGCAGCGCGACAGCCACCTTCGGGCCCTCCTCAACCGGCCCCACAAGATCGCCACCGGCTCCGCCGCGACAGAGATCGCGATTTACTCGACCAAGGGCGGGTCGGGCCGGACGACGCTGGCGTTGAACCTCGGCGCCGAGCTGGGACGGCGCCACCCAGGCGAGGTGCTGGTGGTCGACCTGGCGCTTCCCTACAACCACATCGCGCTGCTCGGCAACCTCTCGCCGTCAACCTGCCTGGCTCGGATCGGGCAGGCGCCGGACGCCACCTTCAGCTCGCTGGCGTGGAGCGCGGCGCTCCCCCACCCCGCCGGCTTCATGGCCCTCCCCGCCACGCTGCGCCCGGAGGAGGCCGAGCTCGTAACTCCCGAGCTCCTGCTCCGGGCGATGAAGGTCCTGGCTCCCCAGTTCCGCTACATCATCTTCGACCTCGGCGTGGCCCTCGAGGACTGCGTGCTGGCTGCGCTCGAGATGAGCGACCACGTGGTCCTGGTGGCGACGCCGGAGCTGGCCTCGATGCACGACACCCGGCAGATGATCGAACTCGCAACCCGGGTCCTTCACATCCCGGCCGGCCGGGTTCACACGGTCCTCAACCATCGCTCGCCCGACTCGCTGCTGACCCGCAAGGTCGTGGAGGAAGTCCTCGGCCAGCCGCTCACCGCCGAGTTCCGGTACTTCGGCGCTCATCCCGAGATGGCCGGGCTCGAAGGCAGGCTGCAGGTCCAGAGCGGCCCCGGCGGCCACTTCAGCCGCAGCGTGCGAGCCATCATCGACCGGGTCGGCGGCGCGCCGGCCGAGAAGAAGCGCTCGGCTTAGCGGCCGGGTCTCGGCCTTGCGCTGGGCCTCGGCCCGGCGCTTGGCCCCACCCCACCCTCCCCATTTCATGGGGAGGGTGGCATTGGTTTTCACCCTCCCCGTTTCATGGGGAGGTGGTATTGGTTTTCGCGCTGCCCGTTTCATGGGGAGGGTGGCATTGGTTTTCGCCGTCCCCGTTTCATGAGGTGGGCGGTATTGGTTTCCACCCTCCCCGCCGGCGGGGAGGGCAGGGTGGGGCCGACCGCCGGCCCAGATCCAGCGCGGGTCGATGTCGGCCTCTGTATGCCCCCACCCTGCCCTCCCCATTTCATGGGCAGGGTGGCATTTGCGTAGCCTTGAATCGCCGATGACCTACCTGCCGAGCGCCGACCGCTACTCCAAGATGGCCTACCGCCGGAGCGGCCGCAGGGGTCTCCTGCTTCCCGGGCTCTCGCTTGGGCTCTGGCAGAACTTCGGCGGAGATACTCCCCTCGAAACCAGCCGGGCGATCATCCACCGCGCCTTCGACCTGGGCATCACCCACTTCGACCTGGCCAACAACTACGGCCCTCCCTACGGGTCGGCGGAGTCGACCTTCGGCCGCGTCTTCGCGACCGACCTCGCCGGCTATCGTGACGAGCTGGTCATCTCGAGCAAGGCGGGCTATGACATGTGGCCGGGCCCCTACGGCGACTGGGGTTCCCGCAAGTACCTGCTGGCGAGCCTCGACCAGAGCCTCGGCCGGATGGGCCTCGACTACGTCGACATCTTCTACTCCCATCGCTTCGACCCCGAGACCCCGCTCGAGGAGACGATGGGCGCCCTCGACTCCGCGGTCCGCCAGGGCAAGGCGCTCTACGCCGGCGTCTCCAACTACACCGGCGCGCAGACGGGCGAGGCGGCCGCCATCCTGCGCCGGCTCGGCACGCCGCTGCTGATCCACCAGCCCTCCTACTCGATGCTCAACCGCTGGATCGAGGACGACCTGCTCGACGCGCTGGGCGAGGAGGGCGCCGGCTGCATCGTGTACTCGCCCCTCGGCCAGGGGGTTCTCACCGACCGCTACCTCGGCGGCATCCCGGCTGGGTCGCGGGCGAGCCGGCCCGGCACTCTGGCGGCGGACTCGCTGAACGACAAGCTGCTCGCCAAGGTCCGGGCCCTCAACGAGCTCGCCCGTGCCCGCGGGGAGAGCCTGGCCCAGATGGCGCTTGCGTGGGCGCTGCGCGACCCCAGGGTGACGTCCGCGGTCGCGGGCGCGAGCAGCGTGGAGCAGCTCGAGCACAACATCGCCGCGCTCGACAAGCTCGACTTCGCGGCCGATGAGCTGGCCGCGATCGAGCGGGTGCTGCGTGGTTGATTGCTGCGACGATTGGTCGCGCACGAAATCAAACCTGATTCGAGGAGGCATACCGCCATGTACATGGTCATCCGCCGCTACGCGATGGAACCCGGCAAGGTCGAGGAGGTCGTACGCAAGGTCGACGAGCAATACCTCGAGAAGCTGCACCACCTCCCCGGGTTCGAGGGCTACTACGTGATCGACTCCGGTGAGGGCAAGCTCACCTCGGTCACCCTGTCCGCCGACAAGGACGCGGCCCGCGATACCAACAAGCTGAGCAAGGAGTGGGTGGACACCTGGCTGCGCGACGTCCACCTCGAGCTGGTGGAAACGATCGAGGGCTCGGTCGTCGTCCACGGGGGTCCGTGACCGGCCCGGGATAACCCGCCTAGCTTACGGTGGGCATCCAGGCGGGGCGGCCGGCCTCATAGGCCGCTATCTTGTCCATCTTCTGCATCGTCAGGCCGACCTCATCCAGGCCGTTTCGAAGGCGCTCCTTCAGGAAGGGCTCGATCTCGAAGCTGAAGCTGAGCGCCCCGGCGGTGATCGATTGCTTCTCGAGGTCGACGACGGCCTCCGTCTCGGGCGCCTCCAGCGCGAGGTCGAGGAGCTCGCGAACCTCCGCTTCGGGAAGCGTGATCGCCGGCACGCCGATGTTGCCGCAATTGCTCCGGAAGATGTCCGCGAAGGAGGAGGCGATGATCACCTCGTAGCCCGCCTCCTGGATCGCCCAGGGCGCGTGCTCGCGGGACGAGCCGCAGCCGAAGTTAGGACCGGTGACCAGGATCCGCGCGCCGCGATGTTCGGGCCGGTCGAGGATGAAGTCGCCGCGCTTTCGCCAGTCGTAGAAGAGGAACTCGCCGAAGCCGGTTCGCTCGATGCTCTTGAGGAACTGCTTGGGGATGATCTGGTCGGTGTCGACGTCCGCCATCGCCAGCGGCGCCATCCGGCCTGCCACGCGGCTGACCGGCTTCATCGCGCAACCGGCTCCAGCTCGCGGACGTCGGCGAGGTGGCCGGCGATGGCGGCGGCGGCGGCCATCGGGGGGCTGACGAGGTGGGTCCGGCCGCCGGCGCCCTGGCGCCCCTCGAAGTTGCGGTTGCTGGTCGAGGCGCAACGCTCGCCCGGCGCGAGGATGTCGGGGTTCATTCCCAGGCACATCGAGCAGCCCGCGTCCCGCCATTCGAACCCGGCGTCCCGGAAGACCTTGTCGAGGCCCTCCGACTCGGCGACCAGCTTGACGGTGGCGGATCCCGGCACCACCATCGCCCGGACCCGGGGATGGACGGTCCGGCCCCGCACGACATCGGCCGCCAACCGCAGGTCCTCGATCCGCGAATTGGTGCAGGAGCCGATGAAGACGCGGTCGATGGCGATGTCCTGCATCGCCGTGCCCGCCTTCAGGTCCATGTAGCGAAGCGCCCGCTCGGCGGTCTCGTCGCGCGGCACCGGGATCCGTCCCGTGATGGGCACCGCCTGGCCGGGGTTGGTGCCCCAGGTCACGTAGGGCTCGAGTCGGGAGGCGTCGATGTTGATCTCACGCTCGGATTCGGCGCCGGGATCGCTCGAGAGAGTCCGCCAGTAGTCCAGCGCCTCTTCCCAGTGCTTGCCCTTGGGCGCGTGCCGGCGAGGCTCGAGGTAGGCGAATGTCTTGTCGTCGGGAGCGACCATGCCGACCCGGGCGCCCCATTCGATGGTCATGTTGCAGATCGTCATCCGGCCTTCCATGGAAAGGTCGCGGATGGTCGAGCCGCGGTATTCGACCGCGTGCCCCTGGCCGCCGGAGACGCCTTCCTGGGCGATCAGCCCGACAACGACATCCTTGGCGGTAACGCCCATCGGCAGCTTGCCCTCGATGTTGACGAAGACGTCGGAGAGGCGGCGCTGGGGCAGGCACTGGGTGGCCAGCACGTGCTCGACCTCCGAGGTGCCGATGCCGAACGCGATCGCTCCGAAGGCACCATGGGTCGAGGTGTGGGAGTCGCCGCAGACGATCGTCATCCCGGGTTGGGTGAGACCGAGCTCGGGCCCGATGATGTGGACGATCCCCTGGTGCCGGCTGCCCAGCTTGTAGAGCCGGATCCCCTCGCGGGCGCAGTTGGCGTCGAGCGCCTCCAACTGCTTGCGGGAGAGGTCGTCGACGACCTCCGGACCGGTCGGCGTGTTGTGGTCGGTGGTGGCGATCGTCAGGTCGGGCCGGTGGACCTTCCGGCCTGCCAGCCGAAGCCCGGCGAAGGGCTGCGGCGAGGTGACCTCGTGGACCAGGTGCATGTCGATGAAGAGCAGGTCGGGCTCGCCCCGCGCGCCGTCGACGACGTGCTGGTCCCAGATCTTCCGTGCGAGCGTCTGGGGCATGACCGAATCAGACTACTAGTCGAAGTGACCAGGTGAAGGCAGGACTGGTCCGGACGCCTCGCTACCGGCGCTCCAGCGTCGAAGAGGTCGCCTACCACGAGGCGGGGCACGTCGTGGTCGGGCACCGCCTCCGACTGGAGCTGGTCGACGTCGACGTGGTCGAGGACGGCGAGGGCGGCCACGGCCACACCAACTTCAAGCCACCCTCCTGGTTCCGGCGGGATGGACCCGTTGACGATCGGAAGCGGGCGTTCGTCGAATCGGTAGCCATCACCTTCCTGGCGGGAACTGTCGCCGAGGCGCGCCGGGCCGGCTTCGAGAACTGGGAAGCGGCCGGGTTCGACCTCGACAGCGTCGTCCGGGACTGGCTCCTCCTCCTCTTCCCCGCCACGGAGTTGGAGGACCGGTTGCAAGCCTACGGTGCGCAGTCAGCCCGCCTGGTCGACGTCCCCGCCAATTGGGACGCCATCAGAAAGCTGGCGCGGACCCTGTTGAGACGGCACCGGCTGTCAGCCGCCGAAGCCCTCGCCGCGGCCGGTCTTTCTGGGTAGATCGCCCGGGTACCGCGTTTCGTCTCCAAGGCCGGGTGTGCTTCCGACGGTGGGGAACACCCGGCCCCCTGAATGTTCCGGGCGGGGCCGTCCCGCCTCGAAAACCATTGGAGGAATCCGCATGAACCTACTCGACCGGCACCCGCCAGCAGACGGCGGCGAGTCACTCTCTCTGAAGCCCGGTCGGCCACTCTCTCCCCCAAATAACGCTGTCCGGCATCGCTTCCCGGGCCGACGAATCCTAGCATCGAAAAACCGGGCACAGTTAGTGGAGAAGTGTCCAGTCCACCGGTTCGGCAGCCGATGGGGTCGCCCGCCCGCTGGCTGACCATCGCGACCGGTGTCGCCCTGCTCCTGGCTGCCGCCCTCTACGTCTCCCTCGAAGGGAACCTGACCGAAGGCTTCCTCGACCTGCGCGAGGGATTCGTCGCTTTCGTCCGCCGCTATGGGGCGGGCGGAAGCCTCGCGCTTCTCTACATCGAGGAGAGCGGCCTGCCCCTTCCCATACCGGGAGATGTCTACGTCGCCTACCTCGGTCACCTGTCGCGAGGTTCCTGGACCCTTCTCATCAGTTCCTGGCTGGCCATCATCGCGGTCGTCACCGCCGGGTCGACCAACCTCTACCTCATCTCCCGCCGCTGGGGGGTCAGGCTGATCGAGCATCCGCTGGCGAGGGTCCTCCACCTCGAACCGGCGCGGCTCGCGAAGGCAAAGGTCTGGTTCGATCGCTGGGGCGTCCTCGCGATGATCTTCGGCCGTCACATCCCAGGCTTCCGGGTTCCTCTGACGGTGGTCGCCGGGACTCTCCACTTCCCGTATCGCCTGTTCGCGCCGAGCGTTGCCGTCTCGACCGCGATCTGGGCGGGGGTTCTCCTCTTGATCGGCGACAAGCTGGGCGGGGCGATCGCTCGCTTCTCCGGCAGCCACCCCTGGATCACCGCGCTGGGGACGGTGCTCCTCTTCGGGACCATCGCCTTCCTCGCCCTTCGCGCCTCGCGGGCGATCGGCGAGTCAGAGCCCAACCCAACTCAGCTTCCCGGCTGAAGGCGCCTCGACTGGGGGTAGGGAAAGATGTCGATGATCTCGCCCTCGCGCACGCGCGCCTGGACGTCGTTCCAGAAGGCCGCCCGGTAGAGGTCCCCGTGGCTCCGGCCGAAGAGGCCGTAGAGGTCCGGGGCCAGCCCCAGGTAGCGGCTCAGCTCGACCGGGAACACATCGCGCGCGCCGACGCCGAACCACGCTTCGTCGGCGTACTCGTCCTCGTCGCTGCCCGCCGGCATCTCGCGGAAGGTGAAGTCGGTGAGCAGCGATAGCTCGTCGTAGTCGTAGCAGGCGACCCGGCCATGCCGCGTGACGCCGAAGTTCTTCGGCAGCAGCTCCCCGGGAAAGATGCCGTTGGCGGCCAGGTCCTTGATCGCGTGGCCGAAGTCGAGGACGGCGCGCCGGGCGGCGTCCTCGGGAGCCTCGCGCAGGTAGAGGTCGAGCGGGGTGACGCGGCGCTCGATGTAGGCGTGGTGGATGATCACCGCGTCCTCGCTGACCGCGACCGTCTCCCCTGCGTCGCGGGCGAACTCCTCCACCAGCTCGGGGGCGAAGCGGGCCCGGTCGAACTCGAGGTGCTCGAACTCCTGTGCCTCGACCAGGCGGCCGGCGCGGTCGTGGCGGAAGACGAGGCTGTACTTGTCGCGCACGTCCTGCGGGGTGATCGGCTTGATCGCCGGGAACCGGTTCCGGATTACCTTGAAGACGACGTCGTACCCGGGCATGGTGAAGACGACCATCACCATGCCGGGGATGCCGGGGGCAAAGACGAACTGCTCGTCGGTCTTGCGCAGGTGGCGGAGAAGGTCGCGGTAGAGCTCGGTCTTGCCGTGCTTGTGGTGGCCGAGCGCGATGTACAGCTCGGCGACCGGCTTCTTCGGCATCAGCTCCTTCAGCAGCCGGACCAGGGTGTGAGTGGGCCCGAGGTCGACGTTGAAGTGGGACTGGGTGAAGCTGAACAGGATGCTGATGTCGTCCTCGTCGGTGAGAGCCGCGTCGACGACGATGCCGCGCTCGGTGTTGAGGAGGGCCAGCGCGAGCGGGACGGAGGCACCGCCGGCGTGGAGCCGCCCCAGGAGGTAGCCGCCCTTGCGCCGGAAGAAGGGCGCGCGGATGACCTCCGCCCGGTCGAGGCGGTCGCCGATTCCGGACGCCTTCAGCTGGGCGGCGATCCGCTTCGCCGCCAGCGCCGCATCACGGCGCGCGTCGGCGTAGGGCGCGTCCCAGGTGAAGTCGCCGAGCACCGTCTCGATGAAGGCGGCGACGTCGTCGATCGGGTGGTAGAAGCGGCAGAGGCGGTCGGCGGCTTCGACCGAGGGTGCCTCGAAGTCGGAATCGACGAATTCGACGTCCGGGTTGACGCCGAGGGTGGTGAAGATCCGCCGGGTGACCGAGTTGAAGAACGTCTCGGCGAGCTCCCAGTCCTCCCGGCCGGCGATCAGCCCCGAGTAGACGGCCTTCGTCCCCGCCCAGACGATGGCGTCGGTGACCCGCTCGGCGAGAGCGGCCCGAACCTCCATCTCGACGCTGTCGATGATCGAGCCGTAAAGGTCGAGCCGCTCGGCCGCATCCTCGGCGGCGCCCTGCCAGTCGCACTGCTCGAAGCGCGCCTTGGCGCGCCGGGTGATCTTGTCGAACGCTTCCCGATGGACCTCGAACGCCTCCGCGATGGCGACCGCCGCCAGGTTCGAGAGCCGGCTGGCCGAGAGATCACCGGTCGCTTGCCACGCCACGCGGCTAGCGTAGGGGAAGGTGGACGGGCAGCCCCTCTCGCTTTCTCACGCTTGGGCAAGCCTTGCTCCCCCACGGGTGGGGGAGTACCGGCGCCGCAGGCGCCGGGGTGAGGGCAGCTACAGCAACCAACTGGCATCGTGGTGACCGGTTGCTAAGCGGCCTCACCCTCCCAACTCAGTGCAGAGGGCGCGGCTTCACCCTCCCCACGCTGTGGGGAGGGCCCAGCATCACCCTCCCCACTCTGTGGGGAGGGCAGGGTGGGGCCATCTGCAGGCCTCGGCCCTAGTCCAACACCCGAGGCGGCGGGAAGCGGGAAGGTAGATCGTCGACCTCGACCTGGAACAGCGCGATCGGGGCGGGCAGGCCCCGCAGCTGGTGGAGGCCGAGCTCTCCGAACCTGACACCCTCCGCCGCGGTCCCGACGATCGCGTCCCTGACTTCGACCGAGATCACGATCTGGCCGCCGTGCCCGGATGAGCAGATGCGCACCGCCGTGTTGACGTCGAGCCCCACATAGCCGGTCTCGGTGAGAGTCGGACGTCCGGCGTGGAGCCCGATCCGCAGGCGAACCTCGTCGCCCTCCGGCCAGGCGCGAGCAAGCGACATGCGCTGGATCGCGAGGGCGGCCTGGAGGGCCGCGCGGGCCTCCGCGAAGACCGCGAAGTACTCGTCGGCGCGGGCATCCACCTCGTGGCCGCCGGCCTCGGTGATGGACGACCGGTGCAGCTGTCGAGTCTCGGTCAGGACCCCAGGCCAGCGGTCGCCGAGACGCTGCAGGAGCGGGGTCGAAGCCTCGATGTCGGTCAGCAGGAAGGTCACCAGGCCGACCGGCAGGGTGACCCCGCCCGCTGTTCCCGGCTGCGAGCGGAGCTGTCCTGCGATGAAGCCGATCGGCACGATGCCGTACTTCTTCGCCGCCCTCAGCAGCCGGGTGCGCGCCCGGACGCGGGCGTCCTCGTCCTCGAAGCGCATCTGGTTGAAGCGCGACAGCGCATTCCGGACATGGGCCTCGTCGTTGATCGGCAGGCTCCGGCGGCCCCGGGAGTCGATGTAGGCGAAGGCGCTGTCCGGCAGTTGCGCGCGCGCCTTCGAGCCAAGCGGGGCCATGGCTGGCACAATAGCCGCGACCTCAAGTGCAAGACATCTTCATCGGCCTGCTGACCCTCGTGGTCGGCGTCGTGCTCTGCTTCGGCGGTCACCGCTTCTTCCGCTTCCTGATGGTCCTTGTCGGGATCACCGTCGGGTTCATCCTCGGCGCCTCGGGAGTTGCGGCGATCACCCGGGGCCAGTTCCTCGACAGCCTCTGGGCCTGGATCGTCGCGATCGTCGTGGGGCTGGCCCTGGGCGGCCTGGCGATCCCCTTCTACGCCGCCGGCGTCGCCGTCCTCGGCGGCGTTGTCGCCTACCTCGTCGGCAGCGGCGTGATGATCTATCTCGGCTACGGCACCGGGACGCTCACCCAGGCGGTCGGCATCGTCGCCGGCGCCATGGCGATCGTCCTCATCTACCTGTTCCGGGTCCACCGCCTGGTCGTGCTCGCGGTCACCGCCCTCACCGGCGCGGGAGCGATCCTCGCCGGCGTCCTGATCCTGCTCGACAAGGTGGCCTTCGACGTTCCGACCGCCACCGACCCGACCGCCGTCCTGCGGAGCACGCCGCTCTGGCTGCTGCTGCTGGTGGTCCTCTTCCTGGCAGGTATCGGCGCCCAGTGGAGCATCCGCTCCAAGCCCGCGCCGAAGCCGGCGCCGGCGACTGGGACTGCGACTGCCCCCGCGGCAGCCGCCCCTGCCCCGGTCTCGCCGCCGCCCAGTCCCGACCCCGGGCCGGAGAGCGCGCCCACCGCACCGCCGCCGGAGTCGCCGGAGCAGCCGCCGGCGACTTAAGCAACCGACGTTGACAAATGCGCCAACCGTCAACTAAGGTTGCTCGCGTGGACGCGTCGCTTCCCGAACCGATCGGCGGACCGGCCGATGGCCTGGCCGCGGTGATGGCCCTGCGAGCCATGACGGATCAGCTCGAAGACACCGAGGTCGAGCGCGCGATGCGCGCCGGTTGGTCGTGGTCGCAGGTGGCCGAGGCTCTCGGGGTCACGCGCCAGGCCGTCCACAAGAAGCACCTCCGGCGTCTGGTGGCTGCCGGGCTCGATCTCAAGAGGCGAAATGCTTAAGCAGATCCTGGTCGGGCACGCCCGCAACGCCATCCCTCAGTACCGTCAGTTCGAGCTCGAGGCCCGGAAGGACGGTGCCCGGTTCATCGAGGCGGAGCACATGCTGCTGGCCCTCGCGGCGACTTCCGGCACGGAGGCCGGGAGGGTGCTGATCGATGCCGGCCTGGATCACGAGCGACTCGCTGCCGCCCTCCGCGACGAGCAACGGCAGAGCCTCGCCTTCGCCGGCGTCGAACCGCCGATCGGAGGCCTGCCGGAGGCAACCTTGCTCGATCGCCCGATAACTTTCGGGACCTCGGCGAAGGCTGCGCTCGGGCGAGCCCTCCATGCTTGCCACGCGCAGCGCTCCCATCGCGCTCGCCTGCAAAGCATCCACCTGCTGATCGGCATCCTCCTGGCGGAATTGGGTACTGTGCCTCGTGCGCTCGCCATCGCCGGTGTCGATCGTGCCGCTCTCATCTCCCGAGCCAGGGCCGAGGTCGGAGTGACCGCGCCACCATGCTGATCCGGCTCCTCCGCAACTACCTGCGGCCGTACACCACCCTGCTGCTCGCGGTCACAGCGCTGCAGCTGGTGAGCAGCATGGCGAACCTGTACCTGCCCAGCCTCAACGCCGACATCATCGACCAGGGGATCGCCAAGGGCGACACCGGCTACATCCTCGCGACCGGCGGCTGGATGCTCCTCGTGACGCTGGTTCAGATCGCCTGCGCGATCGCCGCGGTCTACTTCGGCGCCAGGGCGGCGATGAGCTTCGGCCGCGACGTCCGCTCGGCGATCTTCCACCAGGTGGGCACCTTCTCGGCCCGCGAGGTCTCCCACTTCGGCGCGCCGTCGCTGATCACCCGCAACACCAACGACGTACAGCAGGTGCAGATGCTCGTGGTGATGACCTGCACGATGCTGATCGCGGCGCCGATCATGTGCGTCGGAGGCATCATCATGGCCCTTCGCCAGGACGTCGGCCTGTCCTGGCTGATGGTCGTCTCGATCCCGGCCCTGGTCGTCGCGATCGGGCTGATCATCAGCCGGATGGTGCCCCTTTTCCGCGCCATGCAGACCCGGATCGACCTCGTGAACCGCGTGCTCCGCGAGCAGCTGTCCGGCATCCGCGTCGTGCGCGCCTTCGTCCGCGAACGCGATGAAACGCAGCGCTTCGCCAAGGCCAACCGAGAGCTGACCGGGACCGCGTTGAGCGCCGGGCGGCTGATGGTCCTCATCTTCCCCACCGTGATGCTGATCCTCAACGCGTCAAGCCTCGCCGTCCTCTGGTTCGGCGCCGGCCGGGTCGACAGCGGCCAGATGCAGATCGGCGCGCTGACCGCCTTCCTGATGTACCTGATGCTGATCCTGACCTCGGTGATGATGGCCACCTTCATGGCGATCATGATTCCGCGCGCCGCCGTCTGCGCCGAGCGGATCGCGGAGGTCCTCGACACCCAGTCATCGGTGACCCCGCCGGCCAACCCGGTCAACGAGGTGCACGCACAGGGCGAGCTCGAGTTCCGGGCGGTCGAGTTCCGCTACCCAGGTGCGGCGGCCCCGGTGCTGCGCGACATCTCCTTCCGCTCCAGCGCCGGCCGGACGACGGCCATCATCGGCAGCACCGGGGCGGGCAAGACGACCCTGATCTCCCTCGTGACACGGCTCTTCGACGCCACCTCGGGCAGCGTCATGGTCGACGGCGTCGACGTGCGCGAGCTCGACCCCGACCTCCTCTGGAGGCGTATCGGCCTCGTGCCACAGAAGCCGTACCTGTTCACCGGCACGGTCGCCAGCAATCTCCGCTACGGCAATCCCGAGGCCACCGACGAGGAGCTCTGGCAGGCCCTCGAGGTCGCCCAGGCGCGCGACTTCGTGGAGGCGATGCCCGGCGGGCTCGAGGGCCCGATCGCGCAGGGCGGCACCAACGTCTCCGGCGGCCAGCGCCAGCGCTTGGCGATCGCCCGGGCACTGGTGCGCAAGCCGGAGATCTTCCTCTTCGACGACTCCTTCTCGGCTCTCGACCTGGCTACCGACGCCCGCCTCCGCGCCGCACTCCGACCCCACGTCAAGAATGCGACGGTCGTGATCGTCGGGCAGCGGGTCTCCACGATCCAGGACGCCGACCAGATCATCGTCCTCGAGGACGGGGAGATCGTCGACCTGGGCACCCATCAGGAGCTGCTCGAGACCTGTTCCACCTACCTCGAGATCGTCCAATCGCAGCTCGCCGCCGAGGCTGCGGCATGAGCGAGCAACCACCGGCCAAGGACCACCGCGTGCTCACGGCGCCGAACCGCCCGCCTCCCCGTCAGTTCGGTGGAGGCCCCTTCGGCGGCGGCGGCATGACCGAGAAGCCGATGAACTTCGGTCCTTCTGCGCGTCGCCTGGTTGGGCGCCTGCGGCCGGAGCGGGCGAAGCTCCTGGCCGTGCTCGGGCTGGGTGTGACCAGCGTCGCCCTCATGGTGGTCGGGCCCAGGATCATCGGGCGCGCGACCGACATCCTCTTCTCGGGCGCGATCGGCAGGCAGCTGCCGCCGCACCTGACCAACGCACAGGTGGTTGCGGCTGCGCGCGCGGCAGGCCACGCCAATGTCGCCGACATGCTGGCGCGGATGCACGTCGTCCCGGGCCAGGGCATCGACTTCGGCGCCCTGGCCACCGTGCTGCTGGTCGCCCTGGCGCTCTATGTCGCGTCCTCGATCTTCAGCTGGGCGCAGGGATACCTGCTCAACGATGTCGTCCAGCGGACGGTCTACCAGCTCCGTGCCGAGGTCGAGGGAAAGCTCAACCGCCTCCCGCTCCCATTCTTCGACAAGCAGGCGCGCGGCGAGATCCTGAGCCGCGTGACGAACGACATCGACAACGTCGCCCAGTCGCTCCAGCAGACGATCAGCCAGCTACTCTTCTCGGCGTTGACGGTCGTCGGCGTCCTGCTCATGATGTTTCTCGTCTCGCCGCTGCTGGCGCTGGTCGCCCTGGTGACCGTCCCCGTCTCGATGGTCGTCGCGACCCAGGTCGCCAAGCGTTCGCAGAAGCAGTTCGTCGCGCAGTGGAAGAACACCGGCGCCCTCAACGCGCACATCGAGGAGGCCTTCACCGGCCACGACCTGGTCACCGTCTTCGGGCGCCGGCGCGAGGTCGAGCAGGTGTTCCGGGAGCGGAACCAGAAGCTTTTCGAAGCCAGCTTCGGCGCCCAGTTCATCTCCGGCCTGATCATGCCGGCGATGATGTTCATCGGCAACCTGAACTACGTCGCCATCGCGGTCATCGGCGGCCTGCGGGTCGCCAACGGGTCGATGACCCTGGGCGACGTCCAGGCCTTCATCCAGTACTCGCGGCAGTTCACCCAGCCGCTGACCCAGGTCGCCTCGATGGCCAACCTGCTCCAGTCCGGGGTGGCCTCCGCAGAGCGCGTCTTCGAGCTGCTCGACACCCCCGAGGAGAGCGCCGACCCCGTGGACCCGTCACTGCCGGCCGAATGGCACGGCCGGGTCGAGTTCGAGCACATCTCCTTCCGCTACCAACTGGAACAGCCCCTGATCGAGGACCTCTCGCTGGTCGCCGAACCGGGCCAGACGATCGCGATCGTCGGCCCCACCGGGGCCGGCAAGACGACCCTGGTCAACCTGATCATGCGGTTCTACGAGCTCGACGCGGGACGGATCACGCTCGACGGTGTCGACATCGCCGCGATGCGTCGGGAGGACCTCCGCTCACACATCGGAATGGTGCTGCAGGACACCTGGCTGTTCGGTGGAACGATCCGCGCCAACATCGCCTACGGCAAACCGGACGCCACCGAGGAGGAGATCCACGCGGCGGCGGAAGCCACCTTCGTCGACCGCTTCGTGCACAGCCTGCCCGACGGCTACGACACCGTGATCGAGGAGGACGGCAGCAGCATCAGCGCCGGCGAGATGCAACTGCTGACGATCGCCCGCGCCTTCCTCATCGACCCCTCCCTGCTGATCCTCGACGAAGCAACCAGCTCGGTCGACACGCGCACCGAAGTGCTGCTCCAGCGGGCGATGGCGGCCCTCCGCTCCGACCGCACCAGCTTCGTCATCGCCCACCGCCTATCCACCATCCGCGACGCCGACCTGATCCTGGTGATGGAGGCCGGACGGATCGTCGAGCAGGGCAACCACGAGCAGCTGCTCGCGGCCCGAGGCGCCTATCACCGTCTCTACGCGGCGCAGTTCCGCGGCGCGGTCGACGAGCTTGCTACCGAGTCGTCGGCGCTGGCGACGGCGATCGCGGGGCGCCCTTAGCGCTGGACGGTCGGGCGAGCCATCCGATGGGACAGGTAGGGCTCGTCCAGGTACAGGTCGGCGGTCGGCGTGATCTTCCGAACATACGCGGTGCCGCGCGCATCTCAGCGAGGGAGGGACGTCAAGTTGGCCTGCCCCGCCCCTGCTTCCACCGCCTCGTGGGCTTCGCCGCGGATCCACCAGATCAGGGCCACGCCGGCGAGCGAGTCAGCCCACCAGAACCCGAACAGTGCGTTGAGGCCAAGCCCGACCAGGGTGGCGCCCGCCAGGTAGAGGCAGACGACCGAGCAGGCCGCGTCGCCGCGGAGCGCGGGACTGCCCAACCGATCGGCGAGATTGAGGCGCCAGCGCCAGAGCACGGCCATGATCGCGAGCGACGCCAGGGCCAGACCGATGCCGATCGGCGAGGGCTCGGCGCGGATGCCGAGGGCGATGCCGGCGATCGCGGAGAGAACGATGTAGCCGATGAGGAGGTAGAGAGCCCAACCGACCAGCCTCGAAGCGGTCCGCTCGCCGGTCGTGAGGCTGCCCCGCTCCTCCTCCGCCGCTCGTTCGAGGACGCGACGGAGGACCACCGCGGCCGAGAAGAGCTCGATGAAGCTGTCGAAGCCGAAGGCGGTCAGGGCAACCGAATGAGCGATCACGCCCGCAGCGACAGCGATGCTCCCCTCGATGAGCATCCAGACGACGGTTAGAGCCTGGGCGAAGCGGGCCTGACGGAGCGGAATCCGAAGCGCCTCCGAAGCAGCCGTCGGCATTGAGCAAGGAGTCTACTGCCGCGGCTCAGCGCGCCGCCTCCGCTGCGGTCGGAGGTGCGGCGGCGGAACGGATCGCCCTTCCCAAGCCCTCCCCCATGCCGATCGCCGCCAGTCCGATCAGGAGGTGCAGCACCTGGATGGTCCAGTGAAAACCGCCGCGCAGCAGTCCCTCCTGCAGCAGACCCAGGGCGGGCATGAGCAGGCCCCAGACAAAGGCGACGACGATCTGCCCCAGCGGTGCGCGCCCGATCGCCAGGCCGGCGAGAACCCAGAGCGCGACCACCAGCAGGATGCCGCTGGCGATGTGCAGTGAGATGAGCTGGTCCACCGCGCCGGTCCAGATGAGCAATCCCAGCAACAGCTGCAGGAGTCCGGTTATCCGTACCGTCCACTGGGCTATGTTGGCCGCGTTCCTCATTGGCGCCTTCCTTCGATTCGGTGCAAACTACAGTTGTATGGATAGTCTAGCCAAATTGCGGGACGTAGCGTGAGCCCGAGGGCATACCAGCTCGGAAAGCGGGAGGCGGGAACCGCGGCGTCGGAAGAGCGGATCGTGGCCGCCGCTCGCCGCCTTCTCGCCGCGGACGGGTATCCGGGCTTCACCGTCGACAACGTCGCGCGCGAGGCCGACGTCGCCCGCATGACGGTCTACCACCGCTTCGGCTCTAAGCCAGGTCTGCTGGAGGCCGTCTTCGACTCGCTGGCGTCGCACCGTGGCGCTCCCCAGCTCGTGGAAGCGATCCGGGCTGCCGATCCCCTGGCCGGCCTGGCAGCGTTCGTCCGGTTGCTCGGCGGCTTCTGGAACGCCGATCGCCAGATCGTGAAGCGGCTGCAGGGGCTGACCGCCATCGACCCCGACTTCGAGCAGATCTGGCGCGCGCGCGAAGACCTGCGCCGCCAGGGACTGGAGCAGCTCGCCAGGCGGATCGCAGCCGTGCGTGGGCGGCCTGCCGGCGCCCGGCTGAAGCGCTCGGTCGACCTCCTCTACGCGCTCGTCAGCTTCGAGACCTTCGACGCGGCCGCGGGGCCGCACCAGCCCCTCAGCGCGGTTGCGCCTGACCTGATCAGGCTCGCCAGAACCGCACTCGACATCGTCGATTAGCGCTCCGTCGCGAGCGGCAATGGCGACGGCTCGCGGTAGGCGATTCGGTTACAGAAGAGAATCGTAGAGCTCGACCGTGCGAGCGGCGATGGTACGCCAGCTGAAGTGTTGGGTCGCGCGCGCGCGACCGGCCTTCCCCATCCCGGCGGCGAGAGCCGGGTCCGCCAGGAGCTCCTCGACCCGGGAGGCCAGGGCGGTGATGAATGACTCTGGATGCTCCGCGTCGTAGTCGACCACGTAACCCGTCTCACCGTCCACCACGATTTCCGGGATCCCGCCGACCCGCGACGCCACCACCGCCGTCTCGCAGGCCATCGCCTCCAGGTTGACGAGACCGAAGGGCTCGTAAATCGACGGGCAGACGAACACCGCCGCGCTCGAGTGAAGGTGGATCAGCTCCTCGAGCGGGAGGAAACGGCCGATCCAGACCAGGTTCCCACGCTCGGCGCGAACACGCTCCGCCAGCGCGGCCACCTCGGCGCCGATCTCGGGCGTATCCGGAGAGCTGGCCACGATCACCAGTTGATAGCTCGGGTCGATCTTGAGAGCCGCGGCAAGGAGCAGGTGGAGGCCCTTCTGACGCGTGATCCTCCCATTGAAGAGCGCATACGGGCGGTTGGCCTCGATGCCCAATTTGGCGAGCGTCGCCTCCGAGCGCAGCGGCCGGAAGACCTCGGGATCGACCCCGTTGTGGATCACGTGGACGCGGTCCGGGTTCAACTTCGGATAGCAGGTCAGCACGTCCTGGCGCATTCCCTGGGAGACGGCGATCACGGCGTCGGCTGCTTCGATTGCAGTCTGCTCGCAGAAGGTTGAAAGTGAGTAGCCGCCGCCCAGCTGCTCGGCCTTCCAGGGTCGGAGTGGCTCGAGGCTGTGGCTGGTCACGACGTGCGGAATCGACCAGGTGAGCTTCGAGAGATGGCCGCCGAGGTTTGCGTACCAGGTATGACTGTGCACGAGATCGACGCCTTTGACGGCCGCTGCCATGGCGAGGTTGATCGACATCGCCTGGAGGGCGGCCGACTCCGGCTTCGGATCGGAGAGGGCCGGCCAGGGCTGGTGGGCGGTCACGCCCGCTTCGTCCCTCGGAGACCCCCAGCATTGGACGGTAAGCTCGGTGAGCATGCGCAGCTCGCGCGCCAGGTACTCAACGTGGGCACCGGCGCCTCCGTAAACCTCGGGCGGGTATTCGCGAGTCAGCAGTGCGACTTTGTGCGGGGTCATAGGAACGGCACGCCGGTCCCTCTGGCCTCGACCGTGGCTCTAGTGTGAATCAAGATTCTTCCGGCCGGCCTCCTCAGATTCGCGAGATACTTCTGCACCCACGGTCCGAGATGGACGGCGAGTAGGTGGCGTCGCCGGAGCCACGGCGCCGAGATCTGTTTGAGGGGGGCATTTGCCAAATGGTCAGCCCATATACAGCCGTCGGCCTGATACCCACCGTCCGAGGCATCCGCAGAAGGGACGACATCCGGACCAACCTCGAGCACCTGGCTCACCTGGTCAAGGCCGCGTCCTGGCTGTCCAGCCTCGACCTCCCGGTGCGGCTCATAGCCATCCCCGAGGGAGCCCTTCAAGGCTTCAACGACGAGGTGCTGGACCTCGACCACGTCGAGTTCGCGCGCGAATGCGCGATCGACATCCCCGGCGAGGAGACCGAGGCGCTGGGCAAGCTGGCTCGCGAGTACGACGCCTACCTGATAGCGCAGGCGAAAGCGCGTCACCCAGACATGAAGGACCGGTACTTCAACGTCGGGTTCATCCTCGACCCGGCCGGCGACGTAATCCTCCAGCACTACAAAAGTTCGCCTCTGTTCCCTGTCGAACACTCCGTCTGCCCGCACGACGTGTACGACTGGTGGGTGGAGAAGTACGGCCGCAGCCTGGATGCCTTCTGGCCCGTCGCGGATACCGAGATCGGACGGCTCGGGATCATGATGGCCAACGAGGGCTCCTATCCGGAGAACGCTCGTGCACTGGCTCTCAACGGCGCCGAGGTGGTCTATCGAGCGTCCTACCCGCATCCCGCCACCGGCAATGAGATGTTCGAGATCCAGAGCCGCGCCCGCGCACTCGACAACAACCTCTACGTGGTCGCGCCCAACATGGGCACCTACTACCTCTTTCCAGAGGAGGCGACTCCGATCGACACCTTCGGTGGTCGCTCGTTCGTGATCGACTACAAGGGCAGGATCGTGGGACGCCAGGATTATGGCGGCGGGTCGACCTACGTCTCCGGAGTGATCGACATCGAAGCGCTGCGCGATCATCGGGCGAGAGCCCAGTGGGACAACTGGCTCAAAGATCTGCGCACCGAGCTGTACCAGCTCCTTTACGAGACGCCGATCTACCCCAAGAACCTCTACCTCGACCGCGTACCGATGAAGCATGCGGAATACAAGGCGAAGGTGATCGAGCCCCAGATCCGGCTGCTCCACGAACGCGGCATCTGGGTGAAACCGGCCCGCTAGGCGTCGCCGGCCGCTTGCGCGGCTGTCAGAGCGGCATACTGAACCGCTCGTGAGCCGAGATCGACCCCCGGTTGGGCGCTTATCGCGAGCCTTGCTCGGTTTGGCTGGCCGGCGAGGGAGTTTCCGAGTGCTCGCGCTTTGGCAGCACTGGGAGCCGTACGCGATGCGGGCTTGGCGGGTGGTACCGGTCAGGCCCGGCGCGATCCTGCAGTTCGGCCGCTCCCCCTTCCGGGGGAAATCGACGGTGCTCGCCGACGGCACGCGCGTGCTGACCGGGGACACGATCCTCCACCTTCACCTTGACAACCCTGCCCTGGAACGCCTGCAGGTCTCGGAGGGACGGGGCCTCTGGCACCTCGCCCGGGTGCTGGCGAGCGATCTCGATCACCTGGCACGGCGGGTGAGGTCGGGCGAATTGGGCGAGGTCCAGGCCCTGCGAGGAGTGACCGTCCTGGCGGCGGCCGCCGGCCGGCTGGGGTTCGAGGTCCGTCCCTTGGCCCCCGGTCTGGCCACAGCCGCGGTTCGCCAGGTCGCCGCCCTGGTTCTGGTCGCCTACGACCAGCACGGCCTCGAACGGCTCGACCGTGGGCTGCCTTGGCCTGGCGAGATCTGGATGAGTCGCGATGCGCTGCTCAGCCGGCTGGAACCGCAACCTTCCCACCCGGCGGCTCGACGGGGCGATCGGACCCGTCCGCCGGTTCTTGACCAATAATTCCCGCCATGGACCGGGCAGGGATCGCAAGTGTGTCCGAATTGCCGATTGGCACGATCACTGTCCTGATCAGTGACATCCAGGCGTCGACCGTTGCCTGGGACCGGAACCCCCAGGCGATGACCCTGGCGCTGACGCGCCACGACGCGATCTTCCGCGAGGCGGTCGGGGCCGTGAACGGGGTGATGGTCGAATCCGGCCGAGAGGGCGACAGCCTCCTCTGCGTATTCACGACGGCCGGCGATGCCGTTCGCTGTGCGCTGCAGGTGCAGCGGGCGATGAGCCGGGAAAGCTGGCCCGACGGCGCCGAGATCGCGGTCCGGATCGCTCTCCACACGGGCGAGCCGGAGCTGCGGGACGGCCACTACCACGGTCCCGTGCTTTACCGCGCCGCCCGGCTGATGGCCACGGCCCATGGCGGGCAGATCGTGGTTTCCAGTCCCACCCGGGACATAGTTGTCGACAACCTTCCCGCCGGCGCCTCCCTGCTCGACCTTGGGACACATGTCCTGAAGGACCTGTCCCGCGCCGAGCAAGTGTTCCAGCTGGTCGACCCGCAGCTCCGCTTCGAGTTCCCTCCACTTCGCGGCGCGGGCCAGCCAAGGAACAACCTACCGGTTCAGCTGACGACCTTCCTGGGCCGCGAGCGGGAGCTCTCCGAGGTGCGTGGCCTGCTCATGGAAAATCGGCTGGTCACGATCACCGGCGCTGGCGGGCTGGGCAAGACGCGCCTCGCGCTCGAGGTCGCCGGTGAGTTTCTCGACGAGTATTCCGGGGGCGTCTGGCTCGCCGAGCTGGGACCGCTCTCCGACCCGGCGCTCGTGCCCCAGGTCGTGGCCACCAGCCTCGGGTTGAGGGAACTTGCCGGGCAGCGCCTGACCGAAACCCTCGCGATCCACCTGGCCCGGCGTCGGGTCCTGCTCCTGCTCGACAACTGCGAGCACCTGGTGGAGCGCTGCGCCGCCCTGACTGAGTCGCTGCTGGAAAGCTCTCCCGAGGTGCGAATCCTGGCCACCAGCCAGGAGCGACTTGGGGTCGCCGGCGAGGTTGTCTACCGCCTGGATCCGCTGGCCGCGACTACCGCCGGGAACGCGTCCTCGTCTCCCCAAGGCCTGGAGTCGGATTCGGTCCGGCTCTTCGTCGACCGGGCGCGGCTGAATGATCCGCGGTTCACGGTCACCCCGGAGACCACACTGACGATCGCGCAGATCTGCCGGCGCCTCGACGGCATCCCGCTGGCCATCGAGCTCGCCGCGGCGAGGGTCAGGCTGATGTCGGTGGACGAGGTGCTGGCGCGGCTCGATGACCGGTTTCGCCTCCTGATCGACTCGGGCCGAACTTCACTCCCCCGCCACCAGACTCTTCGCGCCACGGTCGACTGGGGGTACGAGCTCCTCGGCGAGGGGGAGCGCGCGCTCTTCCGGCGCCTCTCGGTGTTCGCCGGCGGATTCACGCTTGCGACAGCTGAGGCCGTTTGCGCCGTGAGCCAGAACGAGAAGTCCGACGTGATGGACCTCCTGGCGCGCCTTGTCGACAAGTCGCTGGTGGTGCGGGACGACCGAGTTGGCGCAGCCACACGCATGCGACTCCTCGAGACGCTCCGCCAGTACGGTCGGGGCCGGCTGGTGGAGGAAGACGATGCCGGCCTCTATTCGCGCCGCCACGCCGATTACTTCCTGGAGATCGCCGAGGCCGCCAGGCGGGATCAGCGGGGCCCTCTCTACGCCAGCTGGGTGGAGAGGCTGGAGGACGAACACGACAACCTTCGCTTCGCGCTCGAAACGTCCCTCCGCGAGCCCGGGGAAAAAGCGCTGGCACTAGCCGCCGCGCTGCTCTGGTTCTGGGACGTGCGCGGCTACTTGACCGAGGGACACGAATGGCTCACGAGGGCGCTGGCGGCGGCGCCGGCGCCTACCCCTGAGCGAGCACGGGCAGCCGATGCAGCCGGCTGGTTGGCCCAGCGTCTGGGCGACTTCGCCACCGCGAGGCGGCACTTCGAAGAGAGCGCCGCGATCGCGCGTGAGGTCGACGAACCACTGATCTTGGCCCGCGCTATTCGCAACCTCGCTCTCATCCTGCTCTTTTCAGCAGAGGTCGAGGAGGCGGTGACTCTCGTCACCGAGAGCCTCGAGGTCGCCCAGAAGATGAAGGACGAGGCATCCGTCGCCGGCTCGCTCCTGGTGATGTCGCTCATCGCCTATTTCGCCAACGACAACGAGGCGGCCCGGGTCCACGCTGAGCAGAGCGCCGAGCTCCATCGCAAGCTCGGCGACGAGAAGGTGGTCGCCTTCCTGCTCGCCTGCCTCGCCAGCCTGGCGATCGACCGCGCCGAAACCGCCGCAGCCGCGTCCTACCTCGCCGAGAGCCTGGCCATCTCGCGTGAGAAGGGGGACCGGGTCGACGTCGCCTTCGTCCTCGAGACCTGGGCCACCCTGGCCGCCGCCATCGCGCAGCCCGAACGCGCGCTGCGGCTGGCCGGTGCCGCGGCTGCCCTCCGCGAGTCCGTTGCTGCCCTCCCCGTGCCGATCTGGCGCGCGAAGCTCGAGGCGGCCCTCGTGACTGCGCGGCGCGTCCTCGGTCCGGCCGCCGCGGAGGAGGCCTTCGCCGCCGGTCAGCGGATGAGCATCGCCGAGGCAGGCGACTATGCGGCCGGCGCGACGTTGGCGCCCGATCGCTCTCAGGAGGAGGGTGGAATCGATGCGGCGGGAGCGGGTGGCCTCACCCGGCGTGAGCTCGAGATCGCAGGTCTGCTGGCGCGCGGGATGACCACCAAAGCCGTCGCAGAGCAACTCTCCATCTCACCCCGCACCGTCGACGCGCACGTCCATCACATCCGCAACAAGCTCGGCCTACGATCGCGAGCACAGGTGGCCGCGTGGGCCGCGGAGCATGTGACCTAACGCCGGCTACCGGCCTTGATGGGAGGATCAGAGATGAACCAAGCCGCTGCCGAGGCCGCCGCCGATCCTGTCGTTCCACCAGAGCTCGTAGACCCGAAGACGCCGAAGGAAGTCAAGATCCGGCTCTCGGCGAGGCCTCCCGTCACCGACCCTACGCTCGGAATCGAGGTCTCGGTGGATGGTTCGAAGGCCAAGCACCGCCTGGTGTCGATCGGGGATTCTCTAACCCACGGCTTTCAGAGCCTGGCCATCTTCAACACCGATCTTTCCTACCCGGCCCTGATCGCACGGGAGCTGGGCTGGTATGAGAATTTTCTTCACCCGGAGTATCCGGGCTACGGTGGACTGCCCCTCGACCTCGAGTTTGTCCTTCATCAACTGGAGGGGCAGTACGGCAGCGAGATCAACTTTTGGGAGATCGCGCCCGCCTTTTTCTTCATTCGCCACCTGCTGAACGAGATTGAGCTGTATTGGGAGCAAGGGGACGGCTCCAAATTTCCGCCGGCTGTCGGTATCAACCACAACCTCGGCATCTACGGCTGGGACCTGCGCGACATCCTTTGCAAGACCGCGGCCTCCGAGAAGGCGGTGCTGGATCAGCTGCTCGCGGGTGGTCCAACCACGATCGGCCTCATCCCCATCGGAGTGGGCGCCAAGGTCAAGCGCTACATGGAGATCTGCGGCAGGATGGCCGCGGTCCGCGTCCTCGAGTCGGCACATGCCCCGGACGGGACGGCGTTCACGCCGTTGGAAGCGGCCAAGGCATTGGGCGATGACGGCGGAATCGAGACACTGACCGTCTTCATCGGCGCCAACAATGCGTTGGGCACCGTGCTGGAGCTGGGAGAGCCACGCTGGTCGGGCGAGTTTTACGACGACTGCGTCAAGAAGGACGCCTACAACGTCTGGCTCCCTTCGCACTTCGAAGCCGAGTATCGACTCATAACAGAGGCGATCGGCGCAATCAAGGCTTCACACGTGATCTTCTGCACCGTCCCTCACGTGACCATCGTGCCGATTGCCCGCGGAGTCGGGACCGTCAAGACGCGACCCGGTTCACGCTACTTCGACTATTACACCCACGTTTGGATCACCGACGATGACTTCGACCCGGTGCGCGATCCGTACCTCACGGGGAACCAGGCAAGGGCTATTGACTCGGCGATCGACCAGTACAACGACCTTATCGTTGACATTGTCCGCGAGGGCAGGCAGGCCGGCAAGGATTGGCTCGTTCTTGACACCGCCGGGATCCTCGACCGCATGGCCTACCGCCGCTACCTGTCCGATCCAACCGCGCAGCCGGCCTGGTGGACGCCCTACCCGCTGCCACCTGCGCTGGCGGCGCTCAATCCGCCGCCCGACTCGCGATTCTTTGCATCGGACCCCGCCGGTCGATCTCAAGGCGGGCTGATCGCTCTCGACGGTGTTCACCCGACAACCGCGGCCTATGGCATCCTCGCTCAAGAACTGATACAGGTGATGCAGGCGGCGGGTGTGACCTTCAACAACGCCGATGGCACTCCGAGACTTGGTCGGGTGAACCTGGACTTCAAGTGGCTCCTGACCCGGGACACCCTTCTCCTGGATCCGCCGATCTCGCTCACTCCAGACCTCAAGGCGCTTGGTTGGCTCAACGAAATGGTCGATCTCGCCAAACGCCTGGCCTGGCACTAGTGGTGCGCCTGGCAATTGGGTCGACACAATGGCCGCAGGCGACCCGCAGGGTCGCCGGTCAGGGCGTCGAGGTCGTGCAAAGGGGTGGACTTAGGACTCGGATTGGGGGCCCCGCCCAAAGGGCGGGGAATGCGGCCGCAGCCGTAGCTGCGTAACGACGAAGGGACGGGCCCCTGAGCCCGACCTCGTCGTCCTGAGCGGACCCGTTGTCGACCTTATTGGCAGGACACACCACCAGGTTCGCCTCCCCAAGAGGCAGGCGCGCCTGAGCTAGCCTCGGACGCTGTTCTTGATCGCGTCGGCAGCGATGGAAAGGTCCAGCCGGTCGTCGAACCGCCAGTTGGCCTCCGCCGCCCAAACCGACGTGAGGATCTCCTCCAGCTGTGACTGCAGATCGCTCGAGTCGCCAGGACCGTTCTGTTGTGTCGCTTTGCTCATCGTGCTGAGGAGACTGACGTTTGCCGGCTCGCCGGACTATCAGTGACTGGACACCCGTTGTGTCGCCTCGCTGACATGACTGCGCCAGGTGATGCGGGACGATCTCGGCACCGAGTCACTGGCACGGGGATCAGCGGCTCCGAATCAACGTCAATTCACGAGGCGACACCATGGAAGACTCGCTGGGCGGCGGCCAGGCACAACCGGTTTCGGATCGCAAGCGGAGCTCACTTCGCTTAAATCCGGTTCTACTTGTCCGCGACTTCTTCGTCGACTACTTCTCGCGCCACACCAACAATTGGAACCGCGCCCTGCACGTGGTCGGGGTCCCGCTGGCTCCCTTCTTCTTTCTCTATCTCCTCGCGACCGGGCAGCTGTACCGGGCGGCGGCCGCCTTCGTGGCCGGCTACCTCCTGCAGTGGATCGGGCACACCATCGAGGGCAACGAGGTCGGGGAGGTGATCCTCGCCAAGTGGATCGCGAGGAAGCTGCTGGCCGCCGTCACGCCGGGCGCCGTCAAGGCAGGACCGCTCACCCGATGAGCGGGCCCCAGCGCGTTCTGGTCACCGGAGCGACGGGCTGCCTGGGCCGCCACCTGGTCGAGAGCCTCGTCGAGTCGGGGTCCTCGGTGAGGGCCCTGGTCCGGGAGAGCAGCGATACCGGCCACCTCCGGCAGCTGGGAGTCGAGCTTCAGACCGGAAGCCTGGTCGACGAGGAGGACCTGCGCAGGGCGGTCCGAGGCGTGGATACGGTCTTCCACCTGGGCGGAATGGTCATCGACGACCCCCGCGCTGACAACGAGGAGCTCTGGGAGCGGATCAGGCTCGTCAACGTAGTCGGCACGCAGCGCCTGGCACAGCTGGCCGCCAAGGCCGGCGCCGAGCGCTTCGTGTTCTGCAGCTCGGTCCGGATCTTCGGCTTCGCCTCCCAGCTGCGGGCGACGGAGGACGATCCTCGCAGCCCGTCCGACCTCTACTCGCGCGGCAAGGCGATGGCCGAAGAGGCGCTGTTGCGGGTGCCGGCCGAGACCGGGATGGAGGTCGCCATCATCAGGCCTCGCTTCATCTACGGCAATCACGACCGCTACGTGCTGCCACGGCTGGTCGGCCTCGCCAGGCGCGGAGGCCTCTTGCCGCTACCGGGTGCGGACGCGGCCTGCGACATGGTCTACGTGGAGGACTGCGTGCAGGCCCTGCGCCTGGCCGCGGAGCGGCAGG
>DATCPJ010000227.1:0-3197 GCA_036570145.1 Candidatus Dormiibacterota bacterium
GGGGTGAGGGCGACCATCGCCTCCCCGATGACCCCGGCGGCCGGCACGACGCAGACGTCGGAGCGCTCGTAGTGCGCCTCCACCTTCTCCTTGGAACGAAGGTCGACCGATTGGAGCGGCTTCTTCATGGTCGAGATCGGCTTCAGGGCCACCCGGAGGTCGAGGGGCTCGCCGTTGGTCATCCCTCCGGTAATCCCGCCCGCTCGGTTGGAAAGGTGGCGATAGCGGCCCTCGGTGTGCTCGATCTCGTCATGGAATTGCGAGCCGGGGCGATGGGCGCCGTCGAAGCCGGCGCCGAAGTCGACGCCTTTGACGGCGTTGATGCTGACGATCGCCATCGCCAACCGGGCGTCGAGCTTGCGGTCCCAGTGCACATAGCTACCAAGGCCCGGGGGCAGGCCGCGCGCCACCACCCGGAAGGTGCCCCCCAACGTGTCGCCCCGACCGCCGGCGTCGTCGATCGCCTCCACCATCCGGGCCGAGGCCGCCGGGTCCGGGCAGCGGACGACCGAGGCCTCGATCTCCTCGCTCGTCACGCGGTCGGCGTCGACCGTCTCGAAGCCGATGTCGACCTCGCCGATCGACTGGGTGAAGCTCAGGATCTCGACGCCGAAATGCCCGAGCAGCTTTCGGCATACGGCGCCGGCAGCGACCCGGGTCGCCGTCTCCCGGGCGCTGGAGCGCTCGAGCACGTTCCGGATGTCATCGTGGCCGTACTTGAGGACGCCGGCCAGGTCGGCATGGCCGGGCCGGAGCTTGGTGACCGGCTTCGGCGCGAACCCCTCCTTGAGCGGCGTCATCTCGGCCGTCCAGTTGACGTGGTCGCGGTTCTCGAGCACGATCGCGACCGGGCTGCCGATCGTGAAGCCGCCCCGGACGCCCCCCACGAACCGGCCGGCGTCGACCTCGATCTGCTGCCGGCCACCTCGCCCGTGGCCACCCTGGCGGCGGCCGAGGTCGCGGCGGAGGTCGTCGGGTGAGATCTCGAGGCCGGCGGGCAGGCCCTCGACCAGGACCGTCAGCTGGGGCCCGTGGGATTCGCCAGCCGTGAACCAGCGCAGGTGTGTCATCGCCCTCAGACCGAGGGTGGAGCGGCCGCCGGGGACTCTCCCCCGGCACCGACCGTGCGGAGCTTCTCGGCCCGGCTGAAGACCTCGTCGCGGAAATGCTGGGGGTTGGGCAGCGCGCTCAGCACCTCGGCGCCGGCCGCGCCGGCCGAGTCGATCTCGATCCGGCCGTAGCCGAGCATCCGCCCGAGGATGCTCTGGTTGGTTGCGATGTCCTGGACGCGGTCGAGGGCGATCACCTTCGAGGCGCGGCTGACGACGCCGGTGTCGAGGATGACCCGGCGGTCGGTGATCGTGAAGCTGCGCGAGTTCCAGCGGATCCAGACCACGATCAGCCAGACGCCGAGCAGTGCCACGGCCGCGAGGGTGGCCAGGATCCGGTAGTCGTTGGGGATGGTCTGGAACACGTCCAGGAGGCTCACCAGGATGACAAGGGCGATCGGCAGCAGCAGCGGCTTGATCATCACGACCCAGTGCTGGTGCTCCTTCAGGACCAGGGATTCCCCCGGCATCAATTCGTTGCTCATGTCGTCCTTCCTATTTTGGCCCGAGTTGGTAAAGGACGACGAGGGCGCCCGCGGCCAGGAAGGGGCCATAGGGGATCCCGCTCTTCATCGTGAGCCGGCGCGCGACGACCAGGACGAGGGAGACCAGGCCCGCGAAGAGGACGCCCAGAAAGAGCGCCGTCACGATCGCGGTCTGGTGGATCCCCAGGATCAGCCCGATGAAGGCGACCAGCTTGACGTCGCCGAAGCCGAGCGCATCCGCCCCGAAGAAATAGGACCCGATCAGCGCCAGGACGAGGAAGAGCAGGCCGGCGCCGAGGCCGGTCAGGACGCTCTCCAGGATGCCCAGGTTGGGCGTGAGGAAGCTGAGTCCGATCGCCACCACCATGGCGGGAAACATCACCCGGTCGAGGATCAGGCGGTGCTCCAGGTCGCAGAAGATCACCTCCACCAGCACGGCCACCCAGAGGCTCTTGATGAGCAGGACGGGGACCGGGCCGAAGTGGTAGCCGAAGACGGCGAAGAGGATCGCGGCAAGGACCGGCGGACCCCACACCTGCCAGGGCTCGGAGCCGTACTCCAGCTCCTCCTTCCGGTAGAGCCAGATGTTGAGCCTGCGGATGCCGAAGCCGACCGCCGCCCCGACGACCAGCCAGGCGGCGGCCGTGAGGAGCGCCGTCGTCAGGTCGCCAGAGCCGCCCGCATCGCCGCTAAAGGGGCTGGGAGGGATGTCCATCCGGTGAAGGATGCAGCACCCTGGGCCAGCAGCACAGCCCAGCCGTCGGCGACGGGCAGGCCGGCGGCACGCGCCGCGGCGACGAGCGGCGTCCCGCCGGCCGCGTAGACGAGGTCGACGACGGCCACGCGGGGCAGGTCGGCGGGCCGGATCACGGCTTCCCCGCCGCGTCCCAGGGGGGTGCAGTTGACGACCAGGTCGGCGGCTCGGCAAAGAGCGCCCCGCTCCTCCCAGTTGTCACGCGTCACGTATTCGACATCGACGTCGCCGAGGGCGACCGCCGTCGCCCGGGCAGAGCCGCCGCGGCCCAGGATCACGGCGCGCCCGCCCCGCCAGCCGACCTCCTCCAGCGCGGCGCGGACGCCCGCCACGTCGGTGTTGCCGCCGATCAGCCGCTCGCCCTCGCGGCGGATGAAGTTGACGGCGCCAACCCTTGTCGCCAGCTCATCGCACTCGTCGATGAGGGGCACCACGGCGAGCTTGTGCGGAATCGTGACGTTGGCCCCCGCCCGTGCGGGAAGCCGGAGCGCCGCGACCGCGGCCGCGAGCTCCTCGGGCGGGACGTCGAAGAGCTCGTAGCTCCAGTCGGTGAGGCCGGCTGCGCGAAAGGCCGCGTTCTGCATCGCGGGGCTCGCGGAGTAGGCGATCTTGTGACCGAGGAGGCCGACTAGCACGATGTCTTGTGTCGGGAACACGGATGTCTTGCGTCGGCGCCGCGCATTGCGTGCAAATCCATGGAAGGGGAGGGATTGCGGGGCTTTGGAGTCGGACGGCGGCGTCTTGGCCCCGACACAAGGTCTGCAGCGACCCGGATAGGTACAAGTGGTACCAATTGGACCTTCCTAATGCGCGAGATAGGTACAAGTGGTACCACTTGTACCTTCGTTG
>DATCPJ010000228.1:0-1895 GCA_036570145.1 Candidatus Dormiibacterota bacterium
GAAGACGATGACCGAGCGGAGCTCCTCTCCCTTCGCCATCACAACGAAGGCGTCCTCGACCTCGTCGAGATGGATCTTCCTCGACACCATCTCATCCAGGTACAGCGTGCCGTTGCGGTACCAGTCGGCCAGCAGCTGGAAGTCTCGTGAGCCGAGGCAGTTGCCGTACCAGCACGTCTTGATGCCGCGCCGTTCGTCCCAGAACAGGCTCATCGGCAGCGCAAGCTCGGCCGGACGGGGCGGCACCCCGACCAGAACCGCGGTCCCGAAGTTGTCGCAGCACTCGATCGCGTTCCGCAGCGTCTCCGGCCGCGCGACGACGTCCAGGCAGTAATCGACGCCGAACCCGCCGGCCAGCTCGCGCACCCGCTCGACGACGTTCTCCGTCGCGGCATTGACGACGGCGGTGGCGCCCATCTTGCGTGCCCAGTCCAGCTTGGCCGGGCTGAGGTCGACGGCGATGATCGTCGCCGCCCCCGCCAGCCGTGCCCCCTGCACGGCACTGAGGCCGACCGCTCCGCAGCCGATCACGGCAACCCGGTCGCCGGGCTGGACGCCGGCGGTCCGCAGAGCCGCGCCGACGCCGGTGGCGACGCCGCAGCCGATCAGCGCGGCGACCTCGGCAGGTACCTCGTCGCCGACGGTGATCGCCTGGCCCGCGGCCACCACGGTGTGGGTGGTGAAGGTCCCCGCCCGGAGCACCGGTGAAAGCACCGCGCCATCCTGGCCGTGGAGGCGCGGGCCGGGGGTGGCGACCTCGGCGCAGAGCTCGAGCTGCCCGCGCAGGCAGAAGCGGCAGCGGCCGCAGGGGGCGCGCCAGCAGACGATGACGCGCTCCCCTACGCGCGCCGCGTCGACGCCCGGACCGACCGACTCGATGACGCCGCAGCCCTCATGGCCGAGCAGCCAGGGAAATTCGTCGCCCATCCCGCCGTCGCGCGCGTACAGGTCGGTGTGGCAGACGCCGCTGGCGAGGAGGCGAAGCCGCACCTCGCCCGGACCGGGATCGTCGACCGTGATCTCTTCCAGACGGGAGGCTGCGCGAGGTTCCCGCGCGACGACGCCCTGCGCCTTGATCACTGCCATGAGCCGCATCCTAACCGCCAGGAGCGGCCGGCTCCAACTGAGGGCCCCCGGTTAGCCGCCCGTGTCCCTCCGGGCGCCGGCAGTGCCCGGCTCAGACGGCGTAGTCGAGCTCGGTGAGGGTCACCCGCTTGTGGCTCTTCAACCTGCCGTGGACGGGCGCCTGGTACGTCCCCGAGGTCGGCGCCACGTCGTGGTAGTCGCCGCCGACCGCGATCGTCACGTAGTTGAGCCCGCCCCGGCTCGCGTGGGTGGGATCGAAGGTCCAGGCGATCGCGTCACCGGTGCCGTCGTTGGTGGGCAGGACGACCTCGACCCAGGCATGGCTGCCTCCCTCCCCGATGAGGTGGCCGGAGACATAGCGCGCCGGGAGGTCGCAGCTCCGGCAGACGGAGAGCATCAGGTGGGCGTAGTCCTGGCAGACGCCACGCCCGACCGAGAGCGCTTCGGCCGCGGTCGTCCGGACGCCGGTGAGCCCGTCCTGGTAGGTCATCGACTGGTAGACCCAGTCGTTGATGCTCTCGGCCAGGGGAAGGCCCCAGGCCGCCGAGGCCTTGAGTCGTTCGGCGGCCCGGCGGATCCGGGCGTCGGGCACGGTCAGGCGGGTGGCATCGAGCAGGTAGCCGTCGCCCAGCCAGCCGGCCTCGAGCCGGTGCGGCTCGCCGGCGTGGCGTTCCACGCTGACGCGGGCGGTGAACTCCACGCTGGCCGCGATCCGGGGTGCGAAGACCGCCACCACGACGTTGCCGAAGCGGTCGATCTGGTTCTCCACCCGAACTCCGCGACCGCCGACGTCGAGCCGGTGGTCGAGG
>DATCPJ010000229.1:0-7496 GCA_036570145.1 Candidatus Dormiibacterota bacterium
GTCGCCGAACCGAAGCGCCGCTGACGGTAGGCCGGAACTTGCCTGGAGGTCGAGCAGGCGGTCGAAGAGCTCGGCGCTGACCGCCGGCTGGTCGCCGAGGATGACCATCGCCCGGTCGACCCGGCCGTCCAGCGAGGCGAGGCCGGCGCGGATCGACGAGCCCAGGCCCTCGAGGTGGGCCGGGTTGTAGACAACGCGGGCGCGGCCGAGATCGACGCTTTCCCGGATCTCCTCCGCCGACCCGCCGAGGACGACCACGACCTCGTCCAGCGAGGAGGCGTTGGCGGCGGCGACGACCCGCTCCAGGAGCGGCCTGCCGTCGAGCGGCAGGAGCTGTTTGGGACGGCCCATCCGGCGGGAGGAGCCGGCGGCCAGGACCAGTCCGGCGGAGCTCAAGCCTGGGCAGGGGCCAGGAACGCGGTCCGGCAGCCGGGACCGCAGAAGTAATGGGTGACGCCGTCCCTCTCGGCGGTCAGGGCGCCGGCCTTGATCTCGACCGCCATCCCGCAGACCGGGTCGGTGGCGAAGATGGCGGCCGTATCCTCGGCGGCGACCGGTCGATGGGCGGGTCCCTGCCGGCGGCGTTCGGCCACGACCTCGGCCAGGGCGAGCAGGGCGATCTCCTCCTGGGTCGCCGAGCGCACCCGGCCCGCCGGGGCGTGGACCCGGCTGATGGCGTCCTCGGCCACGCCGCGAGCGCGGAGCGCGTCGAGGACGGCGGCCGAGCGGCGGCGGCTGGCGACCAGCGCCACCTTCAGGTCTGGGAAGGCGAGGGCGGCCTCGACCGCCTCCTCGTCGTAGTGCCCCATCGTCGCGACCACCGCCCAGGCGTCGCTGCTTGGGACGGCCAGGGAGGCCAGGCCGGCCTGGGCCACCAGCTGGGTGCGGAAGCCGGTCAGCTGGCCGAGCCTGATGAGGGCTTCGGCCGCCGGGCTCTCGCCGAACACCAGCAGCAGGGGCTTGGGGAGCTGGGGCTCGATGAAGATGTCGAGCGCGCCGCCACTGGGGCAGGTCGTGGCCATCGTGAGCTCGCCCCGCCGGCGGGAGGCCTTGGCGGCCTCGGCGGGGACGATCTTGACCAGTCGCGGCGTCCCTTCGGCGAGCGCACGAAGCGCCTCGCGGCGGACGAGTGGCTCCGAGCAGCTGCCACCGATCCAACCGCGCAGGCGGCCATCCGCCGTGATCACCGCCTTGTCGCCCGGCTTGGCGGAGGTCGGCGGGTCGCAGCGGACGACCGTCGCCAGCACGCAGGGTGTGCCGGCGGCGGCGTTCTCGGCGAGTAACGCGAGGAGGTCGTCTATTCGGTCACTCCCTTGGAGCGGAGCGCCGCCCAGACCTTGTCCGAGGTGACCGGCATGTCGATGTTGGTGATGCCGTAGGGAGAGAGCGCGTCCATCACCGCGTTGACGTAGGCGGCCGGCGAACCGACCGTCGGCGACTCCCCGACGCCCTTGGCGCCGAGCGGGTGGTGGGGCGACGGGGTCACCGTCTCGAAGACCCTGAAGTTGGGCGTCTCCATCGAGGTCGGCAGCAGGTAGTCCATGAAGTTGGAGCCGATGCAGTTGCCCTCTTCGTCGAACGTGATCAGCTCCATGAAGGCGATCCCGTAGCCCTCGGTCAGGCCGCCGTGGATCTGGCCCTCGACGATCATCGGGTTGATCCTTACCCCGCAGTCGTCCACCGCAACCATGTCGCGGACCTTCACCTGGCCGGTGCCCTTGTCGATGTCGACGACGACCGCGTAGGTGCCGAAGGGGAAGGTCATGTTGGGCGGGTCGTAATAGGTGACGCCCTCGAGCCCCGCCTCCATGCCGTCGGGCAGGTTGGTGTAGGCCGCGAAGGCGATGTCCTGGATCGTCTTGGAGCGCTCCGGCGAGCCCTTCACGTGGAACTTGCCGCGCTCCCATTCGAGGTCCTCCTCGGCCGCCTCGAGGAGGTGCGCCGCGATCGACCGGGCCTTGTCGCGGAGCTTGCGCGAAACAATGGCCGTCGCCGCGCCGCCGACCGGCATCGAGCGGGACGCGTAGGTGCCGAGGCCGTAGGGGGTGTTATCGGTGTCGCCCTCGACCACCTGGACGTCCGAAGCGGGGATGCCGAGCTCCTCGGCGACGATCTGGGCGAAGGCCGTCTCGTGGCCCTGGCCCTGGGACTTGACGCCGAGCTTGAGGATCGCCTTGCCGGTCGGGTGGACCCGCAATTCGGCAGAGTCGAACATCCGCAGGCCGGCGATGTCGTAGTGCTTGCCGTTGCCCGCGCCGACGACTTCCGTGAAGCTGGCAAGGCCGATGCCCATCAGCTCGCCCCGGGCTCGCTTCTCCGCTTGCTCCTTGCGTAGGTCGGCGTAGGAGAGCTCTTTGAGGGCGAGGTTCATCGCGCCCTGGTAGTTGCCGCTGTCATAGAGCCAGCCGGTCGCCGACTGGTAGGGAAAGGCGTCGGCCGGGACGAAGTTCTTCATCCGGAACTCGGCCGGGTCCATCGCGATCTCCATCGCCGCCTTGTCGACCAGCCGCTCGATCAGGTAAGAGGCCTCGGTGACCCGGAAGGAGCAGCGATAAGCAACCCCGCCCGGCGCCTTGTTGGTGTAGTAACCGTCGGCCACGATGTGCGCCGCGGGGATGTCGTAGGAACCGGTCACGATGTGGA
Organism: Candidatus Dormiibacterota bacterium; assembly: GCA_036570145.1. Classification (GTDB taxonomy): domain Bacteria; phylum Chloroflexota; class Dormibacteria; order Dormibacterales; family Dormibacteraceae; genus UBA6019. The sequence continues at coordinate 2,644 of DATCPJ010000229.1, forward strand.
AGAGCCCGGCCTTGAACTTGGAGGGCTGTGCGTCGGCGAAGAAAGCGCCGTTGTCGCTGAGGAGGCTGGTCCGGAGCCCCAGCATCCGGCCCTCGGCGTCGAGCGCCAATGAGCCGGTCATGTGGTAATCACGGGCGAAGCCGGTCGAGATCAGGTTCTCGGTCCGGTCCTCGACCCATTTGACCGGCTTTCCGATCAGCAGCGAGGCGGCCGTCGCCACGACGTAGCCCGGGTAGATCGGCACCTTGTTGCCGAAGCCGCCACCGATGTCGGGTGAGACGACCCGGATCATCTGCTCGGGCAGGCCGGCGACCAGCGCGAAGAGCGTCCGGATCGCGTGCGGCGCCTGGCTCGTCATGTAGAGCGTCGCCTTGCCGGTCGCCGGGTTGACGTCCGCGACAATGCCACAGGTCTCCAGCGGGGCGGGATGGCAGCGGGGATAGAAGGTCGACAGCTCGACAACCTTGGCCGCCTTCGCGAAGGCTGCGTCAGTCGCGGCCTGGTCGCCCGCCTCCCAGTGGTAGATGTGGTTGTCCACCTGGCCCGTCTTGTCGTCGCGGATCAGCGGGGCCCCCTCCTCCCTCGCCTTCTGCGGGCTGATGACCGGGGCCAGCACCTCGTACTCGACGTCGATGAGGCCGACGGCGTCCTCCGCGATGTACTTGCTGCTGGCGACGACCGCGGCGACCTCCTGGCCCTGGAAGCGAACCTTGTCGGTGGCCAGGACGGCCTGCGTATCGCCGGACAGAGTCGGCATCCAGGCGAGCTTGTGCTGTGCCATCAGCTCGCCGGTGACGACCGCGACGACGCCGGGCACCGCGCTCGCGGCGGCGGTGTCGACCGACTTGATGCGGGCATGGGCGTGCGGGCTGCGCAGGATCGCCATGTGCAGCATGCCGGGAAGGACGATGTCGTCGAGGTAATTGCCCTTCCCGTGCAGGAAGCGCCCGTCCTCCTTCCGCTTAATCGACTCGCCGACGCCGCCGTGGGGCGCTGTCTCGATCGCCATCTACTCACCTCCCGCCGCGACGGGCTGGCTGGAGCCGGCCGGCACTTCGGCCGTCGCTCCCTGCAGCCGGGCCGCATGCTTGATCGCTTTGACGATGTTCATGTAACCGGTGCAGCGGCAGATGTTGCCGCTGATCGCCCAGCGGATCTCGGCCTCGCTCGGGTTCGGGTTGCGGGCGAGGAGCGAAGCGCCGACGAGCAGCATCCCCGGCGTGCAGAACCCGCACTGGAGGCCGTGCTCCTCGTAGAAGCCGACCTGGATGGGATCGAGCGCCGCGCCCTGGCCGAGGCCCTCGACCGTTGTGACCTTGCGGCCCGCTACCTGGACGGTGAGCATCGTGCAGGACTTCACGGGCTCTCCGTCGAGGAGCACCGTGCAGGCCCCGCAGCTGGTCGTGTCGCAGCCGACGTGGGTGCCGGTCATCGCCAGGTTGGTACGCAGGAAGTCGACAAGGAGGACGCGCGGTTCGACGTCGGCGCCATGGTCGACGCCGTTGATGTTGACGGTGACCTTCATGCCCGCGCCTCCTGTGCCTGCTTGATTGCTGTCTTCAGCCCGCGCTGCACGAAGAGCCTGACCATGTCCTTCTTGTAGGCCGCGCTGCCGCGGATGTCGCCCTTCGGCTCGGCCGCGTCCGCGGCCAGCCGGGCCGCCTCGGCGATCACCTGGTCGGTCGGCTGCTGGCCGCGGAGCGCCTCCTCGGCGGCGGTCGCCTTGAGGTTGTGGGAGCCGACCGAGGTGAGACCGATCCCAGCCGCGCCGATGGAGCCGTTGCTGAGCGAGACCTGGACCGCGACGCCGACGGTGGCGAAGTCGCCGACCTTCCGCTCCAGCTTCAGGTACGTCCCGGAGGAGCGGGCCACGACCGGGATCCGGATCTCGGTGAGCACCTCGTCCGCGGTGAGCACCGTGGTGAACGGACCCTGGAAGAAGTCGGCGGCCGGGATCGTCCGCTCGCCCCGAACCGAGCGCGCCACGAACTGGGCGTTGAGGGCGAGCATCACCGAGCCCCAGTCACCCGATGGGTCGGCGTGGCTGATCGATCCGCCGACCGTGCCGAGGTTGCGGACCAGCGGGTCGGAGATCTGGGGAGCGGTTTCGGCGAGGATCGGGCAGAGCCCGCGGATGTCGGCGCCGCGCTCGATGTCGACGTGCCGCGTCAGCGCCCCGATCTTGATCGTGCCGCCATCCGAGGTGACGCCCTTGAGCCCGGGCAGGCGGCCGATATCGACGACCAGTGCGGGGGACGCGAAGCGAAGCTTGAGGAGCGGGATCAGGCTCTGCCCGCCGGCCATCACCTTGGCCTCGTCGCCCTTCTCGGCGAGCAGGCCGAGGGCTTCGTCGAGGGTCGCCGGGGCGTGGTAATCAAACGCGGCTGGAAACATTGGCCACCTCCACCAAACAGCCTAGGTTGGCCCACACACCCCTTCCTCATCAGGTCGGGTGAAACCTCGCCACCCGATCCGGTGAAAGGGATCGGCCAACGGTCACCTCAACGGGGACGGGGTACGAAACCACAAAGACACGAAGGGCGCACAAAGGACGCACGAAGCAAGAGAATAGAAAAAGAAAAAGAAAACTCAGCGTCTCAGCGTTCACGGGGGGCTCTGCGTTCACTGGGGGCTTCAGCAGCCCCGTTCCCTGGGATCCTTAGTGCGTCTTCGTATCCTTCGTGCCTTTGTGGTGAACCGTCCTCAGCTCCCCGGGAGCGAGCGCTAGAAGAAGGTCAGAGCCAGTTGTTCTTGGTCGCCGTCATCACCGCCTCCACGCGGTTGTGCACGTCGAGCTTGCGGAAGATCTCCTGGACGTGGGTCTTGATCGTGTTCTCGCTGAGGTGGACCTCGGCCGCGATCTCGCGGTTCGAAAAACCACGCGTCATGAGGCCGAGGATCGCGACCTGCGACTGGGTGAGGGCGGGGGCTCGCGTGGCCTCCGCCGAGCGCCGATCGCGGACCCGGTCGAGAATCGGGCCGGCGACCTCCGGCGCCAGGACAGCCTGGCCACGGCTGACCGCCCGGACGTTCTCTTTGAGGCTCATCCCGCGCACGTCCTTGACGAGATAGCCGCGGGCCCCGGCCTCGATGCACTCGTCGACCAGGTCGGGGTCGACGAACGTCGTCAGCATGATCACCTTCAGGTTCGGGTCGGAGCGGACCGCCTGCCGGCAGACCTCGACTCCGCTCATGTCGGGGAGGCGGACGTCGAGCAGGACGACGTCGGGTTGGGTCTGTTCGAGGAGGGCGGGCACCTCGCGACCGAGGCCGGTCTCGGCAACCACCTCGAGGTCCGATTCGGATTGGAGCATCGCTTTCAGACCTTCGCGCACCATCTCGTGATCGTCCACCAGCAGGATCCGGATGGGGGTCACGTGGGGGGGTCGCCCGCGGCGAGCGGGAAGCGCGCCCGGACGACGAGGCCGCTCTCCTCCCCGTTCCCGACCTCGAACCGGCCGCCGGCGCCGTCGACCATCTTGCGAAGGCCCTTCAGCCCGAAATGGGTGCTGCTCTCCTGGTAGTTGCGGAGGATCAGCTCGGAGGCGCCATCGCCGTCGTCCTGGATGACGATGTCGACGCTGGCGCCCAGGAAGCTCAACGTGACCAGCACCATCTTGGCCCGGGCGTGGCGGGCGGCGTTGCTGATCGCTTCCTTGGCGACGGCCTGCAGCACGCGCTCGATCTCGGGGCTGATCCTTGCCTCCCGACCGCCGACGACGAGGTCGGTCTCCAGGTTGTAGGTGCGGCCGGCGGTCCTGACCAGCTTGCGCAGCGAGGCGACGAGGCGGCCCGACCCCGGGCCGGTGGGCGAGGGGATCAGTGAGAAGATCACCTCTCGCACCGCCTCGGCCGAGCTGCCCGCGAGCTGGCTGACCTCCTCCAGCCGTTGGACGACCGCCGGCGGCACGTCCTCCCGCTCGAGGATGCCGTTCACCTTCATGCCCATCGTGAAGATGGCCTGGCCGATCTGGTCGTGGACGTCGGCCGCGATGCGTTCCCGCTCCTGCATCCTGACCTGCTCGCGCTCGGCCTGGTTCAGCTCCTGGTGGAGCCGCTCCAGCCGGCCGATCATCTCCCGCTGGCTTTCGTAGAGCCTGGCGTTCTCGACCGCAACCGCGACCTGGTTGGCGAAGGTGGAGAGGAAGCGTTCGTCGTCCGGCGTATAGCCGCCCGGCTTGTTGGCGACGCCGATCATCCCAACCACCTTCTCGCCGACCTGGAGAGGGACGCCCAGGAAGGTGCGGACGGGCGGGTGTCCCGGCGGCTGTCCCGCGCGGCCGGGGTCGTGGAGGACGTCGTTGGAGACGTTGGAACGGCCCTCGGTGATCACGACGCCGAATACGCTGGGCCGGACCGGTATCAGGCGGAAGCGCTCGTAGAACTTCGGGTCAGAGGGCTCGAACCCCTTGATCGCGGCCACGTCCAGCTGATTGGAGCCGTTGAGAAGGCCGATGAAGCCGAAGGCGGAGGCGGTGAGCTCGAGGCAGTGGCCGAGAGCGCGGTCGAGGACCGGGGGCAGCTCATGAAGCTGGGCGATCTCGATCGAGATCGAGTACAGCGATTCCAGCTGCTGGCGGAAGGCGGGGGCGTCGGTCTCGGCCATCGACTCCAAAGTATTCTCTCCCCCCGTTCGGCCGTGAGCCGACAAAGTCTCTCCCCCGCTCGGCGGGGGAGTACCGCCGAAGGCGGGGAGGGGGCACGATCGGGAACCTGATTTCCCTTTTTATCTAGCTAGAACTTTTAATCTTTCGCGGATGCGCGTCGAAGAGCTGGTGACCCCAGCCCTTGTCCTGGAGGCAGACGCGTTCGAGCATAACCTCACGACAATGGCCGCCGCTCTGCCCGGGGCG
>DATCPJ010000230.1:0-8004 GCA_036570145.1 Candidatus Dormiibacterota bacterium
CCGGTTCATGGCGGTGCTTCCCGCCCAACCGGCGAAAGCGCCGCGGGCGACCTTGACGGCGTCGCGGAGGTCCTTGCGGGAGCCGCGCGGCACGTTCACGCCGGGCCCAGGGGGGTTGGCCGCGCGCAAGCTTTGCCGAGCACGGCCGGCAGGGGGGACGTCCCCACTGGAATAAACCTGGTAGGCGCGGCCCGACTCGGAGCGGACGAACTCGCCGCCCAGGTAGAGCTTGTAGGTCTTCCGGACAGCGACGCGTTCGGGCACCTCAGTTGAGCTCCAGGTAGGCGGCGAGCCCGTGGATGCCGCCCTCGCGGCCGAAGCCGGACTCCTTGTAGCCGCCGAACGGGGAGGTCGGGTCGAAGCGGTTGAAGGTGTTCGCCCAGACGACGCCGGCGCGCATCTGCTGGGTCATCCAGAGGATCCGCGAGCCCTTCTCGGTCCAGATCCCGGCGGAGAGCCCGTAGGGCGTGTTGTTCGCCTTCTCAACCGCCTCGGCCGGGGTCCGGAAGGTGAGCACCGAGAGGACGGGGCCGAAGATCTCCTCGCGCGCGATCCGGTGCGACTGGGAGACGTTGGTGAAGATCGTCGGCGGGAACCAGAAACCCTTGGCGGGCAGCTCGCAGGGGGGCTGGTAGATCTCGGCGCCTTCGGCTCGGCCCGATTCGACCAACCCGGTGATCTTCTCCAGCTGAGCCCGCGAGTTGATGGCGCCGATGTCGGTGTTCTTGTCGAGGGGGTCGCCCAGGCGAAGGGTGTCGACGCGGCGGCGGAGCTTCTCGAGCACGGCGTCGGCGATCGACTCCTGGACCAGGAGCCGGCTGCCGGCGCAGCAGACGTGGCCCTGGTTGAAGTAGATGCCGTTGACGATGCCCTCCACCGCCTGGTCGAGCGGGGCGTCGTCGAAGACGATGTTGGCGGCCTTGCCGCCGAGCTCGAGCGTCAGCCGCTTGCCGGTTCCCGCCGTCGAGCGCTGGGTCAGCTTGCCGACCTCGGTCGAGCCGGTGAAGGCGACTTTCTTGACGTCGGGATGGTCCACCAGGAGGGCGCCCGTCTTTCCGGCGCCGGTGATTATGTTCACGACGCCTGGCGGCAGGTCGGCCTGCTGGCAGATCTCGGCGAAGAGCAGCGCGGTGAGCGGCGTCGTCTCGGCCGGCTTGAGCACGACAGTGTTGCCGGCGGCGAGGGCGGGCGCAATCTTCCATGCCAGCATCAGGAGCGGGAAGTTCCAGGGGATCACCTGGCCGCACACGCCGACCGGTCGCGGGGATCGGTTGGGGAATGCCCACTCCAGCTTGTCGGCCCAGCCGCCGTAGTAGAAGAAGTGGGCTGCCGCGAGCGGCACGTCGACGTCGCGCGACTCCTTGATCGGCTTGCCGCCGTTCATGGTCTCCAACACCGCCAGCTCGCGAGCTCGCTCCTGGATGATCCGGGAGATCCGGAGGATGTGGCGGGCGCGCCGCGCCGGCTTCAGCCGCGCCCACGACTCCTGCGCCCTGGCGGCCGCCTCGACGGCGCGGTTGACGTCGGCCTCGAGCGCCTCCGCGACGTCGGCCAGCTTCTCCTCGGTGGCCGGGTTGATGGTCGCGAACCACTTGCCCGACTTCGGCTCCACGAACTTGCCGCCGATGAAGAGCCCGTAGCGGTCGGCGATGCTGACGTGGTCGGTCGCCTCGGGAGCCGGCTGGTACTCGAAGCCCCGTGTGGCGAGTGCCGTCTCGCGTCGCCTGGTGAGTGCCACTAGTGCGGGGTCACTCAGTCGATCGTGAAATAGTCGCCCGACTGGTACGCGCCGGACTTCTCCTTGGCCAGCTGCATCAGGCAGTCGTTGAGCAGGCTGGAGGCGCCGATCCGGAACCGGTCCGGGGTCATCCAGTCAGGGCCGAGGGTCTCGTGAAGGATGACCAGGTAGTGGATCGCCTGCTTCGCGGTCCTGATCCCGCCGGCCGGCTTGAGGCCGACCCGGCGGCCGGTCTCCCGGTGGAAGTCGCGGATGGCCTCCATCATCACCAGGGCGACCGGCGGAGTGGCGGCGGGGTTGATCTTGACGGTCGAGGTCTTGATGAAGTCGGCGCCGGCCGCCATCGCCAGCACCGAGGCGCGCCGCACGTTGTCATAGGTGCCCAGCTCGCCGGTTTCGAGGATCACCTTGAGGTGAACGGCGCCGGCCGCCTCTTTGCTGGCGACGATCTCGTCGAAGACCTTCTGGTAGTCGCCGCTCAGGAAGGCCCCGCGGTCGATGACCATGTCGATCTCGTCCGCACCCGCCGCGACGGCCTCGCTGGTCTCCGCCAGCTTGACGTCGGGAAAGCTCTGGCCGGAGGGGAACGCGGTGGCGACGCTGGCCACCCGCACGTCGCTGCCGCGCAGGTGCTCGACGGCGGTTCGGATCATCGACGGGTAGACGCAGATCGCCGCCACGCTCGGGATCGACGGGTCGGTCGGATCCGGCCGGATGCCCTTGGCGCAGAGCGCGGCGACCTTGCCCGGGGTGTCCGCCCCCTCCAGGGTGGTGAGGTCCATCATCCGGATCGCCAGCTCCAGGGCCCAGACCTTGGAAGCCTTCTTGACCGAGCGCTTGCCGAGCGAGGCGGCCCGCTCCTCCACCCCGACCTGGTCGACCGTGCGGACACCGCCCATCAGGGACCCCAGGTGCACGAGCGTGGTTACGGCCGCCATCGTCAGCCGAGATTACTCCCCGGCTGCTTCGGGGAGGGCTAGCGGCGCACCGTCTGGAAGCAGTCGGCGCAGTACACGGGCCGGCTGCCGGTGGGCAGGAACGGCACCTGGGCCGGCTTGCCGCAGTTGGAGCAGATCACGTCGTGCAGCTCTCGCGCTCCACGCTCGCGGCCGCCGCCGCCCCCGTTGCCGCCGTCGCCCGCACGTCGCGCCTGCCGGCAGTCGTAGCAGCGGCGAGGCTCGTTCATCAGGCCGCGCTGGGAGTAGAACTCCTGCTCCCCGGCCGTGAATGTGAATTCCTTGCCGCAGTCGCGACAGGTAAGAGTCTTGTCCGTAAAGCTCACGTCCGAGCCCTCCTAGATAGGTTCCATGTCGCTCGCGGGAGGCTGGGACGGGTCCGGGAATTGATTCCGCTTGCGGCGCCGCGGCAAATATAAACGCAAGTTCCGCAAAAAATGACACCGCGTTTGCATACCTCATCAATTCGTGCAGGGGCGATATCCTCAATTCGTGCGTCAGGATTTCGCCCCCGGTGCCCGCAATGCGGTCCGAGTCTGCCTGAACATCTCCGGCAGCGACCGGGTCGCGGTCGTGAAGGACAGGGTCTGTCGGGAGATCGCCGAGGCGATCGAGGAGGAGGCGCGCGCCGCCGGCGCGGAGGTCCGCTCCTGGACGATGGAGGACCACGTGAAGCGCCCGGCGACCGAGTTCCCGCGCGCGATCGGCGATGAGATCGTCAAGTTCCGGCCGACCGCCTCCTACTTCATCGGCAGCGGCCAAAAAGGTGAGCTCGCCTTTCGGAAGCCGATGCTGCGGCTCCTCGCCAACGAGCTCGGCTGCCGCCACGGCCACATGATCGGCATCGACGCGAACCTGATGACCGACGGCATGGCGGGCGACTACGAGGAGATCTACCGCGTCACCCAGCAGGTCTGGAACGTGGCCCGGACCGCCTCCCGGATCGAGGTCGCGACCCGCAATGGGACCGAGCTCGCGGCAACCTTCAGCAAGGAGCTCAAGTGGATCCCCTGCGATGGGCGCTACTGGGAGCAGCACCGCTGGGGCAACCTGCCCGAGGGGGAGACCTTCACCGCGCCGCTCTCGGTTGACGGCGTCATCGCCGCCGAAGAGCTGGGGGACTGGTTCACCGTGAAGTACGGACTGCTGGCCAAGCCCGTCATGATGCGGGTCAAGGGGGGCCGGCTGATCTCGTTCGAGACCGAGGACCCCGACCTCCGAGCCGACATCGACGGCTACATGGGCCAGCACCCGGACTCGAACCGCGTCGGCGAGTTCGCGATCGGCACCAATGTCGGCCTGACCCGGATCGTCGGGAACTTCCTCCAGGACGAGAAGTTCCCCGGTGTCCACATCGCCTTCGGCGACCCGTACGGCTTCGAGACGGGCGCCGATTGGGAGTGCCCTTCCCACGTCGACGTCCTCGCCTCGCACGCGACGGTGACGGTCGACGGCCGGAAGATCATGGAGGACGGCCGCTTCACCATCTGAAGGGCGGCAGGGGCGCCAGGAGCGGCGGCAACGGTTGGCCGGCCGCAGGCGGTCGTCAACCCTCGTGCACCGGCTCCGGCGCCGTCTTCATCGAGAAGAAGAGCGGACCCAGGAAGAAGGCGGCCGACACCGTGCAGATGACTCCGCCGATGGCCGTGGTCGCGACGAGACCGAGCCAGGAGGCGACCACCCCGCCGAGCAGGAAGCCGAGAGGGCGGGGCCCCCAGAACAGAGTCCGCATGGTCGCGTTCATCCGGGCCTGGAGCCGGTCGGGGGTGATCAGCTGGCGGAGGGTGAGCTGGGCGACGTCGAACATGCTCCCGGCGACGCCCATGACCACCGCGGCGGCGTACATGGCCGGAAGGCCGAGCCCGAGCCCGGCCAGCGTGATGAGGAAGCACGGCAGGGCGGTGAAGAGCTGGGAGACGAAGAGGAGGCGGCCGAATCCCACCAAACGAGTGACGCGCTCGCGCAGCAGCGCGCCGATCACCAGGAACACGCTGGTGGTCGCCAGCAGGAGGCCGACCTGTGCCGGCGTCAGGTGGAGGATCCGGTAGCAGTAGAGGACGTACATCCCCTCGACCATCCGCCAGCCGATGGTGAAGGTCGCGTTGCCGGCGGCCAGGCGCCGCAGGACGGGATGGCCGAGCACGAAGCGGAGTCCCTCTGCCAGCTCCACCCTGAAGCCTGCCGACCTCCCAACCGACGGCCTCTCCTCGTGCCGGGGGATGAGGCCGATGGCGAGTGCCGAGAGGAGGTAGGACGCCCCGTCCACGGCGATCGTCAGTGCAGCGCCGACCAGCTGGATCAGCAGCCCGCTCAGCGCCGAACCGGCGGTCCCGGCCACCGTCTGCGTGACGTAGAGGCGGGAGTTGGCGCCCATGATCTGGCGGCGCGTGACCAGCGCCGGCAGGTAGGCCTGGTAGCCGACCTTGGAAGGCGACGTTGAACAGCCCGGTCAGGAACGCGACGAGATAGAGCTGGTTGAGGGTGAGGACGCCGAGGGCCGCGGCGAGCGGGATCGATCCCAGGGATGCGAAGCGCCCGATGTCGCAGGCGACCAGGATCGGCCGCCGCCGAACCCGGTCGGCGAGCGGACCCAGGAGCAAGCCGACCCCGATGAAGGGAAGCGTCTCCAGCGCCCCCAGGATGGAGACCTGGAGCGGACCGGCATGGAAAGCGAAGATCGCCACCGTCGGCACCGCCAGGTCGCTGACCGCGCTGCCGAGGGTGCTGATCGTCTGCCCGATCCAGAGCAGGACGAAAGAAAGGTCCCGTTCGAGGCGCCGCACCGCCGGAGAGGGTAAGCACTACGATCACCGTCCGTGGTCGGCTCCATCGGTTCGCTCGTCCTCGACGTGACCATCGCTCCCGAGGGGCAGCTGCGGCTCGACGACGACCGCGACGCCTCGATCAAGATCGGCGGCGGCGGCCAGGCGGCCAATTTCTGCGCCTGGTCGGCGGCACTGGGGGAGGGCGCCCGGCTGGTCACCCGGGTCGGCGAGGATGACCTGGGCCGGCGGCTCATCGCCGAGATCGAGGCGGGCGGGGTGGAGGTCAAGGCGGTGCGCAGCCAGGACCCGACCGGCGCCATCGCCGTGCTCCTCAGCCCGACCGGCGAGAGGACCTTCGCCCGCCAGGAGCGAGCGGTCTTCGGTCTTCGCCCGGAGGACATCGAGGAGGACTGGTTCAAGGGGCTGAACCTGCTCCACGTGCCCGCCTACTCGCTCTTCGCGGAGCCGATCGCCTCGACCACCCGGCGGGCGGTCGAGATCGCCCGCGCCGACGGGGCCATCGTCTCGGTGGACCTCTCCTCGGCTGCGGGGATCCGCGAGTACGGGGGAGCCCGGCTGGCCCTCGACCTCGCCATGCTCCAACCCGAGCTGGTGTTCGCCAACGAGGCCGAGGCCGCCGAGCTGGGCGCGCCCCTGGAGGGGATGGCCAAGGTGCCGGTCGTCAAGCTCGGCACCCGGGGCGCCCGGGTCTTCGGTCGCCGGGTGCCGGCGTCGAAGGTCGAGGCCGTCGACGCGACCGGCGCCGGCGACGCCTTTGCGGCCGCCTTCTGCAGCGCCTACCTCGACGGCGCGACCCCCCTCGAGGCCGCCGGTCGCGCGGTCCTCGTCGGCGCCTTCGCGGTCACCCGCATGGGCGCCCGGCCTTAACGTGGCTCACTGGCCGGTCAAGGTCGCCCGCGAGGTCGCCGCCGCCCTCATCGACGGTGGTCCCGTCGTGGTGCTGGAGACGTCGATCGTCGCCCAGGGCCTACCCGCTCCCTACAACCTGGAGGCCGCCCTCGGCTGCGAGGAGGCGATCCGGGTCGAGGGTGCGATCCCGGCGACCGTCGCCGTGCTCGAGGGAGCCCTCCGGGTGGGGCTGAGCGAGGCCGAGCTGCGCTCGCTCGCCGAGGCCGGCGACGTCTTCAAGGTCAGCACCCGCGACCTCGGGGCGGCCATCGCCCTGGAGAGGACCGGGGCGACGACGGTGGCCGCCACCGTCCGCGCCGCCGGGCTGGCGGGGATCCGCTTCATGGCGACGGGCGGCATCGGGGGCGTTCACCTCGGCCATCCCGAGGACGTCTCGGCCGACCTCTACGAGCTGGCCCAATCGCCCGTCGCCGTGTTCTGCGCCGGGGCCAAGACGGTCCTCGACATCGCCCTGACGATGGAGCGGCTGGAGTCCTACGAGGTTCCCGTTCTCGGCTGGCAGACCGACGACCTGCCGGGCTTCTACCAAATGCGCACCGGGCACCCGGTGAGCGCCTCGGTCAGCGGGCCGGAGGAGGCCGCCCGGGTGCTCCAGGCGGGTTGGGGCACGGGGCTCCACGGCGTGGTGGTCGCCGTGCCGCCGCCGGGGGAGCTGGAAGACGCCGCCGAGCTGGTCGCCCGGGCGATCGAGGAGGTGGGGGAGGTGAGCGGTCAAGAGGTCACGCCTCGGCTGCTGGCCAAGATCGCCGAGCTGTCGGGCGGCCGCTCGGTGAAGCTGAACGTCGACCTCGTCATCAACAACGCCCGGGCGGCCGCCCAGACCGCGGTCGCCTTTTCGCGCCTCTGACCCCCGGCGGGCCCGAGCCAGCCGCGGCAAGTGTTTAGGATTAGGAACGCCTTGGACTTTCCGCTCTACGACGTCCTGATTGTCGGAGGTGGCGGAGCTGGACTTCGGGCGGCGATCGCGGCGGCAGAGAGCGATCCCAGCCTTCGGATCCTGATCGTCTCCAAGGTTTACCCGATGCGTAGCCATACCGTCTCGGCCGAGGGCGGGGCGGCGGCGGTTCTGAGACCCGAGGACAGCTGGGAGACCCATGCCTTCGACACGATCAAGGGCGGCGATTACCTCTCCGACCAGTTCGTCGTCGAGACCTTCGTCCGCGAGGCGCCGATCGAGGTCATCCAGCTCGAGCACTGGGGCTGCCCCTGGAGCCGCGACCCGGACGGCAAGATCAGCGTCCGCCCCTTCGGCGGGATGACAACCTGGCGGACCTGCTTCGCCGCCGACAAGTCCGGCTTCCACATGCTCCACACCCTGTTCCAGACCTCGCTCAAGTTCGACAGGATCGAGCGCCTCGACGAGAGCTTCGTCACCTCGCTGCTGATCGAGGACGGCCGCTGCGTCGGCATCGTCGCGCTCAACCAGCGCAACGGGTCGATGAGCGCGGTGAGGGCCAAGACGGTGATCCTCACAACCGGCGGCAACGGCCGGGTCTACGCGTTCAGCACCAACGGCCAGATCTGCACCGGCGACGGCATGGCCCTCGCCTACCGAGCCGGCGTTCCGCTGAAGGACATGGAGATGATCCAGTTCCATCCCACCGGGCTTCCCTCG
>DATCPJ010000231.1:0-2785 GCA_036570145.1 Candidatus Dormiibacterota bacterium
CTGCTACCCTAACTAGGCCATGCCCCTGGGCGATCTCCTGCGCCGCCGGCCGGGCGACTCGCCACCCTGCCCCGCCTGCGGCTCCGCGGTGCCCTCGGGCGCGACCTACTGCCCCACCTGCGGGATCAAGCTCGAAGACCCCGAGTCCCTGCCGCTGCACGTCGTCGACCGGACGACCAAGCTCTTCAACGAGCGCTTCGTCCGGCCGATCCTGGAGGACGAGCTCGCCCGCGGCCACCGCTACGGCCGCTGGCTGGGCGTCCTCCTGGTCGAGCTGCGGACCCAGAACGACTACGGCTCGGGGAACGCCGACGGCCTCAAGGCGATGGCTGCGGCGCTCATCGGCGCGCTGCGGGACGTCGATACTCCAGGGCTGCTGAAGCGGATGCCCGCCCAGTTCGTGGTCCTTCTGCCGGAGGCGGAGATGTCAGGCACGGCGCACACCGCGAACCGCCTGATGGAGTCGGTCAGCGATGCGTTGAAGTCGGTCGACCTGAAGGTCGCGATCGGGCTCGTCTGCGTCAACCCGGCCAAGCGTTTCCGTGCCGGTGCCGTCATCGAGGCGGCTTCGCGAAGCCTGCGCACCGGCCGCCCCGAGGTGCTCGGACGCTAGACATCTTCACGGTCCGCCACGGCGAGACCGAGTGGAGCAAGTCGGGCCGCCACACCGGGCTCACCGACATTCCGCTGCTCCTCGAGGGCGAGGAGCGGGCACGAAGCCTCCAGCCGCGGCTGGCCGGCGAGCTCTTCACCGTGGTCTACTCGAGCCCGCTCCAGCGAGCGACCCGCACCGCCCAGCTGGCGGGCTTCCCGGAGCCGATCCCGGAGCCGCTCCTCGTCGAATGGGACTACGGCGACTATGAGGGCATAACCAGCACTCAGATCCACCGACGGCGGCCGGACTGGGACCTGTGGACCGACGGCTGCCCCCACGGGGAGTCGATCGACCAGGTGAGGGCCCGCGCGGTGAGCTTCCTGGAAAAGGTCAGCGGCCTGGCCGAGGGGCCGGTGATCGTCTTCAGCCATGGGCATTTCCTGCGCGTGCTCGCGCTCGTCTTCCTCGACCTTCCCGACGGAGCGGGCGCTCGGTTGAACCTGGAAACCGCCGCCGTCTCCGTGCTCCGCCGGGCCGAAGAGGGGAGCCTGCTCCAGCTCTGGAACGATACCGGGCACTTGCCCGGCCAGCCCGCCTAGCTCAAACTGCGGTGGCGACATGGCTGCGCTGACCCACGGCTTCCTCCTCCTGGTCGGCTTCTTCTTGATCTTCTCGGGAATCGGGCTGGCGATCTTTCCGCGGGCCTTCGGCTGGCTCGCCGGGCCGGGCGCGAGCAGGCCCACCGCACGCCAGTGGACCCGCTACCAGGGCCTCGGCTTCATGCTCCTCGGCGCCGCCTTCGTCCTTGCCGCGGGCGCCCGCTCCGGCGACCTCGTGCCGACCGTGGTGCTGGCGATGGTCGCCTGCCTGCTCTTCGCGATGGCAGTGCTCCGCCGCCAGCAGGAGCGCGAGGCGCGCCAGCGTCCCCGGTACTGAGTGGGGTAGGCCCAGCTCTGCTCTTCATCTCCGAAGCGGAGGTCCGCCGCCTGCTCGACCTCGATCGCCTCCTCGAGCGGCTCGCCGCCGCCTTCGTCGCCCTCAGCGCTGGCCGCGCATCGGTGCCGCCCCGGGTCGCGGCACGGAGCCCGGACGGCCTGCTGGGTGCGATGCCCGGGTACCTGGAAGGGATCCTGGAGACCAAGCTGGTCTCGGTCTTCCCCCACAACCACGATCGCGGCCTGCCCTCCCACCAGGCGCTCATAGCGCTCTTCGACGCCGGCAACGGAACTCCTCTCGCGATCATGGACGGCACCTTCATCACGGCCGCTCGGACGGGGGCAGCCAGTGCCCTTTCGACTCGGGTGCTGGCGCGCTCCGACGCCCGCGTTCTCGCGGTTCTGGGCGCGGGCGTCCAGGGCAGATCGCATCTCGCGGCCCACGCGCGCGTGCGCCACTTTTCCGAGATCCGCATCGCGAGCCGAAACCTCGACCACGCCCGGGCGCTCGCCGCCGAGTTCGGGGCAACCGCCGCGGCCTCGCTCGAGGAGGCGGCCCGAGGCGCCGACGTGGTCTGCTTCTGCACCGATGCGACCACGCCTTTCAGCGACCCGGGCTGGTTCCGGCCGGGCGCCCACGTCACCTCGGTCGGTTCCGCCGCCGGCGGCGCCGAGCTGGACCCGGGAACGATCCGCGCGGCCGGCCTCCTGGTGGTCGAGCATCGCGACGCCTTCAAGCCCTACCCGGGCGGCGCCCACGAGCTGCAGGGCCTCGATCCCTCCGCCGCCGCCGAACTGGGCGAGGTGATCTCCGGCAGCCGGCCCGGCCGGACCTCGCCCGAGCAGCTGACCGTCTACAAGTCGATGGGGCACGCGGTCGAGGACGCGGTGGCCGCCGACCTCGTCTACAGCGCGGCCCGCGCGCAGGGCGCCGGCACCGAAGTCGCTCTCTAGGACCCGGATGCGGGTTGTCCGGGCGGCGGGCGTCGAAGGGGCCCGGGACGCTCGCGGGGTTGTCATCGTGATCGACGTCCTCCGCGCCTTCACGGTCACCGCCTACGCGCTCGCCGGCGGGGCGGTGGAAGTCCTCTACGTAGCCGACCTCGAGCGGGCCCGCGAAGTGGCCGCAGGGATCCCGGGTGCCGTCCTCTCGGCCGAGGTCGACGGACTGCCGGTGGCCGGCGTCGCGATCAGCAACTCGCCCACAATGGTCGCCGCTGCCGACCTTTCCGGCCGGACCCTGGTCCAGCGCTCC
>DATCPJ010000232.1:0-13732 GCA_036570145.1 Candidatus Dormiibacterota bacterium
GTCTGCCGGTAGCAGGCGAAGGCGGGCTCCGGCCGGCCGCCGATCCGCGGCACTGCCGCGTCATGGCCCTCGCTGAGCTCGATCAGCTGCCGGGCCAGCTCGGACGTGGCCCGCGGCATGTCGCAGGCGAGTGCGACCATGACCTCGTTCGTCGCGGCCGCGAGCCCGGCCTCGATACCGGCGAGCGGCCCGAGATGGCCGGCGCGGCGATCGCGGACCATCCGCATCCCCTTCGGCACCAGCTGCGGGTCGTTGGCGGAGACGAGGACCTCGGCAAAGCTCTCCGACAGCCGTGCCGCGAGCCATTCGACCAAGGTGGTCGCCCCCACCGGCAGGAGCGCCTTGGGCTGACCCATCCGCTTGCTCTCCCCGCCCGCCAGCAGGAGGAGCGTCGCCTTCAGCACGCCTCGTATGATCCCAAGAAGTGAGAGCGATCGATTTCCACGTCCACCTACCCACGCCGGAGTGGCTGGACGTCAGCCTCGAAGGCTACGTCGAGGCCGCTGAGCGGTACTTCCACTCCAAGGTCGCCCGGAACACCCTCGAAGGCCTTGCCCGCGAATACTCGGACCTCGACCTGAAGGCCGTCCTGCTGGCCTGGGACGCGGAAACCGCGACCCACCGGCCACGGCTTTCGAACGAGTTCGTGGCCCAGGCCGTGAAGGACTACCCGGAGGTGTTCATCGGCTTCGCCAGCGTCGACCCGCACAAGGGTGAGCGGGCGGTGCGCGAGCTCGAGACGGCGGCCGAGCTCGGCCTTGTCGGGGGCAAGTTCCACCCCTCGATCCAGGCCTTCGACCCCACCGACGAGACCTACTGGCCGGTCTTCGCCAAGTGCGCCGAGCTTCGCTTTCCCTGCGTCTTCCATACCGGGACGAGCGGCATCGGCGGCGGGACGCCGGGCGGCCAGGGCATCCGGATCGACCTCTGCCGGCCGATCCTGCTCGACAAGCTGGCCGCCGCCTTCCCCGACCTGACGATCATCGCCGCCCACATGGGCTGGCCCTGGCACGTGGAGCTGCTGGCGATGGCGATGCACAAGACGAACGTGTGGATCGACACGTCCGGCTGGGCGCCCAAGTACATCCCGCCGGAGGTGATCCGAGAGCTGAAGACGCGCCTCCAGGACCAGTTCCTGTTCGGCAGCGATTATCCATTCATCCAGCCGGAACGCTGCCTCGAGGAGCTGGCCGGCCTGGAGATCCCTCAACCGGTCATGGACAAGCTCCTCTTCGGCAACGCCACCCGACTGCTGGGACTGCGGTAGCCGGCCGTCAACCGCGCCGTCGCCACCGAGGCGAGCCTGACGTCGCCGGTCTGGAGGATCCCGCCAAACGCCAGCGGGACCTCGTCGTGAGCCCTCACCGTGACCGAGCGCTCGCCTACGGTCACCTCCCCAAGGCGCGCGTTCGAGTCCTGCGCGGCCAGCGATGCACGGGCGATCCGGGTCGCGTTCGCCGGGTCGAGCCGGAGAACCCCGCTGGATCGGAGGGCACTGACGTCGAGGGCCTGCGTGGCATCCTCGGCCGCTCTCGCGACCGCGGCCTGGAGCAGCGAAGCCCGGGTGGCGAGAAGGGTGGCCTCGACGGCATAGCCGGCGACGGGAACCAGCACCAGGGGCACGAAAAGCGCGAGAGCGACCAGCGTCTGGGCTGCCTGGGACCGGTTCATGGGCCGGCGGGCCGGGAGCGCCAGTCCTCGACCCGTGCGGAGGCGGTCGAGAAAAGCCTCCAGCCGAGGGCGAGCGCTGGGATCCCGCTGAAGCCGAGGCTGACGTCGGCGTGGGCCGAGGCGGTGACCGTCCCCCCACGCTGGAAGTCCCCGATACCGACGGTGACGGTCACCGAGCGGTCGAGTCCGTAGCCCACGGAAACGGCGTCGAAGGCGGCCTTCCCGGCCGCCGCCGCGCTGGCGGCGGACGGCGCTCGGGCGGCCGCCGCAGCGGCGGCCGCGGTCGCCGCGTCGAGGCCGGAACGGTAGAGAGCGAGCCGGACGAACTGGGCCGCGCCCAGCACCAGGAGAAGGAGCAGGGGAAGCGACACCGCAAGCTCGACCAGCGCCTGGCCGCGTCGCATCAGCGGAACGTCTCCCGGGCAAGAGCCACATCGGCGCCGAGCGGCAGTCCGCCTGAGCCGGGCAGGAGTGGCAGCAATGCCGGGGCAGACCCGCCGACGCGAACCTCGACCGTCGCCGCCGACCAGGTGACACAGACCCAGACCGGTGGCGGCGCCCCGGCGGAGGAAGGGCACCAAGCACCCGCAGTCGTGCCGACCAGGACCGGGCGGAGCGAGGCGATCGCCGCGGCCCGAGCGAGCGCCGCCGTTCCGCCCGCGGAGGTGCCGGCCCGGGCACCCGCGAGAGCGGCCTGTTTGGCCGCGAAGGCCTCCGAGCCCCAAACCGCCAGCTGGACCGAGCCCACCACGAGCAGCAGCGCGACGGGCCAGGCGATGGCGAACTCGAGCAGCGCGCTCCCGCGGTTCCGGAGCATTCAGCGAAGGCTCCGCGTCAGGACGGCGACGGCCGGGAACAAAAGAATCGCCATGAACGGGAGCAGCACGCCGACCGCAGCCGGCACCAGGACACGGTTGAGCGCGCCGCGGCTGACCTGGATGACGTGCCGCCGGCGTGCGCGCCGCAGGTCCGCGGCGAGCGCACGGATCCCCTGGCCGACGCCCGACCCGTAGTCACGGCTCAGGCCGAGGATCATCGCCATCGAGTGGAGCGCGGGCAGCTCGAGCCGGTCGCCGAGCATCGCGAGCCTGCCGTCGAAGGAGGCCGACCCGGCCACGCGGGAGCCGATCAGCTGGGCGCGCATCGCCACCGACAGCTCGGATCGGGCACGTCCCAGTACGGCCTCGAGGGCCAGCATCGGCGGGGCGCCTGCACTCAGCTCGAGGCTGACCAGCTCGAGGATGGGCCCCAGCTGGCCGAGGAGCAGCTCGCGCCTGGCCCGGGCCGCCCGGGCAAGCCGGTGGGCGAGCAGCGCGACCACCGCAACGCTGGTGGCAGCGCCCGCGGCCAGCCCGCTCGGCGGGTCGCTGAGCACCGTCACAGCAACCGCAGCCAGGGCGCCGCCCCCGAGCGCCGCGAGCGCGGCCAACCCGGCTGCCACCTCGGGCGGTTCAGCCCTGCCGGCCTGCTCCAGGCGGGCCGCCAGCCGGCCACGGAGCGACCGATACGGAAGGCTGGCGCGCACAGTTCGGACGAGATCAGCGACCGAGCGATCGGGTCCCGTGCCGTCCCGCCGCGACAACCATTCCCGCGCGCCTGGCGTGCGCGCCGGTGCCAGGATCGCGACGCCCACCACGGCGCCGCAGCCGCCAGCAGCGGCTGCCAGGGCGAGGGGGAGCGGATCAACCATCGGCAAGCACCAGGCGAGGCTCCTCGGGCAGGCGCAGCCAGCGGCGGATCACAAGGTGCGCGCCGCCCATGACGGCAAACATCGCCGCGAGGAAGAGCTCTCCCGGGAGGGTCCGGTAGACGTCGAGGTAGGGCGACCCGAGCAGGCACATTACGGCCAGGAAGGCAAGCGGCAGGCAGAGGATCAAGGTCGACGCCGACCGCGCCTGGGCCTGCAGGGCCGAGGCCTCACGCTCGACCTCGTGGACGGCGGTGACCGACTCCTCCAGCTCTCGGAAGAGCGGGCCCAGCTCGCCGCCGCCCGGCCGCTGGACGAGGACGGCCGCCGCGAGCAGGTCGAACACCGGCTCCCCGATGCGCACGCGCGCGAGCGCCCAGGATGCCGGCCGGGCTCCGCCTGCCACGAGCGCCTGGAACTCGCGGCGGAGCGGCCTCGGACCCCGCTCAGCAAGGATCGCAAGCGCGGCCGTGACCCCCACGGCTCCCGTCTCGAGGAGCTGCCGGAGGGTGCGGACCGACGCCACGACGGCATCCTGGCGCTCCTGGCGGAGAGCGGTCGAACGCAAGCCCAGGGCAGCCAGCAGGACGCCAAGGCTGAGCCCGCCCGAAGCCAGCGCCAGCGCGGGCATGCCGGTCAGCAGGTAGCCCAGCGCGACCGCGCCGCCGGTGACCAGCAGCTCGACGGCGACCATCCCGGCGGCGCCGAGTGCGATCCCCGACGCGACCGCCCGCTTCGCCTCCCGGGCCGCAAGGCGACGCAGCAGCTCGGCGGCGAGTCCCGCCAGAGCCGCGACGCCCGGTGGCGTGCCGCCCAGCGCGAAGATGGCGATGGCGGCCGCGGCCCCGGCGACGAGTGCCGCCCCGGTCTCAGCCATCGACCCGTTCCGAGGGTGAGCGGGGCTGGAACCCGCCCGCCTCGAGCCTGGCCTGGACTCGGGAGGGCAGGTCACGAAAGGCGCCCAGGTCCTCGACCACCGGCTGGCCTCCCTCTGCCTCCACCACGACTCCGATCGACCGCAGCCGCCGCCGCCGGACACCATCCGCGGAGCTGACGTCGAGGTGCAGGACGAGGTCGATGGCCCGGCCGATCTCGGTCGAGAGTGCTTCCGGCCGGGGAGCGGCCGGGTTGCGGAGAGCGAGCCGGGCCAGCCGCGGCAGGGTGTCGCGCGGGCTGTCGGAGTGGATCGTGCAGATCGATCCCGGATGCCCGGTGTTCATCGCGTCGAGAAGGTCGAGCGCTTCGGCGCCGCGGACTTCGCCGATGACGATCCGGTCGGGCGACATCCGCAAAGCTTCATGAACAAGGAGCGGGATCCCGATCGCGCCGCGTCCCTCGACGTTGGCCGGCCGCCCTTCCAGCGAGACGCAGTCGGGCAGCTCGCGCCAGAGGTGGAGCTCGGCCTGGTCCTCGATGGTCACGAGCCGCTCGGCGGGAGGGATGAGGCGGCAGAGGGTCCGCACGAAGGTGGTCTTCCCGCTGCCGGTGCCACCCGCCACCAGAACGTTGAGACGGCCGCGGACCATCGCCTCCAGGAAGGGGATCGCCGATTGGCGCAGGAAGCCCGCGGCAGCGAGATCGGCAAGCTCCCGAAACCGCGACGGCAGGTGCCGGCGGATCGTCACCGCGAGGGGCCGGGCAGGC
Organism: Candidatus Dormiibacterota bacterium; assembly: GCA_036570145.1. Taxonomy (GTDB): domain Bacteria; phylum Chloroflexota; class Dormibacteria; order Dormibacterales; family Dormibacteraceae; genus UBA6019. The sequence goes on from DATCPJ010000232.1 coordinate 5,003, forward strand.
GGCGACAACGCCGCGTGGAGGCGGCTGCCATCGGGCAGCGTGAGCGTGACCATCGGGCTGGAGCGGTCGAGCCGGGCGCTGCCCGCGCCGTCCGTGTACCAGTGGACGAGGTCGACCAGCGCATCCTCGCTGGCGAAGGGCGGGGCCACCTCGTGCCGGCATCCCTCCCGGAGCACGAAGGCCGAACGGGTGCCGTTGATCCGCACCTCCTCGACCAACGGGTCGGCCAGGTGCTCCGCCAGCGGGCCAAGCGGGGTCACGGCTCCGAACACCCGCCGCCACATCGCGGCCGACTCGTCGCGGTCGGCCGCGACGCCCGCCAGTCGGTGCTCCTCAGCGACGACCCGACCCACCATGCCGTAGACCCACTCCTGGTCCTCCAACCCGATCCGAGTGGAGCTCCGCTCGCCCAATCGCTGGGCGAGCTGCAGCTCGACCGACCGCAGCACACGCTGCTCGACGCTCAACCTGTCGGTGAGGTTTACGGCCATCTTTCGCCGCCCCCGCCGACCACGTCGGGATGGACACACCGGGCAAGCTCGGCGAACTGCCGCCGGAACTCGCGCGCACGATGCGGCGTGGCGCAGCGGCGCGACGCGTCGCGGACCGCGCGAGGGTTTTCCGACATCCGCACCAGGAGCGGCAGCCGGTGCCGCTCGGCCAGCACGACGCCCGCGTCAGCCAGCCGGTCCGGACCGAGGCGGTTGAGCACGATGCCGGCGCTCACCCGAGGCAGCGAATCGCCGGAGAGCGCCCGGTCGGCACGCTCGAAACCGCTCCGATCGGGTGCGACCACCCAGATCAACCAATCGGCCGCCGCCACCAGCTCACGCTGCAACCGGCTCGGCGAGTGCCCGATGTCGGCGACGATCGCCGAGTAGCGACCCCGTGCCACCTCCGCCAGCTGACGGCCGTCCACGGCGCGATCGGGACCGCTGAGGTCGAGGCAGGAGAGGCCGGGACCGGACGCGACGGTTGCGCTCACGACGGCCGCCTCGGTGACCGGGCCCAGCCCCACGAGCGGCGCCGCTCCCCCGCCGCGTACGAGGTCGAGCGAGGCGCCGAGCGACCCGTCCTCGGCGTCGGCGTCGACCAGCAGCGTCTCCAGCCGAGCTTCGGCCAGCCTCCCGGCGAGCCCGAGCGCGACGAAGCTGCAGCCCGGGCTGCCCTTTGCGGATGCCACCACGACGAGGCGGGTGCGCGTCAATTGCCCACCGCCGCGAGGGCCTGTTCGGCCGAGGTGATCGGCGCCGCGCCGGCCGGAGGCGCCGGCGCTGCCGTGAGCACGGCGGCCAGCCGAAGGGCGCCGCTGGCGTAGACGAAGGCCTCCTCCTGCCGGCTCTGGACCAGGAGGACCAACCCGTCGGCGTTGGCCGCCGCGACCCGGACCGACCAGGCGAAGGGCTGGACGCTCAGCCGGTCGCCGCTCCCGACCAGCGCGAAGAGGTCGACGCGGTCGCCGGCATGCACCGGAGGCAGGTCCTTGATCGGAACCGCCACGAGCGAATCGGCGGCTGCCGACCCGGCCGGCTCGAGATCGCCCCGCTGCAGCAGCTGGCCGGCGCTGAGCTGATGGCGGGCGCGCCAACCGACGACGCGAGATGGATCGTCGGCCGCGACCAGACCCGCCGCCTGGGCGGGGTCGAGCGCGGCCTGGACGGGCTGCAGCGCATCGGCGGTGAGAGACGCGCCCGCGGGAATGTCGCGCCTCACGGCAAAGACGGAGCGGGCGCCGGAGACCGACGTCGAGTAGACGAACAAGCCCACGCTGACGGCGACCCCGACGGCAAGGGCAAGGGCGGCGACGGCAATCCTTCGAAACATGTCGGGGCCGAGCCTGAGCCGACGCCGGGCAATATCCAACCCAGCCTGTAAAGAGCGCCACCGCTCCTCACGCGTCGATGCTTTGTAAATAAATACTTTACGTTTGGCCCGGCCGGCGCTAGGTTCGAGGGCGCGATGCGAATCCCCCGTTCGGACCCTGCCGACCGCCACCGCCGCGAGCTCATCCGGCAGGCTGACGAGCTCCTCGAGGACGTCGAGTTGCTGCGGTTGGGCGATCGGCGACGGGTTCCCGAACGCCTCAGCTCGGCGATCGAGAAGCTCCAGCTGGATGCCGGCCGGGGCGAGGCGAGCATCGCGCCGGCGACGCTCCGGAGCGCCCACGAACTGGTGCTCAGCGTGCAGTACCGGCTGATGAGCGGCAATCCGCGCAACCGAATGATCGGGACCCACCTCGGCCGCGGCGTCGGCCAGGCGACGGTTCGCGCGCTGGCTGGAGGTGGCACCTGGAAGCACCTGGTCCTCCCTCCGATCGGCCCGCTGGCGACCGCCGATTGGCGATCCGTGGTCGACCAGACACTCGAGCGGGCACTCGACCGTTGGTCCTACACCCAGCACCACGCGGCCCGGGCGGCACGCGATCGGAGCGGCGCCAGGCAGGCGCTGGCCCGTGCTCGCGTGGCCTGGACGAACTATTGGGAATTGCGGGAGGAGGCGGAGCGACTGCTTGGAATGCCAACGTAGACTGGGAACCGATGCAGCCGGTCGTCATCGGGGACGTCGTCTGGCGGCCGACACCCGAGGTGATCGAGCGGGCTCGGCTGACCAAGTTCATGACGCGCCACAGCATCGGCGGCTTCGACGAGCTCCTCAAGCGCTCCGTCGACGACCCCGAGTGGTTCTGGGACGCCGTCATCCACGACCTCGGCGTCTCCTTCTACCGCCATTTCGATCGGGTCCTGGACGAGTCCGATGGTCCGGAGTGGCCGAAGTGGTTCACGGGCGGCAAGCTGAACATCGTCCAGACCTGCATCGACCACTGGGTCAGCGGGCCGAAGGCCCAGCCGGACAAGGTGGCCCTGATCTGGGAGGGCGAGCCGGGCGAGGTCCGCCGGCTCACCTACGGCGATCTCGACCGCGAGGTCGGCAGGTTCGGCCACGCCCTCCAGAAGCTGGGCGTGAAGCCCGGTGACGGGGTCGGCGTGTTCCTGCCGATGTGCCCCGAGGTGGCCATCGCGCTGCTCGCGATCGCGAAGATCGGGGCGGTCATCGTGCCACTCTTCAGCGGCTTCGGCGCGGGCGCGGTCGCGGCCCGCCTGAACGACGCCGAGGCGCGTGTGCTGCTCTGCGCCGACGGCTTCTACCGGCGCGGCAACGTCGTGAAGATGAAGGAGGTCGCCGACGAGGCGCTCAACAACTGCCCGACGGTCGAGCACCTGGACGTTCACCGGCGGGTCCTCCGTGAGATCCCCTGGACGCACGGCCGCGACAAGGTCTGGGAGCAGCTCGTCGAGGACGAACCGGAGAGCCTGCCGACGCACCGCTGCGACCCCGACCACCCGATCATGGTCATCTACACCTCGGGCACGACGGGCAAGCCCAAGGGCGCCGTCCACTGCCATTCCGGGTTCCCGGTGAAGGCCGCCCAGGACATGGCCTGGGGCTTCGACCTGGGACGTGACGACACCATCTTCTGGATCACCGATATCGGCTGGATGATGGGCCCCTGGCTGATCTTCGGGAGCCTCTCCCAGGGCGCCACCATGGTGCTCTACGAGGGCACCCCGGACACCCCGGGACCGGACCGGATCTGGCGGATGATCGCCGATCACAGGGTGAGCATCTTCGGCTGTGCTCCCACCCTGATCCGCTCCCTGATGGGGGCCGGCGACGAGCACCCCCGGAAGCACGACCTCTCCAGCCTTCGCATCCTGGGTGGTACCGGCGAGCCCTGGAACCCGGACCCCTGGCTCTGGTTCTTCAACGAGATCGGCAAGAGCAGGCTGCCGGTCATCAACTACACGGGGGGCACCGAGATCTCGGGCGGCATCCTGCAGGGCAACGTGCTGACGCCGCTGCGGCCCTGCTCCTTCAGCGGCCCCATCCCCGGGATGGCCGCCGACGTCGTCAACGACCAGGGCGAGAGCGTCCGCGGCGAGGTCGGCGAGCTGGTCGTCCGGCGGCCGTGGGTCGGTATGACGAACGGCTTCTGGAAGGACCGGGAGCGCTACGTCTCGACCTACTGGAGCCGCTTCGAAGGCGTCTGGCTGCACGGCGACTGGGCCTACATCGATCCGCGCGACGGCCTCTGGTACATCCTCGGCCGGTCCGACGACACGCTCAAGATCGCCGGCAAGCGGCTCGGCCCGGCCGAGGTGGAGTCGGTCGTGGTCGGGCACAAGCAGGCCCAGGAGGCGGCGGCGGTCGGCGTGCCGGACGAGATCAAGGGCGAGGCGCTGGTCGTCTTCGTCGTCTGCCGGCCCGGGGTCGAGGCCGGTGCCGAGCTGGAGGAGGAGCTCAAGGACATGGTCGCCAAGGACATGGGCAAGCCGCTCCGCCCCAAGGCGATCCACTTCGTGCCCGACCTGCCCAGGACCCGCAACGCCAAGATCCTCCGGCGGGTCGTCAAGGCGGTCTACCTCGGCCTCCCGCCCGGCGACCTGACGGCACTCGAGAACCCCCATTCCCTTGACGCGATCGGGGCGGCCAGGGGGGCAGGTCGCGCGCAGGCTTAGCCGAGCACGGCCGACAGGGGGGATGTCCCCCCTGTTCAGATGAGCTTGACGGGGACACTCCTCTTCCGGCTCGGCCTGCTCTGGCTGGTCGGCAACTGCGTCCGGCTGACGCTGCTCGCCGTTCCACCCCTGCTGCCGCTGATCCACCACAGCCTGCCCCTCAACGAGAGCGCGATCGGGGCGCTCAGCTCGCTGCCGATCCTCCTGCTCGCCACCGCGACCCTGCTCGGCTCGCTCCTCATCTCCCGCATCGGCGCCCGCCGGGCGGTCCTGCTCGGCCTGCTCCTGATCGCGGCCGGCGGCGCTTTCCGCGGCGTCGGACCGAGCCTGGCGGTGATCTTCGCGATGACCATCCTGATGGGCGTCGGCATCGCGATCGTGCAGCCCTCGATGCCGTCGCTGGTTGCGCTCTGGTTGCCGCGCCGGGTCGGCATCGCGACCGCCGCCTTCTCGAACGGGTTCCTGATCGGTGAGATCCTGCCCGCCGCCCTCACCGTGCCCTGGGTCCTCACCCTGGTCGGCGGCTCCTGGGAGTGGGCCCTCGCCTTCTGGTCCCTGCCGGTCGCCTTCGCCGCGCTCGCCGTGCTCTTCTTCACCGGCCACGAGGCGCGCGCCGCCGGGGAGCCGCGTCCGCTCTGGATCCCTGACTGGCGGGACCCCACCACCTTGCGCCTGGGGATCACGTTGGGAGCCGCCTCGGCGATCTATTTCGGGCTCAACGCCTTCATCCCCGACTACATGCGCGCCACTCATCACCCCGAGCTGATCACCCCGGCGCTCACCTGCCTCAACCTCTTTCAGCTGCCCGCGTCGTTCGTCGTCGGCGGCCTCTCCCAGCTGGTGCTGGGCCGGCGCTGGCCGTTCATCGCGACCGGGCTGCTCACGCTCGCCGCGATCGGCGCCTTCATCGTGCTGCCGGGGATCTGGCAGGCGATCGCGGTCGGCGTCGTCGGCTACGCAGCGGCCCAGGTCTTCATGCTCGTGCTCGCCCTGCCGCCGCTCCTCGCCGAGGCCGATGACGTCCACCGGCTGACGGCCGGGATCACGACCGTGCAGTACACGATCGGCTTCCTCGCACCGGTCGTGGCCGGCGTCCTCTGGGACCTCACCGGCAGCAGCTCGAGCGCCTACTGGATGGTGATCGTGGCCGCGGCCGTGCAGACGGTGGTTCCGATCGGCCTCAGGCTGCCGAGCCACACCCGGACGCAGGCCGCGTAGGGTCACTTCGCACCCGCATGGCGAGAACGAGCCGGCCGCTCCGACTCAGTCCTCGAGGCGGTGCGGGACACCGGCTCGAGCTCGCGGGGGATTCGGTCGCCGCCCGCGAGTCCTACCAGCGGGCGGCGAGGAAAGCCGCAAGCATTCCCGAGCAGCGCTACCTCGCGCTGCGGGCCGCCCGCCTAGCGTAGGAGCGCAGCTTCGCGCTCGCCTCGCGCGCTAGAGGGAGCTTCCCGCTGCCCTCGCCTTCCGGCGTGCTTCGAGCAGCACCGGTGGCGGCGGCAGCAGCCGCGCCGAGAGCTTGGCGCCGGCTGCCACGAAGGGCCTGAGCGCCGACTCTGCCGCCGAGTTGCGGCGGAGGCCGTAGAGCTCGACCGCGTGGTCGGGCAGCAGTGAGATCGCACACTGGCCGAGCGCCCACCACCCCGGCCTGCGGTGAACGGGCAGCGGCGGGTTGAGCACGGTGTCGAGGGCCTCGAGCGAGGTCTGGGTCGTCTGCAGCATCGGGCGCTGCGACTCGATGAAGCGGAAGTTCTGAGCCCATGTCGCCGGCACATCCTCGGCCCGCAGGCCCACCAGCTCCGCCTGGCGGACCATCTCCCCGATGTAGCCGTCCTTGACGGACGTGCCGAGCGGAGCCACGAACCGCTCGTAGGAGAGGACGAACGACTCGACCAGCGTCGTGTGGATCCAGAGCAGCAGGACCGGGTCGTCGGCGGCGTAGGGCAGGCCGGTGACGCGGTCGACGCCGTGGATCGGCTTGTGGATGGCGCGCACCCGGCGGCCGACGGCGTTCGCCTCCGTGGTGGTGCCGAAGACGGTCGTCATGACGTAGTTGGAGGTGCGGTTGAAGCGGCCCCAGACGTCCTTCTTGTAGTCGCTGTGCTGCTCGACGGCGGCGATGGCGAGCGGGTGAAGGGCCTGCAGGATGAGCGCTCGAAGGCCGCCGATCAGCAGCCCGGGCTCCCTGTGCAGCTGCCAGGCGACGGAGCCGGGACCGAAGAGACCGAAATCGACCGCCTCCTCGGTTGTGGTGGCCACGGGCTGAGTCTAGGAGCGCCGCCTGCCCGAGGACGGCGGCGAACCCGGGTTGATCTCCCATTCGGGCTCAGTTTGGGCGAGGCCCGCCAGCTCGTCGGGGCTGACCGGGAGGCGGCCGAGGCGGTGGCCGGTGGCCGCGCGGAGCGCTGCGGCGATCGCCGCGGGCGAGGAGATGAGCGGCGGCTCCCCCACTCCCTTCGCCCCGTAGGGCCCGCCCGGCTCGGGTTCCTCGACTAAGACGGAGCTGACCGTCGGCATGTCGAGCGCCGTCGGGATTATGTAGTCGGTGAAGCTGGCGTTGAGGATCACGCCCTCCCGCTGCTTGATCTCCTCCATGGTCGCCATCCCGACGCCCTGGGCGATGCCGCCCTCGATCTGGCCGTGGACCTGGAGCGGGTTGAGCGCCTTCCCCACGTCCTGCGCGGTGGCGACCTGGACCACCCGGGCGAGCCCGGCCTCGGGGTCGACGTCGACCGTCGCCCGGTGGGCGACGAACATGAAGGACACGTGGGCGTCGCCCTGGCCGTCCGGGTCGAGGCCCGAGGTCGGCTTGTGGTGGAACTCGAACTCGCGCTCGATCGGGGTGTCGAGGAAGAGCTCGATCGGCGCCAGCGCGACCCCCTCCGCGTCGAGGACCTGGCCGGCGTCGAGCGAGCGGGCCGGCGGCCCGGCCCTCCGGAGTACCTCCTCGGCGACCCGCAGCGAGGCCCGCTGGACGGCGGTCCCGGTCATCCAGGTCTGCCGCGAGGCGGAGGAGGAGCCGGCGTCGCCGACCGTCGTGTCGGCCGGCAGCGAGCGCACTTGCTCAACGCCCAGCTCGGTGCGGGCGATCTGCTCGGTGATCGTGACGACTCCCTGGCCGACCTCCGCCGCGGCCGTCTTCACAGACGCCACCGGCATGCCGTCCGCTCCCCGCTCGAGGCGGACGCGGGCGGTCGCGTAGTCGTCGTGGCCCTCCGAGTAGGCGATGTTCTTGAAGCCGATCGCGAAGCCGCTCCGGCGAACCACGTCGCCCGCCGCGGCGACGTTGCCGGCGCCCCCGGGCAGCGAGAGGCGATGCTCCGCCGGGGGCGGCTCGGGGATGGCTGCGCAGAGGCGGATCAGCTCCTCCATCGGTGCGGCGCCGGTCACCAGCTGCCCCGTGATCAGCGGGTCGCCGCTACGGAGGGCGTTCTTCAGGCGGAGCTGGACGGGGTCCATGCCGAGGCGTCCGGCGAGCGCGTCCATCTGCGACTCGTGGGCGAAGCAGGTCTGGACCGCGCCGAACCCCCGCATCGCCCCGTTGGGCACGCTGTTGGTGCGGGCGGCGCCGCACCAGACGAGCGCGTTGGGCATCCGGTAGGGCCCGGCGCCGAAGCAGGCCGCGTTTGCGGTCACCGCGCCCGAGGAGGACGCGTAGGCGCCGCCGTCGAGAACGATCGTGGCCCGCGTGAAGACCAGGTTGCCCTCGCCGTCGGCGCCGGTCGAGTACCACATCCGCGCCGGGTGGCGGTGGACGTGGCCGACGAAGGACTCCTCCCGGCCGTACCACATCTTCACCGGTCGGCCGGTCCGGAGCGCGAGGAGGCAGGCGTGGATGTGGATGGAGAGGTCCTCGCGGGCGCCGAACGCTCCCCCTACGCCGGCCAGGTGGAGTCGCACCGAGCCCCTGGGCAGTGCCAGCGCGGCCTCCACCTGCTCGAGGTCGACGTGGAGGGCCTGGGTGGCGACGAAGAGGTCGACGCCGCCGTGCGCTGTCGGTATGGCGAGGCCCGCCTCCGGCCCGAGCGGGGCCTGGTCCTGCTGGCCCAGCTCGTAGTAGCCGTCGACGACGACCGCCGCGGTGGCGTTGACGTCGCCGCGCCGGATCACCAGCTCTCGGTGCACCATACCCAGGCGCAGGGCTTCGACGGGGTCTGTCACCGGCGGCAGCTCCTGGTACTCGGCCTCGATCGCCTCGACCGCCAGGCGGGCC
>DATCPJ010000233.1:0-8754 GCA_036570145.1 Candidatus Dormiibacterota bacterium
GTTCGGGCGCCGCCCACTCGCTGCGCGGGGGCTCGGCCGCCGGCGCCTGGTGGCCAACCGGCACCCCCGCATCTGCGAGCGGCGCGGCGCCACCGTTGCCCTCGGCGCCGCCGTTGGCGGCAGCCTGGCCGCCGCCCCCTCCTCCTCCGCCACCACGCCGCCGGCGGCGGCGGCGGGACGAGCTCGAGGGGGCCGCCGGCTCGGCGGGCGCCGGTGCGCTCTCCACCGCCGGGACAGGGGCCGGGGTGTCGGCGCTGGGCGCCGGCTTCGTTTGACGGCGGCGCCGGCTCGCCGGTGACGGGGTGTCGGCAGGTGCGGGCTCGGGCAGGTTCGCCTCGACCGTGGCCGCCGGCGGGGCCACGGGCGCCTTGCCGCGCCGGCGCCGGCGGCTTCGGGAAGCGGTCGAGGCGGCGACCTCGCGGCGGTTCACGAGGACCGACACCTCGCCCTCGAGGACCCGCTCCTGGATCTGGTCCTCCAGCTCCACCTGCCAGACGGCGAGGCCCCAGCGGGGATTGGTCACCTCGCGCTTGCGGCTCAGCCGCCAGATCGCGTGGACCGTCATGCCCGGCTTCACCGGTTTGAGGAACCGCCAGGTGGTGCCGACCAGCGCCACGATGTTGGCCTGAGGGACATCGATCGAACCCAGGCCGAGGGCGATCGAGATCAGCAGTGACCCGTGCGCAACCCGGCCACCGAAGTGGCCCTGGGCGGCGCGGGGCGCGTCCATGTGGAGGAAGCCGAAGTCTCCCGAAACGCCGGCATGCGCGGCGAGGTCGGCGTCGGTGATGGTGCGGCCCCGGGTGGCCCACCGGCCACCGAGCTCGAGGTCTTCGTAATGAATGAGGTCCAGGGCGCTGCGAGTATAAACCGGCTATTTGGCGGCTCTTGCCCGAGCCGGGCCCGAGAGCGAGATGACCATCGCCAGGAGAACGCCCGCGACCAGCAGCAGACCGGCCAGCTGGGTGTTGAAGCGCTGGGCGAAGAGGGCGACCGCAAGCAGCGTGGCGACGGTGATGATCGCCAGTGCGCTGTCGTCGACGAAGAGGCCGTAGAGCTCGGCCCAGGCCGCGCGAAGCAGCCGCACCGGCAGGGCGGCCTCGCCCGGCCGGCGTACGGGCAGCCGCAGATAGGCGACGAAGAGGAGCGAGGCGAGCCCATAGCCGATCGCCAGGCCGAGGATGATCAGGTCGCTGCCCGGCCACTGGACACCGATGCCCTCTCCGGCGAAGAAGGTGCCGAATGCCGTCAGCATGATCCCGACCACGTACTTGAGAGTGTTCTCGGGGACCTGGGTTAGCGGCCGCCTGGCGGCGACCCCCACTCCGACCACGACCGCGACCGAGACCGCCGCACCGATGATCGGCGATCGGTAGTCGTTGTGGTTGAGGCCCCCGATGGCGACGACGATGAAGACGACTTCGAGGCCCTCCAGCAGCACCCCGTTGAAGGCGGTGGCGATGCCGGCCCAGTTGGACTTGGCGGTCCGCAGCTCCTCCTCCGTCTCGACGAACGCCTTCGCCTCGTCGTGGAGCGCCTTGAGCCCGGCCGAGCGAAGGATCGCCTTGTGCAGCCACTTGAGCCCGAAGAGCAGCAGGAAGACGCCGATCACAGTGCGCACCAGCGGCAGGTAGGCCTGGAGGGCGAGGCCGAAGACGGCGACCAGGGCGATCAGGACGACCACCGCCGCGACGGTCCCCGTGAAAGCCGTCCGCCAGCCGCGGACGATACCGACGGCGAGCACAATCGTCAGTGCCTCGACCCATTCCACGCCGGCGGCGATGAAGGTCACGCCGGCAACCACGAGATTCACTGTTCGGAGTCTAGCCAGCCACGCCTGCCAGGCCAGGCCGGTGCCGGCGATACCCTTTCAGGCGACGAAGGTGAAGGCGAAGTTCTGTCAGCAATGCGGCCACGAGCTGGAGCCGCGCGACATCGACGGCCGCACAGTGCCTGTCTGCCCGGCCTGCGGCTTTACCGCCTGGAGCAACCCGGTGGTCGCGACGATGGTGGTGATCGAGACCCCCGGCGGACTGATCCTCGGCCGCCGCTCGATCGAGCCCGGCTACGGCCTGTGGTGCCTGCCTGGAGGCTTCGTCAACGAGGAGGAGCCGCCCGCCGAGGCTGCCGCTCGGGAGTGCCTGGAGGAGATCCAGGCGAAGGTGCGCATCGAGTCCCTACTCGACGTCTACCACATCATCCGCGGCGACGGCCGCGGGATGGTCGCGGTCGCCTACGTCGCCACGCTCGAGGAGGGAGAGGCGCCGAGCGCCGGGCACGAGATGCTCGAGGTCGGGCTTTTCGCCCCCGACAACCTCCCCGAGCTCGCCTTTCCGAGCCACCGCCGGGCGATCGCCGACTGGGCAAGGGTCAAGGCGTAGGAGGCACCACGGCTGCTCGCCGGCGGCGGATCGGTTCGCTGCGCACCAGCAGCGAGAGCCCGGCGAGCAGACCGCCGACCAGCGCGCAGGCGGTGAAACCGAACACGTAGCTTCGGTCCATCAGCGGGGCGAACATTGCGGGTCCGGCGCCCAGCCCGAGGAAGAGGACGGTCGAGTAGACGCCCATGGCGGTGCCACGGGAGTCGGCGGTTGCCATCTGGACGAAGACGATGCCGATCGCGATGAACGCGGTGGCGATCATCGGAACCGTCAGCAGCAGGAGCAGGGTCGGCACCCAGAAGCCAGAGAGGTGGGGAAGAACCAGGAGACCCGCCGCGAATCCGATCGTCGTCAGCGCGACCACCGCGCCCTTCCTCGTGACGCGGTCGAGCAGGCGGCCGGCCGGCACCCGGGTGGCGCCATTGATCACGGCCTGGATGGCCAGCAGGTACCCCACCTCGGTCCCGGAAAGACCCAGGCCGCGCTTGCCGAAGACGGGGACGTAGGCGTTGTAGGTGCCCCAGAGGATGGTGGCCGCCAGCAGCGCGATAACGAGGCCGAGGAAGCCTCGACGAGCGGACAGGGCGCGGAGGGGCTTGCGGATCTCCAACTTGACTCCCTTAGGGCCGCCGACGCCGCTGACCCAGAAGGTGAGCACCAGCGCGACGGCGACCGGGATCGTCGTCACCAACAGGTCCTGCTCGAGGGTCAGCCAGCGGAGCAGGATGCCCGCCACCGCCGGCCCGCCCAGGAAGCCGGTCTGCATGGCGAGCGTCAGCCAGCCCATCGAGCGGCCCATCCGCTCGATCGGGACCAGGTCGGCAAGTGCTGCCATCAGGGCTGTCTGTGCGGCCCCGCCGCCGACGCCGCCCAGCAGCTGGGTGGCGAAGAGGACGCGGACGTCGTGGGTTAGCCCGGCGATCAGCTGCGAGAGGCCGAGGGCGAGGAGCGAGAAGACGACCAGGTTGCGGCGGCCGAAGCGATCCGCCAGCAGCCCCGACGGGAGGCTGAGCAGCGCCGCGGTGATCGTGAAGGTGCTGAAGAGCAGCCCGATCTCGCCGCGGGTCGCGCCGAGCTGGTCGGCATAAAGCGGGATGGCCAGGTTCCGGGCACCACCGGCACCGAAGGAGAGGGCCGTGATCAGGTAGATGGCGAGGACTCGGTAGTTGACCAAGAGGAATTCCTAGAATTCTGGCCGAATGGTTCATACGTGACGGCGAGGACCGACCTCGAACGGGCCGCCGAGCTGGTCGGCGCCGCGCGCCGCGGCGTCGCCTTCACCGGCGCGGGGATCTCCCAGGAGAGCGGGATCCAGACCTACCGCGGCAGCGGTGGGCTCTGGAACACGACCAGCCCCAACACCTCGTCGATCGACTTCTTCGTAAACGACCCGGGCGCTTACTGGCAGGTGGCCCGGGAACGCGGCGCCACGCTCCTCGCGGCCAGGCCCAACGCCGCCCATGAGGCCCTGGTCGAGCTGGAGCGGCGCGGCAACCTGCGAACGGTGGTCACCCAGAACGTCGACGGGCTCCACCTCCTGGCCGGATCCCGGGACGTGATCGAGCTCCACGGCAACGGCCGCGAGGTCGTCTGCCTGGACTGCGGGAACCGGGAGCCGCGCAGCCACGTCCAGGCCCGCCTAGATGAGGAGCTGCCCCCGCTCTGCCTCCGCTGCGGCGGAATGCACATGAAGCCGGCGGCGGTCTTCTTCGGCGAAGCGATGCCGGCGGAGGCCACGCGCCGGGCCTTCCAGCTCGCCCAGGAGAGCGACCTGATGCTCGTGGTAGGCAGCTCCCTGGTGGTCTATCCCGCCGCCCAGGTGCCGCTCGTCGCCCATGACGCGGGAGCGCCGCTGGTGATCCTGAACGCGGAGCCGACGCCCTTCGACGACCTGGCCACCGTGATCCTCCGGGGCCGGGCGGGCGACCTCCTCCCCGAGCTGGTCCGGCTGCTTCAGGACACCCGATAGGCCGCCAGCACGCGCACGTGGCCCGGTCCCGAGGTCGGACGTCGAATTTCGCGGCGATGCGCCGAGCCGACGTCTTGAGGACATTCAGGGACGGGTGGCAATGGGACGTTCTGGGTTTCGGGCGGAGCGTTCGGCGTCAAGGGACTGCATGAATATGCATGTGCCGAGTCCCGGAAATAGCACCTTTCGCGGGGTCAGATTAGGTCTTGAATCTGGGAAGAGGCGTACCTGCAGCCGGAGAACCGTCGAGTTCCCCGCTCCCGGGGCCGCCGGTCATGCATGAATCGACAATTTCCCGGCAGTTTTATGCAAGCGGGGCGTGCGGTACGGCAGGCGTCGGTTGGCTACGCCGAAACCCGCCCAATCCGCCCGTTCATTGATTTCCGCAGACCCGCCTGTCCCCACGTTCGACTCCAGGTCGGGGTCACCTGCGTGTGCTTGCGCCCGGCAATGTCACCTCACGACATCTGGTAAGCGGCGGGGTCGAAGCGGCGCATCAGCCTCACGTAGGGCCAGGTCATCCCCGGCCAGATGGTCGTGTTCCTGCCGGTCGGGTCCAGGTACCAGCTGCGGCAGCCACCCGAGTTCCAAACCGTGTCGCGGAGACGTGACTGGACACCCGTGTTGAAGGCCTCCTCCGCCTCCGGGAGCACCTCCAGGACGGCCATCCCGCTTCGCTCCAGGTGACGGATGCACTCAATCACGTAGCGAAGCTGGGCTTCCAGCATGATCAGCACCGAGGTGTGGCCGAGCCCGGTGTTCGGACCGAGGAGCAGGAACAGGTTCGGGAAGCCGGCGACCGCGGTGCCCCGGTATGCCGTCGGGCTCCCGCTCCAGCGCTCGGCCAGCCGGTTACCCTGGCGCCCCGTCACCCAGCGGGCGAAGGGCATCTCGGTGACCCGGAAGCCGGTCGCGAGGATGATCACGTCGACCTCCCGCTCGCGGCCGTCGGCGTCGACGACCGAACGGCCGCGGACCTCGCGGATGCCGTCCGTGACGAGCTCGACGTTGGGCTCCTGGATCGCCGGGTAAAAGTCGTTCGAGATCAGGATCCGCTTGCAGCCGATCGCATAACCGGGCGTCAGGCGAGCTCGGAGCTCCGGGTCGGCGACCTGTCTTTCAAGGTGGTGGCGGGCCAACTGTTCGGCCGCCGGGTTGGACTTCACCTTCATGAACGGGATGACGAACAGCTCGCGCGTGCAGTAGTCGGCGAAACGGACGAGCCTCTGCAGGCCGGGGACCGAGCGGTAGAGGGTTCGCGCGATGCCGCGCACCTCCCGGTCGCGGTGGGGAAGCACCCAGGGCGGGGTTCGCTGGAAGAGGTGGAGGCGCGCCACCTCGGGCTGGATGCGGGGGACGAGCTGGATCGCCGACGCGCCGGTGCCGACGACCGCCACCCGCTTACCGGCGAGGTCCACGCCGTGGTCCCAGGCCGCCGAGTGGAAAACCGGGCCCTCAAATTGGTCGAGGCCCGGTATCGCCGGCAACGAGGGCTCGCTCAGAGGTCCCACCGCGGCCACCAGGATGTCGGCGCTGAATGGACCGCCGGAGGTGTCGATCCGCCAGCAGGCGGCGGCTTCGTCCCAGGCGGCCGAGCGGACCTCGTGCTGGTACCGCAGATGTGGGCCGAGCCCGAACTTCTCGGCGCAGAGGCGCAGGTAGTCCCAGATCTCCGCCTGCAGAGAGTAGGTCCGGGTCCAGGCCGGGTTGAGCGCGAAGGAGAACGAGTAGAGGTTCGACTCGACATCGCACTGGCAGCCCGGGTAGGTGTTGTCGCGCCAGGTGCCGCCCAGATCGGCGGCTCGTTCGAGGATCACGAAGTCGTCGATCCCGGCCTGTTTCAGCCTCACCGCCATGCCGAGCCCCGAGAAGCCGCTTCCGATGACGGCGACCCGGTGGTGGGTCAAGCCGAGCGCACCCTCGTCACGTCACCCGCGATGACGCGGCGGCCGCCCACCAGCAGAGCGCCGTCCCCGGCCACGTCCTCGGCGACGCCCTCGATCACCTCGCCGCCGAGCTCGACGCGGACGGTTTGGCCGAGCGTCCAGGAGAGCTCGCGCCAGCGCTGGATGATGGCCGCCGGCTCCGTCCCGGTCCATCTCTCCATGAGCGGCAGCAGACGGTCGAGGAGGACGTCGCGGTCCGCCCCCAGCTGTGCCGCGCCCACCGGGGCCCAGCTCAGGTTTATCCCGATCCCGACCAGCGCGTGCTCGTTGCGGATCTCGGCCAGGATGCCGCCCAGCTTGCGGTCGTCGAGGATGAGGTCGTTCGGCCACTTGAGCTGCACGCCGCGGCCGCAGGCCTCAGCCGCGGCGACCCCCGCCGCGAACACGACGACCGGTGACGCCTCGACCACGAAGGTCACGAAGAGGCCGCTCCCCGGGGGCGCCTCCCATCTCCGGCCGTGGCGTCCCCGACCCGCCGTTTGGTGGTCGGCCACGACAACCGATCCGAGTGGCATCCCGGCGGCCGCCACCTGGGTGGAGTCGACGGTCCCGAGGCGGTGCAGCAAGCCGAACTAAGCTTAAGCGGCTGTGGCGGGTACCTCGTGGGACAAGCTCGGCCAGATGGATGCCGCCTTCGAGATCGTCGCGCCGGCGATCCGCCGGGCCGCCGAGGCGGAGGGCGTCAAGCTCATCGAGTTCCACCGCGACGACCCCCTCTGGCGGCTCGCCTGGGCGCGGGCCGGGGGTGGCGAGGCGAGCGTGGACGTGGAGTGGACCGAGGACACCCCGGACACCTACTGGATCATCGCCACCTGGTTCAAGGACGACTGGGACTCGACCCTCCGCCATCAGCACATCGAGGAGGTCGGTGAGTTCGGCCGCGACCAGCCGATCGACGGCCTCGAGGCGATGCTCCGGGAAGCTGTCAAGCGGGTCGACGGTTGGACCGAAGCAGACCTCGACGAGGAATCGGGACCCTACCCGGAGTGGCAGCAGTACCAGACGAAAGAGGAGTTCGGCCGGACGAGGCTTCCGACCCGATGAGCCAGCAGCCGGCACCGCCGCGCCGCCTCCATCGCGCCGGCATCTTGGTCGCCCTGATGCTGTTCGGCGTCGCCTGGCTCGTCTTCACCTTCCCCGACCCGGCGCAGATCGACCGCCGCAGCCTGATCGCCCTGGCCGTGGTGATCGTGCTCGCCGCCGTCGGTGGAATCGCCTTCAGCTGGCGGAGGTATTTCGGACGGAGATGAAGCTGAAGCTCGGCTACAAGGCCTCGGCGGAGCAGTTCGGGCCACAGGAGCTTCTCGACCTGGCGGTGCTGGCCGAGGAGAAGGGGTTCGACGGCGTCTGGGTCTCCGACCACTACCAGCCCTTCCGGCACACCGACGGGCACGCGCCCTTCTCCCTCTCCTGGCTCGGCGCCGCCACCCAGCGAACGAGGCGCGCGACGCTCGGCACCAGCGTGCTGACGCCAACCTTCCGCTACCACCCGTCGATCATCGCCCAGGCGTTCGCCACCCTCGAGCGGCTGGCGCCCGGCCGCGTGATCCTCGGCATCGGGACCGGCGAATCGATGAACGAGGTGCCCGTCACCGGGATGGAGTGGCCCGAGTTCAAGGTCCGCTTCGGGCGCCTGAAGGAGTCGGTGGAGCTGATGCGCAAGCTCTGGCGGGAGGACTTCGTCACCTACCAGGGCGAGTACTTCCAGACCAAGGACGTCACCCTCTACGACAAGCCGACGACCGGACAGGTGCCGATCTACGTAGGCGCCTCGGGCGAGGTCGCGGCACGGTTCGCCGGCCGGGTGGCGGACGGCTTCATCTGCACCTCCGGCAAGGGCATGGAGCTTTACTCGGAGAAGCTCCTCCCGGCGGTTCGGGAGGGTGCGGAAAAAGTCGGGCGCGACTACGAGGCGATCGTCAAGGCGATCGAGATGAAGGTCTCCTATGACCACGACCGGGCGCGGGCGATGGAGGACACCAAGCTCTGGGCCCCGCTGGCCCTCCCCGCCGAGGACAAGGCCGGGGTCGAGGATCCCCGCGAGCTGGAGCGCCGAGCGAAGGCGATCGAGGACCAGGCCCACCGCCGCTGGCTCGTCTCCGACAACGCCGAGGAACACATCGAGCAGCTCCGCCCGTACGTCGAGCTCGGCTTCCAGGAGCTCATCTTCCATTCCCCGACCAACGACCAGGAGGCCTTTCTCGACCTCTACAGCCAGGAGATCCTGCCCCGCCTCCGCGAGCGCTGGTCATGACCCGAGTCGTCCTCCTGATGAAGGACTTCGAGCTCGCCAAGACGCGGCTCAGCTCGGTGCTGGACACAGCTTCGAGGAGGGTCATCGCGACCGACTTCGCCCTCGCGGCGCTCGACGCCGTCGGTCCCGACGCGCTGGTCGTGGCGGGCTCGGAGAAGGCGGCAGAGGTTGCCCGCGGGATCGGCAACGAGGTCGTCGTCGAGG
>DATCPJ010000234.1:0-8763 GCA_036570145.1 Candidatus Dormiibacterota bacterium
CTGTAGACAGCCGCCGCGGCGACCGGGCCGGCCAGGTTGGTGCCGCCCGCCACGAGGACGTTGTCGGCGTCGATCTCGGCCGCCATGAACCGGTCGCCACCCACGCCGGGCGGATCGGGGACCTGGAGCCAGCCGAGGTCCGCGTCGAAGCCGGCCACGCTGGGCGGCTGGCTCCCGGCGTTGAAACGCGTGCCGGCGGCGAGCAGGAGGATCCGACCGTTGCCCAGCCGGAAGGTGGTCGAACGCTGCTCAAACCCGACCGGCACATCGGGGACGACCTTCCAGGTCCGCGCCCGCGGGTCGTACAGCTCGGCCGTCGCGGAGCCGCCCCGCTGGCCTCCGACGACGAGCACCCGGCCGTCGTTCAGGACCGCCGTCCCCGCACTGACCCGTGCCGTGTGCATCGAGGCGGCCGGGACCCAGGTCGAAGCGGCCAGGACCGACGCCCCGAAAGCGAGCAGCGCGGCGCCCGCCAGCAGCGCCCCGGCGGCGAGTCTCAGGCCGGCGACCGGAGGCGGACCCTCAGCTTGACCGGGGTACCGCCGATTCGGACCGGATGCACGGCCAGAAGGCAGGCGCCCTGGACGATCCGCTCGTAGCCGCTGTCGGAGTTGTTCACGGTCTCGATCGGGTAATACCAGACCCGGCCGCCCTTCGCCACCTGGAGCCGGTATTCGGCGCCCGCCCGCGGCTGGCGGAGCGCCACCTCGGTCCGCGGGCCGAGGTCCACCGGCTTGCCGAGCGGAGAGCCGGCGACCGTGCCGTCGGCGACGCCGCCCGGGAGGGCGAGGTTCGACTCCACCACGAGCAATGCGTCGAGCGGCCTGCCCTCGCCGGTGAGGGTCACGTTCAATTCCAGGTCGGGCGCCGACGCGCTCACCCGGAACGACTTGGCCATCCGAACCTGGACCGAGCGCCGCCCGGCCTCCACCCGTTCGGTGCGCTCCATCGTCGCGCCTCGCTTCAGGTCGAAGGCGCCGGCTGCGAAATGGCCGAGCTCCGGGAGCCGCGAACGCACGGCCTGGCCGAGGGTGGCGCCGCGCGCGACCAGATAGGCCTGGAAGACCAGCCGCCGGCGGCTGTCGTAATGAAGGCGCTTCTCGAGGCCCTTCTCCCGTACGCGGAGCGGCTCTGCCGTGGCTGTCACGCCCCTGCCGGAGGTGCCTTCCCGCAGCTCCCGGTGGTAGGGCTCCTCGCGCCGTGCGATGCAGTCGGCGGCATTCCGGCCGTTGACGTCCCACTCGAGCACCGCCCCGCCCTGGGCCGGGGACAGGTAGGCGTTCTGGGCGGGTGCCTCGAGGAGCAGCTCGAAGTCGCCGTCGAAGTCGTAGTCGGTGACCTCCAGGCGAAGCTCGCCCTCGCTCTGGCTGACCGCTCGCTCCGCCGCCAGCAGGTTGCGCCAGACGGCGCTCCGCAGGTGGGGAAGGTAGACGCCTCCGAACACGCCGTGCCAGTAGGCGTCGTTCGCCTGGGACCGGAGGAGGTGGGTGACCGCCTCGGCGGGCGAACCCGCCGCCTCGACCCGCTCGGATACGCGGAGCATCTTCTTGTGCATCGCGTTGACCTCCGGGTAGCGCGCGATGAAGTTGCGCCAGAAGCCGCCCGACCACTTCAGCATCTCCGGGTAGCTGCCGGCTGGCAGATAGACCGGCCCGCGGGCCCGGTGGCTCTCCACGTAGTCGCCGGGGAGGACGACCTCGAGCCAGTCGGCGTTGGCCTCCAGCATCTCGAAGAAGCGCGGGACCCAGCGCTCCTTCCAGCACAGTTTGGCGGTGGTCGGCCAGCCGCCGAACTTCTCGCCGTCATCGCCCATCAGCACCAGCCGGGGCTCCTCTGAGGCCGTCTCCCGGAAGTACTCGAGGCACTCCTCGACGCTCCGCCAGGGGATCAGGTAGCGCATCTTGGTACCGGTCGCGAGGAGGGTGAGGGACGCTCCCTGCTCCTCCGTCAGGAAGGGCTGGAAGAGCTGGTCCTCGGCCAGGCCCACCCTCGAGAAGTGGGCGTCGTCGAGGATCGTGTAGCGGTAGCCGGCCTCTGCCAGCGGCTGCGCCAGGGACGCTTCCCAGACCCGCTCGGCGAGCCAGACGCCGTCCGGCCGGCGGCCGAAGCACTCCTCCACCGTGTCCCGGAGCCGCGTCAGCTGGAGCGCCTTGTCGCGGTCCGGGATGGAGGGCAGGATCGGCTCGAAGTAGCCGCCCCCCATCACCTCCACCTGGCCGCGCGCCACGAGCCCCCTGACCCGCTCCACCAGCTCCGGGTGCCACTCCCGCAGCCAGTCGAGCAGGTGGCCGGTGTAGTGGAGGGCGACCTTCACCCGCGGATGCGCCTCCAATGTCTCGACCATGGGCAGGTAGCTGTCCCGGTAGAGCTGCTCGAGGACCCAGCCGAAGTTGCCGACCGGCTGGTGGTTGTGAAGCGCCAGGGCGAGGCTGAGGCGCTTCATCCCGGTGAGGATACCGACTACCCTTTGCCATTCATGACGGGGGCCGGATTCGAGGGCGTCGCGGGCCATCGCCGGGTGCTGCGCCTGCTGGAGAGCCAGCTCCAGGCCGGCCACCTCGCCCACGCCTACCTCTTCACGGGCGAGCCACAGCTGGGCAAGACCGGCGTCGCCCGCCGGTTCGCCGCGATGCTGCTGCCCGAGGCGCCGCTGAGCCGGCACCCCGACTACTGGGAGGATGACCGGATCGGCGCTCTCAAGGTCAACGAGCTCCGCCTCATCTCCGACGAGGGCCCGGAGTTCCACTCCCAGTCCCTCCAGGCCTTCCTGAACCTGAAACCGGCAGTCGGCCGTCGCCGGGTGGCCGTCCTCAGCAACGTCGGACGGCTGGCAGACCTGTCCCAGAACCTCCTCCTCAAGACGCTGGAGGAGCCACACCCGAACCGGGTCATCATCCTGACCACGCCCAGCGTGTCGCCCTTCGTCGTGATTCCGACGATCGTCTCTCGCTGCCAGCGGGTCGGCTTCCACCCGGTCGCGGAAAGTGAGATCGCCCAGCTGCTGGTCGCCGAAGGCGTCGCGGCCGACCGCGCCGAAGAGCTGGCCGGCCTCTCCCGCGGCCGCCCCGGCTGGGCTGTTCGGGCGGCCACCGACGCGGAGGTTCTCGAGCGGCACGCGGCGTGGACCCGGCGGCTGGAGGAGGTCATCGGCGCTCCCCGCGACGTTCCGCTCCAGCTGGCCGAGGAGCTGGACGCGCTCCAGATGGCCTGGCGAAGCTCCGAGAAGGAGCACGAGGATCCCGTGGTCGAGGCCCTCGGGAGCTGGCAGATGGAGATCCGCCGGCGGATGCTCGGCGACCTCCACCCGGCGACCTGGGCCCGCCTCCTCGAGCTCTCCTACGACACGCTCGGGCACCACGAGCAGAACGTCAGCCCGCGACTCAACCTGGAGTGCTTCCTACTCGAATGCCGCCGCGCTTCCTGAAGCAGAGCCTGCGTGGCTTCGAGCCCTACGTGCCCGGCCTGCAGCCGCCGGACGGCGAGGACTGGATCAAGCTCAACACGAACGAGTCGCCGTACCCGCCTTCGCCGCGCGTGATCGAGGCGCTCCGGGAGGCGATCGGCGAGTCGCTGAGGCTCTACCCACCGCCGATGTCCGATCCCGCCGCCGACGCCCTCGCCGCCTCCCACGGGCTAGACCCGGCCTGGGTCCGGCTCGGCAACGGCGAGGACGAGCTGATCGCGATGTGCTTCCGGGCCTTCGCGGGAGCCGGTGAGCGGGTCGCCTTCACCTGGCCGACCTATCCCTTGCTGGAGCCGCTCTGCGGGATCCACGAGGCGGTGCCCTCGCCCCACCCGCTGGGAAAGGGCTGGTCGCTGCCGCAGAGCTTCGCCGACGATCCGGCCCCGCTCAAGTTCCTGGTCAACCCCAACTCCCCGACGGGCACCTGGTACGGCCGAGAGGAGGTCGAGCGGGTGGTCGCCTCGGCCCAGGGCGTGATCGTGCTCGACGAGGCCTACGTCGACTTCGCGCCCGAGTCCCGGCTCGATCTGCTGGAGAGTCACGACAACCTGCTCATCCTGCGCACGATGTCCAAGGCCTACGCGCTGGCCGGTATGCGGATCGGCTTCGCCTTCGGCCATCCCGACCTCCTCGCCGCGCTCGACACCGTCAAGGACTCCTACAACCTCGACCGGCTGAGCATCGTGGCGGCGAAGGCGGCGGCGGAGGATCGCGGCCACCGCGACCGGATGGTCTCCCGCGTCATCGCCGACCGGGAGTGGTTCGCCGGCGAGCTGCAGGCGCTCGACTTCCTGGTCTCGCCGACCTCGGCCAACTTCGTCTTCACCCACCCGCCGGACGGCGTCGCTGCCGACGCCGTCTTCGAGGGCCTGAAGCAACGCCGGATCCTGGTCCGCTACTTCACCAAGCCGCCGCTCGACGGCTGGCTGCGGATCACGATCGGCACCCGCGACCAGCTCGCCAAGGTGCTCCGCGGGATCACCGAGATCCTTCAAGGATGAACAAAACGCGGGAAGACGCCTGGGCGCTGGTGACCGAGTTCACACAGTCGGAGACGCTGAAGCGGCACATGCTCAGCGTCGAGGCATCGATGCGCGCCTACGCCCGCCGGCACGGCGAGGACGAGGAGCGCTGGGCGATCGTCGGCCTGATCCATGACTTCGACTACGAGCGCTTCCCGACCGAGCACCCGCACTCGAACGTGCGCATCCTCCGCGAGCGGGGCTGGCCCGAGGACCTGATCCTGGACGCCTACTCCCACGGCGACACCGGCCTCGACCGCGACACCCCGATCCGCAAGGCGATTTTCGCCGTCGACGAGATGTCGGGATTCGTGATCGCCTGCGCCCTCGTCAAGCCCGACAAGTCGCTCAGCTCGGTGGAGCCGGCCGGCGTCCGCAGGAAGATGAAGGACAAGGCATTCGCGCGCGCCGTCCACCGCGAGGACCTGGTCGCCGGGGCGGAACTTTTGGGCGTACCCTTCGACGAGCACGTGGCGACGGTCAGAGACGCGTTGAAACCGATCGCCTCTCAGCTCGGTCTGCAGCCATGAGCGAGTGGCCACAGCAGCAGTCTTCCGGCTCGCCTTCACCCTCGCCCGATGCGCGCCCCATCGTCGTCGTCACGCACCCGATCCTCGAGCCGGGGCCCACCCTGCTCCGGGAGGCGTGCGAGCTGCGCATCCTGCCCAACCAGTACAAGCACCCGGTCGAGCTGCTCCGCAAGGCCGCCGAGGGGGCGCGGGGGATGGTCACCCAGCTGATGGATCCGATCGGCGAGGAGGTGCTCTCCACGCCGGGCCTGAAGGTGGTCGCGAATGTCGCCGTGGGCTACGACAACATCGACGTCGGGGCTGCGACCAAGTACGGGGTCATGGTCTGCAACACACCAGGGGTGCTCGACGACACCACCGCCGACTTCGCCTTCGCGCTGCTGATGGCGGCGAGCCGGAGGCTGCTCGAGGGAGATCGTTTCGTCCGCTCCGGCGCCTTCAAGGGATGGGCCATCGACATGCTCCTCGGCCACGACGTCTTCCAGGCCACGATCGGCATCGTCGGCTTCGGCCGGATCGGCCGCGGCGTCGCACGGCGAGCGCGCGCCTTCGGCATGAAGGTCCTCTATTACGACGAGCTGCCCGCGGCGCCGGAGGTTGAGCTGGAGCTCGGGGCCAGCCGGACCGACCTCTACCAGCTGCTCAGCGAGTCCGACTTCGTCAGCGTCCACGTGCCGCTGACGGGGGCGACGCGCCACCTCTTCTCGACCGCGCAATTCGCGACCATGAAGCCGAGCGCGGTGCTCGTCAACACCTCGCGGGGCCCGGTCGTCGATGAGGCCGCCCTGGCCGAGGCGCTCAAGACCCACCAGATCTTCGCCGCCGGTCTCGACGTCTACGAGAACGAGCCGGACGTGCACCCCGAGCTGCTGAAGCTGGACAGCGTCATCCTGACGCCGCACATCGCGAGCGGTTCGGTGCGCACGCGCTCTCAGATGTCGGAGATGGCGGCGCGCAACCTGATCACCGGCGTCCGCGGCGGGCGGCCGCCCAACATCGTCAACCCAGAGGTCTTCAATCAGCAGCGGTAGCGGTGCTTACCGGTTGCTGGCTCTCGACCTCGACGGGACGATCGTCGGCCTCGACCTCTCGGTCGATCCCCGCGATGAGGCTTCGCTGGCCGCCGCCCGCAAGCGTGGTTTGCTGGTCGCGGCCTGCACCGGGCGGCCCTACTCGGGCGCCGTCCAGTGGGTCGAGCGCTTCCAGCTGACCGAGCCGGTGATCTGCTACCAGGGCGCCCAGGTCCGGGCGCCGGACGGGTCGCTGCTGCTTGACCACGGCATCCCCCACGAGCTGTCGATGGAGGTGATCGAGTTCGCCCGGCAGCGCCGCCTCCACGTCAACGCCTACCGGGACGACGTCCTCCTGGTCGAGCACGACACGGAGGAGGGCCGGGAGTACGCCCACCACTCCGGCCTGCAGCCGCAGATCGTCGCCGACCTGGACCAGGCGATGGGCCCGACGACGCCCAAGCTCGTCATCGTCGCGCCCGAGGAACAGATCGACGAGCTGCTGCCGATCGTTCGGGAACGGTGGAAGGACCGGCTCTTCGTGGCCACTTCGCTCCCGACCTACCTCGAGATGACGATCCCCACCGCCGACAAGGGGACGGCCCTCAAGTTCCTCGCCGAGCGGCTGGGCGTGGCCCAGGCGGAGACGGTCGCCGCCGGCGACGGCCGCAACGACCGACCGATGCTCGCCTGGGCGGGACTGGCGGTCGCCGTCGAGGGCGCGCCGCCGGAATTGCTCGAGGTCGCCGACCGGATCATCGGGCCGCCCGGAACAGGCGGCCTTGCCATGCTGTTAGACGAGCTGTGAGCACTCTCCTCCTGGTCCACGCCCACCCGGACGACGAAGCGATCAGCACCGGCGGCGTGATGATGAAGGCGCACGACGAAGGCCACCGCGTGGTGCTGGTGACCGCCACCCGGGGTGAGGTCGGGGAGATCTCGAACATGGACGAGGCGGCCTCCCGGCCGCGCTTGGCCGAGATCCGCACCGAGGAGCTGCGGCGCGCGGGCGAGATCCTCGGCGTCGACCGGCAGGAGTTCCTGGGCTACCGCGACTCGGGCATGCGGGAAACGGCCGACAACGAGAACCCCGCGAGCTTCCACCAGGCTCCTCTCGCCGAGGCGGCCGAGCGGCTGGCGAAGACCCTCCGCGAGGAGCGCCCTGAGGTCGTGGTGACCTATGACCCGACCGGCACCTACTTCCACCCCGACCATGTCAAGGCCCACCACGTGACCAGCGCCGCGCTCGACCTCCTCAAAGCGGAGGGTTGGGAGCCGCGCAAGCTGTACTGGAACGCCATCCCACGCTCCTACATCGAGGCGATGGGAGCCCGCATGGCCGAAGCCGGCCGGCCCAGCCCTTTCACCCAGATCCCGGGCATGGGAGTCCCCGACGAGCTGCTGACGACGATCGTCGACGTCGGCGCCTACATCGATCGCAAGCGGGACGCCTTCCGCGCCCACCTGAGCCAGAACTCGCCCGAGATGTTCTTCATGAACACCCCCGACGAGGAGTTCCGCCGTGCCTTCGGCCGGGAGTTCTACCAGTTGGCGCGGGGCGAGCTGGGCGCGCCCAAGCCCGAGCCCGACATGTTCTCTGGGGTGGCTGGGTAGGCTTTACCTCGATGGACGTCCTCAAGATCACCCCTCGCGGCTACTGCCACGGGGTGGTCGACGCGATCCGGATCGCCAAGCATGTCGGTGAGGAGACCAGGGGCCCGGTCCACATGCTGGGGCTGCTCGTCCACAACACCCACGTCACCGACGAGATGCAGGAGCACGGCGTGAAGCTGGTCGATGCCGAGGATCGGATGGCCGGCCTGGACAAGATCAAAGAGGGCACCGTCATCTTCACCGCCCATGGCGTTTCGCCGGCGGTCAAGGAGAAGGCGCGGGCGATGGGCCTCAACGCCGTCGACGCCACCTGCTCGGACGTGATCCGCACCCATGACCTGATCGACCGGTTGGTCGCCGACGGCTACGAGGTCGTCTACATCGGCCTCCGCGGCCATCCCGAGCCGGAGGGCGCCATCGGCCACGGCCCGGGTCGCGTGCACCTTGTACAGGAGGAGGCGGACATCGAATCGCTCCAGATCGAGTCCGCGAAGGTCGCGATCACCTGCCAGACAACGCTTTCGGTCTGGGACACGGACGATTTGATCGAGAAGGTCCGGCTTCGCTACCCGCAGGCCGAGGTCCACAACGAGATCTGCCGGGCGACGCAGGAGCGGCAGGAGGCCGCCGTGGAGGCCGCCAAGGATGTCGACCTCGTGATCGTGGTCGGCAGCACCCGTTCCTCCAACTCCAAGCGCCTGGTTGAGGTTGTCGAGAAGAAGGGCGGCAAGCCGGCCTTCCTCATCGACACGCTGGAGGAGATCGATCCAGAGTGGTTCCGCGGCGTGAAGCGTGTCGGCGTGACCAGCGGCGCCTCGACGCCGAGCCAGCTCACTCGGAAGGTGATCGAGTTCCTTCAGGAGCTGGAGCCGCCGACTTAGCAGGCTGGCGGAACAGGGTCCCTTCGGTATCGGCCATCTGCCGCCCCTGGCGGCCGATCCCGTTGTCGCCTCGTCCGGTGCTCGGTCGCCTAGCGCTGCTAGGCTCCCTCCGCTCCTCCGTCAGCTCCTAGGGCTCGACTCGCCAGGATCGCCACCTGGCTCGATCCCCTGTTCCACCAGCCTGCGGGGCCTTCTCAGCCTGCCGAAGACCCGGCTGACCGGGTTGCCCTCGACCGGCTTGCT
>DATCPJ010000235.1:0-7970 GCA_036570145.1 Candidatus Dormiibacterota bacterium
CGTGATCTCGATCCCAAGCTCGGCTGCGATGGCGGGGATGTGGAGGGCGACGTTGGTCGAACCGCCGGACGCGGCGGCGGCGTCGGGCGGCTCGACTAACGTGGCCCTCCACATCCCGGCTCTCGCGGCGGAGGTCGGGATCGAGATCACGATCGACGACATCGACCGGATCAGCCGGCGAACGCCGCTGATCGCCGACATGAAGCCCTGGGGGAACTACTTCGCGGTCGACCTCTACAACGCCGGCGGGATCGGGCTGGTGACCAAGCGGCTGATCGAGGGCGGCTTCATCGACGGTTCCACCATGACGGTCACCGGCCGGCCGCTGGGCGAGGAGGTGGAGCGGGTCGTCGAAGCTCCCGGGCAGAACGTCGTCCATCGTCTCGATGACGCGCTGGCCCCCGAGGGCGGGCTCGTGATCCTGCGCGGCAACATCGCGCCGGAAGGCGCCATCGCCAAGGTGACGGGCCACACCATGCGCACCTTCGCGGGGACGGCGCGGGTCTTCGACGACGAGGACGGGGCGCTCGATGCGGTGCTCCGCGGGAGCATCAAGCCCGGCGACGTCGTCGTCATCCGTTACGAGGGGCCGCGCGGCGGCCCCGGGATGCCGGAGATGCTCTCGGTCACCGCCGCGATCGTCGGCAAGGGCTGGGGCGAGCAGGTCGCGCTGGTGACCGACGGCCGCTTCAGCGGTGGGACCAACGGGCTGATGCTCGGGCACGTCGCGCCCGAGGCGGCGATCGGCGGTCCCCTGGCGGCGGTCCGCGAGGGCGACCGGATCAGCATCGACGTCGACAACCGCCGGGTCGACGTCGAGGGCGTCGACATCGCCGAGCGGATGAAGGACTGGCGGCCGCGGGTAGCCCCCTACGCGACCGGCGTGATGGCGAAGTACGCCGCGCTCGTCGGATCGGCTGCCAAGGGCGCCGTCACCCGACCACCTTCATAACAGAAGGCACCCTCCCCACATTGTGGGGACGGCAGGGTGGGGCCGAATACCGGCCTCAATGCCTAGGTTAGAAAGTAGATGGTGAGTTTTCGAGTCGGCTACCAGATCCATCCCCAGCACTGCACCACCGACCAGATCCGCGAGGCGTACCGCAGCGCGGACTCCCTGGGCGTCGACGTCATCTACGTCTGGGACCACATGTACCCGCTCTACGGCGACCCGGAAGGGCCCCATTACGCGAGCACCCCGATCCTCAGCGGGATCGCGGCGGAGACGAAGCGGGCGCAGTTCGGAACCCTGGTTTCCTCGGTCGCCTATCGCAATCCGGAGTTCTACGCCTATGAGGTGTGGACGCTGAACCGGCTGAGCCACGGCCGGGCGATCCTAGGCATCGGCGCGGGCTGGTTCGAGCGCGACTACCAAGAGTACGGCTTCGAGTTCGGGGATGCTCCCTCCCGGCTGCGTGAGCTGGGGAAGGCCCTGCCCCGGATCAAAGAGCGGCTCCGCAAGCTGGATGCCGCCCATGGCGACGGCAAGATCCCGATCATGATCGGAGGCGCCGGCGAGAAGGTCACCCTCAAGCTGACGGCGCAGTACGCCGACCTCTGGAACACGTTTCCACCCGTCGATACCTGGAAGCGCAAGAACGAGATCCTCAGCGAGTGGTGCGCGAAGGTCGGGCGCGACCCGAAGGCGATCGAGAGGACCTGCTCGGTCAATGCCGACAACCTCGAGGTTGTGGACGACCTGCTGGCGGCGGGCGCCCAGCAGCTGATCATCCGCGGCATGCAGCCGTTCGACATGAAGCCGATAGAGGAACTGCTGAAGCTGGCAGGAAAGTAAGAGGACTCTCCCCGCAGAGCGGGGAGGGTAACGAACGAAGCTAGTTCGGGTAGCCCACCGGGCTGCCGCCGGTCTGGATCGCGTAGCCGGTGTAGCTGCCCGTGCCGCCCAGGTCGGGCGCGTCGTGGGAATAGGCGATGTGAGCCCAACCCTGCAGATCGGTGTCGACGGCGAAGTCGTCCAGCAGCTGCCGGCCGCCCGTGCAGGAGACGCCGCCCTCGCAGACCGCGCCGCTGTGAACGGACATCAATTGCTCCGGCGCCGCCCAGCCGGTGATGGTGCCGGCGAGGTTCTGGGCGAAGTAGGCGTACCAGGTCGAGGTCGCCCCGGAAGCGCCGTAGAAGACGAGGTCGACCCCGTTCGAGGTCGCCCCCAGCCAGGGGAAGATCGCCTTCCCGGTGTTGCTGCTCACCGCCGGTGAGCAGGTCCAGGTCGAGCCGTTGTCAGACGAGGTGGCGGTGAAGATGTTGGTGTCGTCCGACCACGCGTACCAGATCGACCCGTTGGGAGCGACGGACACGTTCGGGAAGTTGTGGTTGAGGCTCTTGCTCTCGATGCTGCAGGCGATCGCCCGGTCCTGCCAGGTTTTCCCGCCGTCGCCCGACACGGCGAGGAAGGCTTCGTTGTAGGCGGCGCCGGTGGCGGTGGATGGCGCCACGAAGGACTGGTAGGCCCAAAACTGGCCCGCGGCCGCGCCGGCGGTGTTGCGGCGATCGATGGCGACATTGCCGAGCTCGTTGTTCATGGCCTTGTAGTCGGCGAGCGCGATCGCCTGGGAGATCTGGGTATAGGTGGCCCCACCGTTGTCGGAGCGGAGCACGTCGATCTCGCTGGTCGAGATGTCGTGGAAGGTCAGCAGCGATGTCGCGGAGCCGTAGGCGGCGATCCATTCCCGGTCGTCCCCGGGGAGGCCCACCTGGACGGGGACGTTGCTGAAGGTCGCCCCGTTGTCGGTGGAATGGGCCACCGCAACCGAGCCCAGGTTGAGGCTGGCGACGTACAGCGTGTAGTTGCCGTTGGTTCCCGGCGCGCTCGCCCAGGCGGAGTCGATGTCGCCGCCGGACGCCCCGATCCCCGCCACCGCATTGGGCTGCCCGGCGTAGTGGACGGAACAGGCGTCAGCGGCCTCGCCGCCTGCCTGGTTCAGGCCGACCCAGCCATCGCTGCCACCGCCCAACCCGCGTTCGGAGCCCACGAAGACGTTGCCCGCGGCCGAGACATGGGCCGTCGGCTCACCGTCCTGGTTGAGCCCGCAGCCCGTTCCCCCTCCGCTTCCGGCAGAGAGCTGACCGAAGGAGAAGGTGCTCGAGGTGGCGGCGACCAGCGTCCCCTTCGGGAGCGCGGCTGCCGCGCTCATGGCAAGCGCGCCGAGCGCGACCACAAGCGCCCCGGAGAGCGCGATCCTACGCCGTGACAGCTTCAGGGAATGCACCTGCCATTTGCCATCGAAGACATCTCTAAGCGTATGCCATTTCATGATGGCTTGACTATAAGAAGATCGCAGAACGAACGAGGCCTTGAGGGGCTAAAGGATCGCCTTCTCGGTCTCGAGGTCGAAGAGGTGCAGGCGGCGGGTGTCGACGCCGAGGCGCACCCGGTCGCCGGGCTCGACCTTCAGGTTGGGATCGACCCGGGCGGTGATCGCGTCGGCACCGACTGTCCCGTAGAGGAACTGATCGGAACCGAGGATCTCGACCACCTCGACCTTCAGGTCGAGTCCCGCGTGACCCTCCTTCGGCCGTTCGGTCAGCGCCTCGGGGCGGATCCCCAGTGTCCCCTTCTCGACCCCGGGCGCGCGGGGCAGCTCGAGCTCGAAGCCGGATGCCTTCACGGTGGTGCCCTGGACGGTCGCCGGGATGAAGTTCATCGTGGGGCTGCCGATGAAGCCCGCCACGTACATGTTCGCCGGGTTGTCGTAGATCTCCCGCGGCGGCGCGACCTGCTGCAGGATGCCGTCGCGCATGACCGCGATCCGGTCGCCCATCGTCATCGCCTCGACCTGGTCGTGGGTGACGTAGATGAAGGTCGCGTGGAGCGCCCGATGCTGCTTCTGGAGCTCGATCCGGGTCTGGATTCGGAGCTTGGCATCGAGGTTGGAGAGCGGCTCGTCGAGGAGGAACACCTGCGGCTCGCGAACGATCGCCCGACCCAGCGCCACCCGCTGGCGCTGGCCGCCGGAAAGCTGGCGCGGCTTGCGCTTGAGCAGCGGTCCCAGCTCGAGGATCTCGGCCGCATTGGTGACGCGGCGCTCGATCTCCGCTTTCGGCGTGCCCCGCATCTTGAGGCCGAACGCCATGTTGTCGTAGACGCTCATGTGGGGATAGAGGGCGTAGGACTGGAAAACCATCGCGATATCGCGGTCGCGGGGCGGCATGTCGTTGACGACCTTGTCGCCGATCTTGATCTCGCCCTCGGTGATGTCCTCGAGGCCCGCGAGCATACGGAGGGCGGTCGACTTCCCACACCCGGAGGGGCCGACCAGGACCATGAACTCGGTGTCCTTCACATCGAGGCTCAGGTTGTTGACCGCCAGCGTGTCACCGGCGAACCGCTTCGTCACGTTCTCATAGCTGACAGATGCCATTTGCTTTCGGTAATCCTAGAACACGGGATCGGGCACCGACCCCCCAAAATTCGCGTGACGCGTCACCCCTTCACGGCTCCCGCGGTCATCCCGGCGACGAAGTAGTCGACGAAGAAGGAATAGAGCAGGGCGACCGGGATCGAGGCCAGCAGAGCGGCCGCCATCAGCTGGCCCCAGAAGAAATCGTCGCCCCGGATCAGCTCCTGGACGATCCCCACCGGGAGGGTCTTGGTCTGGGTGTCGTTCATGAAGATCAGCGCGTAGAGGAACTCGCCCCAGCTCAGCGTGAAGGCGAACATCCCCGCGCTCAGGATGCCGGGCAGCGCGAGTGGCACCACGATGCGGAACATCGCCTGCAGGCGGGTCGCCCCGTCGACCAGGGCCGACTCCTCCAGCTCCCGCGGGATGCTCTTGAAGTAGCCGATCAGGAGCCAGGTGCAGAAGGGGATCAGGAAGGTCGGGTAGGTGAGGATCAGCGCGAACAGGTTGTTGAAGAGGTGGAAGGTCTTGATCAGGAGCGCGAGGGGCAGGAAGAGCAGCGTCGGCGGCACCAGGTAGGTGATGAAGATGCCCCAGCCGATCGAGTTGGCGCCCTTGAAGCGGAGCCGGGCGAGCGCGTAGCCGGCCAGGACGCTGCAGAAGAGCGAGATCCCGGTCGAAGCGAACGCGATGATCGTCGTGTTCAGGAGCCATTGGGCGAAGTGGCTCTCGAAGAAGAGGAACTGGTAGTGGTGGAGTGTCGGCACGACCACGAACATCGGGTTCGCGTTTTGGTCGAGCAGCTCCTGGTCCGATTTGAAGGAGGTGACGATCATCCAGTAGAACGGGAAGAGCGTGATCAGGATGAAGAGGAAGAGGGGGATGTAGATCCGGATCCACCTTCCGGCAGTCCGGTCCCAGATCGGCTTCTCAGTCTTGGTTTGCCGGGACCGCGCTGCTACCGCCATCTGCTCACTCCTTGCTCCGGAGTGAGACCAGGACCCCGGTGATCGCGATGGCGAGCAGAGGGAACAGCACCAGGGAGATGGCGGCGCCGAGGCCGATGCTGCCGCCGGGGACGCCGATGTTGAAGGCCCAGGTCGCGAGCACGTTGGTCGAGTTGTAAGGCGCCCCACGGGTGAGCACGTAGGGCAGCTGGAAGTCGGCGAAGGTCAGGATGGTGGAGAGCATCAGGACCACCAGCAGGACGGGCCGGAGCAGGGGCAGCGTTATCTCGCGGAACTGCTGCCAGCGGCTGGCCCCGTCAACCCGCGCCGCCTCATAGAGGTCGGGCGGGATGGTCTGGAGACCGGCGAGCAGGGAGATGCCGTAGAAGGGGGCACCGCGCCAGATGTTCACGATGAAGATCGACGCCAGGGCGGTGTTGGTCGTTCCCAGCCAGTTGACGCCGCCGCTGTGGATGGAATGCATCAGCACCCAGTTGAGGATGCTGAAGGTGGGGTCGAACATCCAGCGCCAGGCGAGCGTCGAGAGCACGCTGGGGATGATCCAGGGCAGCAGCAGGGCAGCCCGTGCGAAGCGCTGGAGGGGAAAGACCTGGTTGAGCAGGAGGGCCATCGACATCCCGAGCCCGAACTTGAACACGGTCGTGATAGCGGTGTACGCCATCGTGTTCCAAAAGCTCTGGACGAAGATCGTGTCGCTCAGGTTGTAGACGAAATTGCCGATGCCGACGAAATGGCTCGAGTCGTTGCCGATCTCGGCATTGCTGACCGAGAGCCAGATTCCCCAGAGAAAAGGCCAGGCGAGGAAGACCAGCAGCATGAGCATGGTCGGTACGAGCAGGGCGTAGCCGAGGGTCGACTCGCGCTGCATCACCCGGTTGT
Organism: Candidatus Dormiibacterota bacterium; assembly: GCA_036570145.1. Classification (GTDB taxonomy): domain Bacteria; phylum Chloroflexota; class Dormibacteria; order Dormibacterales; family Dormibacteraceae; genus UBA6019. The sequence goes on from DATCPJ010000235.1 coordinate 6,206, forward strand.
GCAGCCGGCCCCGCTTCGGCGTCCCCGCGACCTTGGGCAGGGTTATCGAGCTCATGAGCTGCGGCTGCGTCCTGCCATAAGGTGGCCGGATGTCATCGAGCAGCCCTTTGCGTGGCGCGTAGGCCGGGTTCACCCCGGCCGGGCGAGTTGTTTTGAATCGACACCGGTGCGTCGCGCCGCGTGGGAGGGTTTTGGAAGGGGGGGCCCGACCCCCCTTGGCCGTCAGGAAGGCTTCCCATAGATCCTGTTGAGCTTCTGCTCGGCGTCGGTGATCGATCCCTTGGCGTCGCCGGAGGTCACGGCCTTGGCGAACATGTCCACGATTGTGAACTGCACCTGGGAGTTCGCGGTCGCCTTTCCGGGCGTCACCGGCCACCCTGGCCACTTGCCGTTGGCGACGACGTCGTGGAAGGGCTTCAGCTTCGGGTCGTTGTTCCAGACCGGGTCGTTCGTGAAGGAGGCGTACGGTCCGGCGTCGTAGCCCGACGCCACACCCATCCACTTCGAGTATTGGGCCGGGTCCATCGCCCAGAGCAGGAAGGCTCGAGCGGTCTCCTGCTCGGGCGACCAGCTCATCACGGCATGGTTGAAGATCAGGTTAAGGGTGGAGAGGCCCTTCGGCCCTGACGGCATGCCGGCGTTGTCGGTGACCTGGTCGTACTTCTTGTTGATCAACTTCTCCTTGAGGTAGATCGAGGCCCCGTTGAGGGTGGCGCTGATCAGGCCGGAGTGGTAGGCCTGGTTGTTGTCGGGATCGAGCCAGCTGAGCGTGGTCTGGGAGATCGAGTTCGACTTCCAGGCGTTGATCGCCCAGGTGACCGCGGCGAGGGTCTCCTTGGAGTTGATCGTCACCGTCTTGCCGTCGGGCGTGGCCTCCCTGCCCCCGAAGTCCCAGAGGACCGGGTACCACATGGTGATCGCGTCGCCGTAGGCATGCCCCAAGCTGACCGCGATCTGGCCGAGCTTCTTGTCGGTCAGCGTCTTGCCCGCGGCGGCGAGCTCATCCCAAGTGGTCGGGAACTTGCTGATCCCCGCCTGCTGGAAGATGTCGGTCCGGTAGCTCCAGGCGTTGGGGACCTGGGTGTACGGGATCGCGCGGTACTTGCTGCCGACCTTGCAGAAGGCGTCGTTGACGGGATGGATCGCGCCGAGCTTCGACTTCAGGTAGTTGACGTCGGCGGTGACGTCGACGCAGGCGGTCTCGTAGAGGTGCGGCCAGCCGTACTCCATCTGGATGATGTCCGGGCCGGAGCCGGCCTCGACCGCGGCCGGTGTCTTGGCGATCAGGTCGTCGCCCGACACGGTCTGGATGGTGACCGTGCAGCCGTTGAGCTGGCTGAACTCGGCGGCCTGGCGCTTGAACTCGTCGTCGGCCGCCTTGACAAAGCTGTTCCACTGCAGCAGCTGGACCTTGGCGCCCGCCTTGGCCTTGGGCGCGACGTAGGCGGCGGTGCCGGTCGTCCCGCCAGTGCCGCTGCTGCCACCGCACGCCTCCAGCAGGGGACCAGCGGTAAGCGAGGCCGCGACAAGTCCAGCGGCCTGGAGGAATCTTCGACGCGACAGCGCGTCCTTGGCCAGGTAATCCGTGATGTCCCGAATCTCCGCCATTTGCGCGCCCTCCTGAAGGTGCTCCCTTGGTAAGACCGAACCAAGACGATCTACGAAATGCTTGCCTTCGATTCTTACATGGACGGCGCATGAATTGGGTAACCGCTCCTTCATAGTCCGCGGTGCAGGGCCCCCGTCGTCCCTCCATGGTCCGCGC